>JAVVHH010000038.1:0-28422 GCA_032249615.1 Acetobacteraceae bacterium
TGGGCCTCCGGCGATACTAGCACGTTCACTGGAACCGGCGGGCCAGCGGCGTTCGATCCCTTCACTAGCGAGTTTGCCGGCCTGGTCAGCAGTTCGGGCCTGACCAGCGAGGCCTTTCAGGACGAAGTCTACAGCGTCGATGCCGGCGACCAAGTCACCTTCGTTATCGCGCTGCAGAACTTCGGGACGGTCCCCGCCTACAACGTCAAGCTGCGCGACACGCTTCCTCTCGGCTTCACGATAGCCAACTTCGATCTGACCGTGGTTGACGGCGCCGGCAATGACCTCGCGTTCAGCGGCAACCTGTTCAGCCCGGGAGGTGGCCTGACGATCACGTCACCCATCGGGGCGTTCGACAACAGCTCCGGCGCAAACGTCGTCCTCGTCACGTTCACGGCTACCGCGACCAACGCCATCTCGCTGCCTGGCGCGACGGTCACCAACAACGCGCAGATCGTCAGCTACGCCGCCTCGAGCGGTGGCGCCAACTTAGCCGGCAGCAGCGTCACCTCGCTCTCGGCCAGCACCCCGGTGCAAACGGGCAAGCTCTCGGCCATCTCGGTTGCCGATCAGCCCGCGGCGCCCCTCCTGGCAGGCCAAACCGCCTCCTTCGACATCACGGTCACCCTGCCGGAAGGCAGCGTGGGGGATCTGCGGATCGACGAGGTGCTGCCCCAGATCGGTACGTCCTGGCTGCAGCTCATCTCCGCCCAAATCATGTCGGTGGGCAGCAATTTGACGCCGAGTGCACCGCTGATCGTGCAGCCGAACGGCTCAATCCAGCTCGGCACGGTGGTGAACGCATACGACAACCTGGTCACCGCTGCTGACCAGATTGTCGTCCGCGTCACCGTTCACGGCGCCGGCACGACCGCCGGCAGCGGCACGATAAACACGGTCGTGAGCACTGCCGATCCAAACAATGCGGGCGCACGGATCAGCACGACGCTGAGCAACACCGTCGCGCTCGGTCCTGCCAACGCGCCGCCGACCATCTCAGGCACGAGCACGGCGCAGTTCGCCACCACGACATCGGTCGTGCTGCCGTTCCGCACGATCACCCTCACCGATCCAGATGTGGCGCAGATCCAGACATTCACCATCCATCTGTCAGACCCGACTCTCGGCACCCTCTCCAGCACGTCCGGGCTCCTGACGAGGTCGGCCGGCGATTACGTGCTCACCGGCACGGCCGCATCGGTCCAGGCCGCGGCCCAGGCCCTGCTGTTCACCCCCTCGACGCAGCCCGGCGTCGAGACGTTCACCCTAACGCTCGACGACGGGGCGTTCGGAGTGGCGACAAGCCAGGAGACGCTGACGGTTGCCGCCGCCGCGCACCCATCTTCCCTGGTGCAATTCCCCATTTCGCCGCAAACCGTGCTGACGTCGAGCGCCACGGGGACCAGCACCTACTCGCAAGTGCAGCTCTATCAAGGCGCGATCGGCAATCTCAACACACAGTATCTTTACGATGGCGATACGGCGCTGGCCATCGTCGCTCAGCAGAGCGGGATGCTGATCAGCAGCCAGGCACAACAAACTGCGGTGCAGCTGCAGGGCGGCACCAACGTGCTCGACATGAAGCAGGGCTCGAGCTTCCTGGTCAGCGGAACCGGTAGCGACACATTCCTCCTGCATGTCGACCAGGCCCAGACCACCTGGAACACGATCTCGAACTTTCACACCGGCGACAGCGTCATCCTCTACGGCTTTACCGCAGGCACGTCGGTGCGCTGGCTGGATGCGAGCGCCGGGGCTGCCAGCTACACCGGCGCGACGCTCCGGCTCGATGTCGACGGCAACGGCACGATCGACAGCAGCCTCACCTTCGCGAACAAAACGGCGAGCGAGGTCGAGCACTACTCGTACCAGACCGGAACGGTCGGCGGAGCGAGCTATCTCTCCATCGTGGCCGCATAGCCGGGCTCCGGCGATGCGCTGTCGTGCTTCCGCCGCTTGCCGGCGACCATCCGCTCATATGTCGCCAGCGCCTGCCCGACCACCTGGTCCATGTTGTAGTAGCGGAATGTCGCTAAGCGGCCGACGAAGTGAACCCCCGCGGTCGCGTCCGCAAGCGCGCGGTAGCGCGAAAAGAGCGCGGCACTCTCCTCGTGCGGAACCGGATAGTAAGGATCGCCCTGGTCGCTCGGAAACTCGTAGCAGATGCTCGTCCGGTCATGCACCTGGCCGGTGAGATGCTTGAATTCGGTGATCCGGGTGTAGCCAACGCCGGGGTCGGGGTAATTCACCACACCGACGGGCTGGAACTGGCCGACAGCGTGCGTCTCGTGGCGGAACGCGAGACTCCGATACGGCAACCTGCCGTAGCGGTGATTGAAGAACTCGTCGATCGGCCCGGTGAACACCAGCGAGCGGTAGCGGGCCGGATCGATGTCGGTCTGTTCCACCTCCGTGGCGACCGTGATGTTGGGGTGGTTCACCATCGCCTCGAACATGGCCGTGAAGCCATTCAGGGGCATGCATTGGTAGCGGTCGAGGAAATACCGGTCCTCGTCGTCGACCCGCACCGGCACGCGCGAACAGACCGATTTATCGAGTTGGCTCGGGTCAATCCCCCACTGCTTGCGCGTGTAGCCCTGGAAGAATGCCTCGTAGAGCTCCCGACCCAGGCTCCCCAGCACGACATCGGCCGAATTGCGAGGCGTCGTGATGGGTTCTGCCTTGCCGCGCAGGAAGGGCTCGACCTCGTCCGGCGATAGTGCCAGGCCGAAGAAGCGGTTGATCGTCTCCCGGTTGATCGGCATCGGCAGCAATTGCCCGCCGACCTCCGCCAGGACCCGATGCGCATAAGGCCGCCAGCGCGTGAACCGCGAGAGGTAGTCGAACACCGCCCTGGAATTGGTGTGGAAAATGTGCGGGCCGTAGGGATGGATCAGGATACCCGCGGCATCTTTCCGGTCATGCGCATTCCCGCCGATATGCGATCGCCGGTCGACCAGCAGCACGCGTTTGCCCGCATCTGCCGTCAACCGCTCGGCCAGCACCGACCCGGCGAAACCAGCGCCGACGATCAGGATGTCGTACTCAGCCTTCCGCAGAACGGGAACGCGCGCCGGGCGCTTGGGGGCCCGGGCTGCCTCGACCAGGGCGGCCATGCGCAGCCAGACCTGGTCCCACGACATCTCGGCCAGCCGCGCATCCACCTCGGCCCGCCATCCCGGCGGCAGCGCCCGCGCCGCGTCGGCCGCCGCCATGAAGGCTGCCGCATCCCCCGCGATCGCCACCGCTCGCGTGCCACCCCAGCTCCGCACGACATCGGCGATCGGGGTCGAGACGACCGGCCGACCCGCCGCCAGATATTCGGGCGTCTTCGTCGGGCTGATGAACTGCGTCGCAGCATTCAGCGCGAACGGCATTGCCGCGACATCCCAATGCGCAATGTAGGGGGGCAGTTCGTCGTAGCTCTTCGGCCCCAGGTAGTGCAGGTTTGGGCCGGTCGGCAGCTCTGAGGGGTCGAGCTTGGCGAGGGGCCCGATCAGCACGAATTGCCAGTCTGGGCGGAGCGCGGCAGCCTCGGCCAGCAGCGCGCGGTCGAGCCGTTCGTCCAGCACCCCAAAAAAGCCGATGCGGGGCGAGCCGATCCCCGACTGGTCTGCCGGCTCCGCCAATGCACCGCGCGCCGGCATGAAATGCGCCACGTCCACCCCGCTCGGGAAAGCATGGACGGCCGGATGCTGCTTGCGTTTGGCGTCGTAGAGGCTCAGCCCGCCGGTGAACACGAGCGCGCTCCGCCGCAGTAGGGCGCGCTCCATCCCTGGCAGTTCGGGGTCTGCGCCGGCAAAGGCCGAGAGCTCGTCCATGCAGTCGTAGACGGTGGGATGGCCGGATAGGTGGCTCGAGAATGCCAGGGCCGCCGGCGTGTAGTACCAAAGGATCGGGCTCTCGATCTGCCGGTCGCGGATCAACGCGTCGAGGAGCTCGCGTTGCGCCGGACCCGGATCGGTGCCCCACGGAAGATATGGCTGGGCCACGAAGACACCCTCCAGCGACACGGAGGTGACCAGCCGGGCCGACTGCTCTTCCGTGAAGATGGGCTCTTCCCAGAATGTGACGCGGTACGACGCGGTGGCGCGACTCAGAAGGTGCTGCACACGCTGGAACACGAAATCCCAGCGCAAGTGTGAAAAGCAAAGAAGATCGGCTTTGGCTGGGCGGCCAGCAGCCGCGACGCCGTCAAGCATGCGGTTACCTTCGGTTAAGGTATTCAGAACTAGAGCTTGCCCCCGCGTTGTCACGTCGGCTGAGACGGCTTTGACGAGATCGTGCGGCCGATCACGGAAGCTTCAATTCTGCAACCGGCTGCCGCCGGCTGTGTTGCTTCACCCATGACGAATTCGAGGGCCGCTCAGCCTTACATCGACCCAAATGCCCTCGAAGCCGCCCGCGCCGCCAAGCTCCGATACGTCTCGGACAGCAAGCCAGGGATCAGCCGCGTCAAGGCCGAGGACGGGTTCGAGTATTTCGACGGCGACGGATCGAAGATCACCGACGAGGCGGAGTTGCAACGGATCAGGAAGCTCGCGATCCCGCCCGCCTATACCGAGGTGTGGATCTGCCGCGATCCGCGGGGTCACCTCCAGGCCGTGGGCCGGGACGCTCGCGGCCGCAAGCAATACCGCTACCACCCACGATGGCGGGCCGTCCGCGACGAGGCGAAATACGGCAAGATGCTGACCTTCGGCCAAGCACTGCCCAAGATCCGCGAGCAGGTCCGGCACGATCTCGCACTGCCAGGCCTGCCGAAACGCAAGGTCCTCGCAGCGATCGTGGCGCTGCTCGAGAAGACGATGATGCGGGTCGGCAACGAAGAATACGCTAAAGAGAACAAGAGCTATGGGCTCACCACGCTGCGGGTTCGGCATGCCAAGGTCAAAGGCGGCCACGTCGAGTTCGACTTCCGGGGCAAGCACGGCATCAACCACCACATCGATCTGAATGACCGCCGCCTGGCCCGTATCGTCGAGCGTTGCCGCGACCTGCCGGGGCAGGATCTGTTCCAATACGTCGACCACGACGGCGAGCGGCACGGCATCGGCTCGGAGGACGTGAACGAATACCTCCAAGAGATTTCCGGCGAGCCGATCACGGCGAAGGATTTCCGTACCTGGGCGGCGACTAACCTGGCCGCCGCCGCCTTGGCTGATCTCGAGCGATTCGACTCGCAAGCCGCGGCCAAGAAAGAGGTCGTCCGGGCCGTGGAAGACGTCGCCAAGAAATTGGGGAACACGCCGGCGATCTGCCGCAAGTGCTATATCCATCCCGCGGTGTTCGAAGGCTATCTCGACGGCAGTCTTGCCGAGGGGCTCAAGCAGCGAGCCGATGACCTGCTGGCCAATCCTTGCCAGGCCGGGCTGACGGCGCAGGAAGTTGCGCTCACGGCTTTTCTCAGCCGGCGCCTCGGCGAGGCGATTGACGCGCCGCCGCACAAGTGAGACGTCCCGTCCCCGTATTCTGACGGGCATCCCGAACGCGTTGCCCGGGCGTTTGTGAGTAGGATTTGACTCTCTGCTGGATCGAGCGTGCCCCGGGCGCGCCCTACTTCGTCGAAGACAATGGCCGCTCCTGGACACCGATCGGCCAAAACGACTCGATCGCCTGGTTCGAGTTGGCCGGGTTACGGGGTCGGCGCGATCTGGTGGCGGTGAGGAAACACTTTGGTTGGCTCGCCGAGCACGGCGTGACCTGCCTGCGCCTCATGCTGGAGTATGCCGAAGACGGACAGCACTTCTTCGAGCAACCGGCCGGCACCTATAATCCGATTCTGGTCCAGCTTTGGGACGACCTGTTCGAGTTGGCGGAGTCTGCCGGGCTCCGCATCCTGCTCACGCCACTCGACACCTATTTCCAATGGGTCCGCTGGGATCAGCACCCCTACAACGTCGCCAACGGCGGCCCCTGCGTGGCTCGCACCCAACTCATGACCTGCCCGGCAACCCGTGCACTGATCAAGCGCCGCCTCGCCTTCGCAACCCGGCGCTGGGGCGGCAGCGGCGCGCTGTTCGCCTGGGACCTCTGGAACGAGATGCATCCGGTGCAGGGCGAAGACCGCCCCGATTGCTTCGCCGACTACATCGACGACGTCGGCCCATTTCTGCGGACGTTGGAGATCGAGACGCACGGCCGCGCTCACCTGCAATGCGTTTCGGTGTTCGGTCCCGAGCTCCGGTGGAAACCCTGGTTGAACGAGGCGATCTTCCGCCACCCCGCCCTCGATTTCGCCAGCAGCCATCTCTACGCGGAGGGCACGATCGACCACCCGCAAGACACCGTCGCGCCCGCTTTCGCCGTCGCCGAACTGGTCGGCGAGGCGCTTTCCGAGATCACGGACGGCCGCCCATTCCTCGATACCGAACATGGGCCGATCCATACCTTTAAAGATCACCGCGTCACGTTGCCGGAAGCCTTCGACGACGAGTATTTCCGGCATGTCCAATGGACCCACGTCGCCTGCGGCGCCGTAGGCGGCGGCATGCGCTGGCCGAATCGGCACCCCCACGCGCTGACGCCGGGGATGCGAAAGGCGCAGAGCGTCCTCGCCAGGTTGCTGCCGCTGATCGAGTGGCGTGAGTTTCGGCGCGAGCCGCTCGGCGATCGCCTGAGTTGGACGGACGAGAATGTCGCGGTGTTCGGCTGTGGAGACCACCGGCAGGTGCTGCTCTATGCGCTGCGCACTCATCCACTGGTGGCCTCCGGCCTAATCGACGCGAGCGTCCGCAGCACGCTGGAGATTTCCGTTGCGGGACTTGGACTTTGTAAACCTGAGGTGTATGTTCACGATACCGTTACTGGATTCGTGATGCCTGGAAATCGTCTCCGCCAAAATGGCCGGATGCTCACCCTCGAGATAGTTAATTTTGCGTGTGAATGTGCGGTAATAATCCGTTCATCCAGTTAACCTTTGCTGAATGATTTTCCGGTAGGGATGTGGTTGGCCCCCGATGTCGGTAGGCGGGGAACAACGGATAGCGCGCTGCATCTCTGTGATTGGTTCGCCGCATGATTGAATGCCACCCGCTTCTTAAACCGGTCGTGCAGCTCGCGAAGCCAATCGTGCATGCGGTTCGGCATTGGCATCCCATCCGGCACGTGCATCACCTGCATCGCGCTGTGACGGCGATGAAGCCATCCCCGGCCGTGATGACGGTGTGTCAGCGCGTCGCTGGCCCAATCGTGGCCGGCGGCTTGGTTCTGCTCCCGCCCGCAAGCGCAGTGCCTCCTGCTGGTGGCGTCGGCGGCTTTCCGGGTGCGATCGTTCCCGAGTATGGCGCCCCCGCTTTCGGCCCGGCCTTTGCCGGCCCTGGCCCCTTCGCCTACGGCCCGGGCGGTTTCGGCGGCTATGGTGGATACGGTGTCTATGGCGGCTATGGCGGCTATGGCGGCGGTAATCTCCTTGCCCCCACCGAAACCAGTCCGGTTCTGGTCGCAACGAACAGCCCACCCCCGGTGAGCGCGCCGCCAGGCAGCACGCCACCAGACGGCACGCCGCCAGGCAATACCCCGCCGGTGGGCACGCCGCCGGGGACGACTCCGCCCACGGGCACGCCGCCGGGAAACACCCCGCCCGGCACGCCGCCCTTCGACACTCCGCCGGGCACGCCGCCCGGAGGAACCCCGCCAGGGACCGGCACACCTCCACCGGTGGACACACCCGAGCCGGCGTCGATCGCTTTGCTCGCAGGGGCGCTGGCGCTGACCGTGCTCATCCGCGTCCGATGGTCCCGCCGCAATCGGCGGGGCTAGTCCGCCGCTAGGATTGCTGCGACTGCGTCTGGGTCTGCCGCAGTGGCCGCCAGTCCCGGAAGAAGGCCGTGCCGATCTCGCTTGCCAAGCGGTTGAGGTCCTTCTGCAGGCCATCGAGAAAGTCGTGCAGCCCACCGCCTGGCTGAATGAAGCCGGACCCCTCTCGCAAGGCCATCCGTAGTTCGTCCACCTGCTCGAGCGGACCGGCGGTGTCACGCAGATTGTAACGAGCGCGCAACTGCTCCAAGTGCCAGCCGATGTCCTGGACACATAGTGAGGCGCTGCGGGCGAATGTCGTGTCCGACAACAGGAACGACACGACATCCCACGGCTCGAACCCGGCCTGCGCGACCCGGCGGAACGCGTGATAGCCGGCGGCCGCCCGCAGGACGGCATTCCATTGCGTGAGATCGACGAGTCGCCGCTCCTCGCCCGATCCCTCCACCAGCAGATGGTATTTGATGTCCAGCAGCCGCGTGACCTGGTCAGCGCGTTCGATCAACCGCCCAAGCAGGTAGAAATGCCAACCCTGATCACGCGGGAACGTGCCCTCCGTGATACCGGTATGGGCTTGCACCCCCTCCTTGATGTGCCGGCACAGGCGCGATAGCGCGTCTCCCTCGAGATCGGCTTGTGTCGTGGACATGACCGAGCGGTGGAACATGTTCAGCTGCATCCACATCTCGGTGCTGATCAGCGGCCGCAACGTGCGCGCGTTGGTACGAGCAAACTCGAGCGACGCCGGCACGCTGTGCGGGTTCTCGTGCTCGAGCAGATAAAAACTTTTCACCGTCTCGGCGTTGATCGGCCGTCCGGCCATCTTGTCGCCGTCCGCGTTGATGGAGAGCAGCGCCGACCACGACCCCGCCTCCCCGCCGGGCCCTTCGAACGTCTGTGTCACGTCGATCAGCCGCGCCATGTTCTCGACCCGCTCGAGATAGCGGGCCATCCAAAAGAGCCCTTCCGCGTCGCGAGTCAGCAGGCCGTTGCTGTGCAAGCTCATTCCGCCAAAACCCAGGTGTCCTTCGACCCGCCGCCCTGCGATGAGTTGACGATCAGGCTGCCTTCCTTCAGCGCCACCCGCGACAACCCGCCTGGCATTACCCAGGTTGATCGCCCGGTCACGGCGAACGGCCGCAGATCGAGATGGCGCGGTCGGAGCCCGCCGTCGGTAAGCGTCGGCGCGACAGACAGGCCAATCATGGGCTGGCTGATCCAATTCGCCGGGTCCGCGACCAGCGCGGCGCGCGCGGCGTCCAGCTCCGCCCGGCTGGCTCGGGGCCCCACCGTGATCCCGTATCCGCCGCTTTCGCCCACCGGCTTGATGACCAACTCGTGCAGATGGGCCATTGTGTAGTCGAAGCCCTCCTTCTCCCCGCAAATGTAGGTCTGCACATTCGGCAGGATGGCGTCCTCGTCCAGGTAATAGCGGATGATCCGAGGCATGTAAGCGTAGATCGCCTTGTCGTCCGCCACGCCCGTTCCCACGGCGTTCGCCAGGCTCACGGTGCCCTTGCGCCATGCCCCGATCAGGCCGTGCACGCCGAGCGCGCTATCGGGACGGAATACCGCGGGGTCGAGGAAGTCGTCGCTGATCCGCCGGTAGATCGTATGCACCGGCCGCAACCCGCCGGTCGTCCGCATCCAGACCCGGTCGTTCTCGACGACGAGGTCGGCCCCCTCGACCAAGGGCACGCCCATTTCGCGCGCCAGGAAGACATGCTCGAAATACGCGGAATTATAGATGCCCGGCGAAAGAAGGACGACCTGCGGATCCTCGACGCCTTCCGGGGCGATCTCGCTCATGGCGTTGCGCAAACGCCGACCGTAATCGTCGACGGGACGGAGCTTGATCCCGCTGATCAAGTCCGGGAAGTTCCGCAGCATCAGGTGGCGGTTCTCAACGACATACGACACCCCGGACGGCGTCCGCGCGTTGTCTTCGAGCACGCAGAACGCCCCGTCCTGGTCGCGCACGATATCGGTGCCGCAGATATGGACGTAGGTGCCGAAGCGGACGGGGAACCCCTCCATCTCCGGGCGGTAATTCGCGTTGCTGAAGATCAGCGCCCCGGGAACGACCCCGTCCTTGACGATTTTCCGCTCGTTGTAGATGTCCGCGAGGAAGAGGTTCAGCGCCTGCACTCGCTGCCTGACGCCGCGCTCGAGCCGGTCCCACTCCGCGCTGGCGATGATGCGCGGGACGCAATCGAACGGGAGAATGCGGTCGATCGCCGTCGCGTCCGAATAGACGGTGAAGGTGATCCCGAGCGCCATGAGATCGCTTTGCGCCGTCGCCGCCCGCGCGCGCAGCTGATCCAGCCCAATCGCCGCAATCTGCCGGCGCACATGCTCGCCGACTGGCCCGGCCACGCCGGGGCCTGTCAACTCGCAGTAGAATGGCCCGGGATCATAGGACTCGAACGGATCAAAGCACGTCATCTTGCACGTCCAGACAGTGTCGCCGTGGTTGCGCTGCAGCATGGACGGTGCTGTCACGAGAGGAAAGAGGCGGCGGCCGATCCTTGGCACGATCGTTGCCCTGCTCGCGCCATTTCAGTTGCATTTCCGCGCCGTAGCCGGTTTACCTCATCCTCAGAATGATGGGCAATTCCGAGCCCACCATCGAAGGAGATCACGATGCGCCTGCTCACTTCTGCCCTGGTCGCGGCCGGGTTGCTTACCAGCCATGTCGCCGGGGCTGTCTGCGTCTCGCCGGCTGATCGCGAGGCGTTGGACGTCGCTGGGCTGAAGACCCAGCTCATGGTCCAGACGCTGACGTGTAAGAACGACGACGAGTACAACGCGTTCATCAACAAGTTCAAGCCGGAGATCGTCGCCGACGAGCGGATCGCGAATAACTACTTCTCACACGCCTATGGCCGCGCCAGCCAAAAGCGGCACGATGAATACATGACGTCGCTCGCCAACGCGGATGCGGACGTCAGCCAAAAAGATGGCAGCCGCTTCTGCGCGCATAATCAGGAGATCTTCAAGGAGGTCCTCGCGCTCAAGAATGGAAGTGAGCTGAAGGAGTTTGCGGCAGGACGCCTGACGGGGCAGCCGGCCGTGTTCGAGACGTGCGAGGCTACGGCGCCCCGGTCGACCCGACCGGCGGTCACGCATCGCAAGAAGAAGTAATTGGGTGGGGCTTGCGCCGCGGCGCGAGCCCCTCCCTTTAACGCAGGATGATCTCGACCCGGCGGTTCTGTGGCTCGCGGACGCCTGCCGCAGTCGGCACGAGAAGCCGGGTCTCACCGAACCCTTCCGTCGTGATGGCTGACCGCGGCACCCCGTCGCGAACCAACTCGTTAGCCACCGTCTGAGCGCGCCGCACCGACAAGCCCCTGTTGTAAGACGCCGTACCGGACGTGTCGGTGTAGCCGTTCACCTCGATCCGCGTCACTTGCGTGCGCGTCGTGGCCTGCGCTGCCTCGGCGACCACCTGCCGTGCCCGCGGGGTCAGATCAGAGCGATCCCAATCGAAGAACACGAGGTAGGTGCGCGAGACTTGGGCAGCCGGAACTGGGGCGGCGGCCGGCGCCTCGACCGGGGGCGGTGCGACGTTGAAAGCGTAGTGCAAGCCCAGCATCAAAGCGTGGTTGTAGTCACCCCGCGTCTTGACTTCGCCGAGAGCCGAGATCGTGTTGACGCGAGCCGCATAGGTTTGATCGCCGAGCACGGCGTAATAGCGATACTCCGCCACCAGCGACAACCCGACGACGGGCGGGATCGGGAACGACAAACCGGCGATCGCCTGATAGGCGAAAGCGTTTTCGCTGCCACTGACACTTCCGCTGAAGGGTGGCAGCACGAAGCGACCGCTCTGGTTGACCCGCGCGTATCCGGCACCAGCGCCGATGTAGGGGTAGATATAGGGGCTGCCGATATCGAGATCGAAGAGAGCGTTGGCCATGGCGCCATACTTCTCTTCACGGCCCCCTGTGCTGACGCCGGCCACGGACCGCCCGTAGTCGTTACGCCGGTAGTTACCTTCCGCTTCGATGCGCAGGCCGTTGCCAAAGCCGTAGCCGATACTGGCGATGCCGACATAGCCCGTATCGAACCCGCTCTTGCCGTAGAACGGCCCGGGCGCAGTCGGGATCGCGACCCGCACCTGCTCACGTTGCATGAAGTTGGCGCCGCCGACGGCACCGACATAGATGCCGCTGACCGGCTGAGCCGAAGCGCTCCACGCGGCTGCGGCCATTCCCGTCAGGAGAGTGCTGGCGAACAATGAATTACGCAACATCGATATCCCTTCCGAGCGGCCCAGATGAACGCTCTCTGGACGAACCGTCGTCAACGAAAAAGGCTGGCCCATCGCTGGGCCAGCCTCTTTTAACAGGCCGACCCGGCCAGCCCAAGGCGGCTGGCCAGGTCACCCTCCATCGACTACTGGAGGATGATTTCGACGCGGCGGTTCTGAGGCTCACGCACCCCGTTCGCCGTCGGAACCAGCAGATGCGTCTCGCCGAAGCCCTGGATCGAAATCGCACCGCGCGGCACGCCGTCACGCACGAGCTCGTTCGCAACGTTCTGCGCACGACGGACCGAGAGGCCCTGGTTGTACTGCGGCGTGCCCGACGTGTCGGTGTAGCCGTTGACCTGGATACGCGTGACTTGAACGCGCGTGGTTGCCTGAGCGGCCTCTTGCACGACCTGACGGGCGCGCGGGGTGAGGTCAGCCCGGTCCCAGTCGAAGAAGACCAGGTAGGTGCGGGCCGCTTCGCGAGCCGGGGCAGCAGCGACGGGCGCGGCTGGCGGCGGCGGCGGAGCCGCGTTGAACGCGTAACGGACACCGACCATGACCGAGTGGTTATAGTCCTCGTTGAAGCGCAGCGTCGCACGCGTCGAGACGCCCGGAGCCGGACGGTTGGCCGCGAACTGGTAGGTGTAGGTCCGCTCGCCGGCAATACCCATGAAGCGGTATTCCGCGGTGAGCGAAAGACCCGGGACTGCCTGGATCGGGAAGGCCACACCGGCGATGCCCTGATAGGCGAAATCGCCCTCGCCGTCGTTGCTGCGGAACTGGTACTGGCCGAACGGAACGTTCACGCCTGTGGTGGCCGGCACGTAGCCGAGGATGCGAGCATTCTTATGCTGCGCCCAGGCGTAACCGACGCCGACACCGACGTAGGGCACAACTGGGATCGGCCCGAGGCCGAAGACGGCCGGGTCGATGTCATACAGGGCGTTTACCATGCCCGTATACTTGTATTCGTCGCCGCTGAAACCCGTGGAGCCGACGAACCCGTTGCCACCCACGCTCTTAAAGCGATTCTGGCGATAGCCGCCCTCGATTTCGAGGCGCAGCCCGTTTCCGAGGCCGTAGCCGACGCTGACGACACCGACGAACCCGGGGCCCATGCCGACGGAGCGGCTACCGGTCAGGTTGGTCGCGGCGAGCGGAACAGTGGCGACCTGCGGGAAGCGGGTCTGGTTGATGCGCTGGTCCTGCATAAAGTTCACGCCGGCGCCAGCACCGATGTAAAGACCACTCACGGCTTGGGCCTGGGCCGCGACCGGGGCCGCTGCCAGGACCGTGGCGGCAAGTAGCGCGCTACGGAGCTTCATAACTTTCTCTCCTCAATTTCAGTTCTGCGGTTCAACGCAGCCGGGGGCTCGGCAGCACGGGACTCGCTCCCCCGCCTCTCGGTAGCAGGACATTATCACCATCTCCCGCAAGCGCGAGATGGATTAGGCAGTTTCGAGCGGCGTGTGGCTCATCGGCAACAACTAACTGAGCAGAATTGACACACACGCTCGTGAACTCCCTTCAACTCGTTGTCCCGCCGCCTGGTCAGACCAGCTTTGCCTCGAAGGGTGGCAGCAGGTCCGGCGCAGTGAACTCCAGAACCCAGAGATCAGGATCCCGTTGCAACTGACGCGCGACATAAGCGTCCGCTGTGGCCTGATCGACACTGTTGGGGCCCGTCGCGCGCATCCAGGCGCTCTCCGCCGCGGTGCGGACCTGCGACAGGACGCTGATCTCCTCCTTGCGCCGCAGCACGAGCAGGACCCCGCCCGCGTCCGGATCGCCGCGCCGAACGACCACGCCGGGTCGCCCATCGAGATCGCCCATTCGTAGCGCTGCCTTGACCCAGAGCCCGACTTTGATGCGCGGCTCCTCCATCAGACACGCCCCACAGTGGCGGAGGCAGGCAATCCTGTGCAGGATGGTCTCACAGCTTCGCGAGGAAGATCATCCATGGTCCGTCTGCTGGTCATACTACTCCTGTTCGCCGGCTCGGCATCCGCAGCCGACAAGGTCGCCTTCGGTCTGGATTGGAAGGCCGAGGCGGAATATGGCGGCTATTACCAGGCTGTCGCTACCGGGCTCTACGCCAAGCATGGGCTCGAGGTGAGTATCCGTCAGGGCGGACCGCAGGTGAACCAGACCCAGCTGCTGCTGGCCGGCCGGCTCGACTTCGTTCTGTCGTCCAACAGCTTCCTCGCCCTGAACTTTGTCCAGGAAAACCTGCCCTTCCGCGCGGTTGCCGCGATCTTCCAGAAAGACCCCTCCATCCTTCTGGCCCATCCCGGCCAAGGCAGCGACAGCTTCGAGGCGCTGCGGGGCAAGCCGATCATGATCGGGGCCGACACGCGGGCGGGGTGGTGGCACTTCCTGCAGGCACGTTTCGGCTACACGGATGCTCAAATCCGCCCCTACACCTTCAATCTCGCGCCGTTCCTGGCTGACAAGAGCGCAATCCAGCAGGGATATCTCGGCTCCGAGCCCTTCGCCATCGAGCGGGAGGCTGGGTTCAAGCCAGTGATACTGCTGCTCGCCGACGCCGGCTTCAGCGGCTACGGCAGCCTCATCAGCACCAGCGATAAGCTGATCGCCAGTAATCCCGATCTCGTCCAGCGCTTCATCGATGCCACGATCGAAGGATGGTACTCCTATCTCTACACCGACCCGGCGCCCGCCAATAAGCTGATCAAAGCCGACAATCCGGAGATGACCGACGACCTTCTCGCGTTCGGCCGCCGCATGTTGAAAGAGCGCGGGATCGTCGATTCCGGCGACGCGGAATCGCTCGGCATCGGTGCAATGACGGCGGCTCGTTGGCAGGACTTCTTCAACACCATGCAGCAGCAGGGTCTCTACAAGCCCGATCTCGATCTCTCGAAAGCCTACACGCTCAGCTTCGTCGACAAAGGCGTCGGTCGGGCGATGCGACCCCATTAGAGGCGCGTGTCCCTCCTACGGGTCGCCCGGGCCGGCCGGCGGTTCGGCAACGGCACGGTCGCGCTCGAAAACGTCTCTCTGTCGGTCGAGCGCGGCGATTTTATCGCTCTGCTGGGCCCATCCGGCTGCGGTAAATCGACCCTCCTGCGGCTGATCGCGGGCCTGGACCGACCCGATGAAGGGTCGATCGACTGGGTGGGGGAGCCGCCAAAGCTCGGCGTCGTGTTCCAGGAGCCGACCCTCATGCCGTGGGCGAGCGCTCTCGACAACGTCCGGCTACCGATGCGCCTGGCCGGACAGAACGGCCGTGCGGCGGCGCGGGAGGCCCTCGGCCGCGTGGGACTGGCGGGGTTCGAGGCAGCCCGGCCGCGGCAACTCTCAGGCGGCATGCGCATGCGCGTCTCGCTCGCTCGCGCGCTCATCACCAAGCCGCGCTTGCTACTGCTGGATGAACCATTCGCCGCACTCGATGAGTTCACCCGCCACGGGTTGCAGGACGATGTGCGCGCGCTCTGGCGGGCCGACGGCAGCAGCATCGTGTTCGTGACACACTCGATCTACGAAGCCGCCTACCTCGCGCGCCGCATCGTGGTCATGTCGCCGCGGCCCGGCCGCATCACCGCCGAGATCCAGTCGCAGCTGCCCGAGGAAGGCGACCGGCGCCTGATGCCGGCCTATGGCGCGCTGGTGGCCGAGATCACGCTGGCGCTGAGGGCAGCCCATGCGAGCTGACCGGGCGACCCCGGCGCTGTTCGCCCTCGGCTTTCTCGCGTTGTGGGAGGCCGCGGTGCGCGGCTTCGACGTGCCATCGTATCTCGTGCCGGGTCCGGTCGCGATCGTCCAAGCCTTCTTCGCCGCGCCCGCCTTGCTCCTGCGCTCGCTCGCCTCCACCCTCGTGGTGACCGCGGCCGCCTTGGTGGCCAGCTGCGTGCTCGGGGTCGCCATGGCCGGCACCATCGCGATCAGCCGCTGGGCCCGGGCGGCGATCCTGCCATGGGCGGTGGTGCTCCAAGTGACGCCGATCGTCGCGATCGCGCCGCTGATCATCGTGTGGGTCGGCGATCCGTTCACCGCGCTGGTCGTGTGCGCGACAATCGTGGCGTTCTTCCCGGTGTTCTCCAACACGTTGGCCGGGTTGGGTGCGCCCTCGCCGGAGTTGATCGACCTATTCCGGCTCTATCGCGCGGGGCCGTGGCGCTCCCTGATCCTGCTCCGGCTGCCGGCGGCCCTCCCCTATTTTCTGGCCGGGCTGCGGGTCTCGGGCGGATTGGCGCTGGTCGGCGCAGTGGTGGCGGAGTTCGTCGCCGGGTCGGGCGGCGTCGCGTCGGGTCTAGCCTACCGCATTCTCGAGGCCGGTTACCGGTTGCAGATTCCACGCATGTTTGCCGCTTTGGTGCTGCTGTCGGTGGCGGGGCTTTGCATCAACGCGGCGCTGGGCGCACTCGAGAGCTGGGCGCTGCGTCGGCACTCTTGATGCGCGGCAAGGGCGCTGCCAGAGAGGATCGGATCAGATCAGAGGGACCGATGGCGGACTCCAAGCGGATGACGGACGCCCAGCGCGCCTACGAGCAGAAGCGCGCGGCCAAGGCGGGCAAATCGCTCGATAGCTGGCTCGACCAGAAGCGCAAGCAGCAGGAGGCGGCTGCCAAGCAGGCGGCGCCGCCGCCGCCCAAAAAGGCCGGCCTGATCCGCCGCTTGATCGACAGGGCCCACAAGCCGCTGTGAGGCCGCTGGCCGCGCATGCGGATTGGAGCATCGCGGCCGCCAAGCGTTGGATGTCGGTCGCCACGCCGGCCGCGTGCGGCTGGACCGTCAGCGCCGAACCTGTGGGCGACCTCGACACGTTGCTCCCGCGGCTCCGGGCACGGGCTTCCGGAGCACCGGTCGCGCTGGGCGTCGATGCGCCGATCGGCCTGCCCGCCTCTTACCCGCACTCGACGCCCGACTTCCCGTCGTTCCTCGCCGGGCTCGCCGCCACGGACCCGCTCTTCAGCGTCGCCGAGGCAGCGTCGGACATCAGCCTGGCGCGGCCTTTCTATCCGCGGCGGGCGCATTCCGGCGCGCGTCGGCGGGATCTGCTGGATGCGCTCGGCCTGGCCGATGGCGAGCAACTGCTCCGCCAGTGCGAGCGCCGGTCCGGCGCGCAGCCCGCCGCATCGCCCCTGTTCTGGACGCTCGGCGCCAATCAAGTGGGCAAAGGGGCCATCTGTCTGTGGCGCGATCTCCTCCTCCCCGCCCTCCAAGCACCGACGCCGCCCCGCTTGTGGCCGTTCGCCGGGTCGCTGGAATCGCTGTTGGTGCCTGGGGGCACGGTGATCGCCGAATGCTATCCGGCCGATGCCGCACGGCGAATGGGTCTAGGGTTGAAAGGCAGCAAGCGGCGGCAGTCCGACCGCATGGCCGTCGCTCCCACGTTGAGGGCGCTGCTCGAGAGCTACGAGGCCTGGCCGGACGCGGCCATGTTGGCGAGTATCGACGCTGGGTTCGGGTATCGCACCGATGGCGAGGACCCTTTCGACAGTCTGATCGGTCTCATCCGCATGCTCCAGATCATCCGCGAGCCGGCGCTCGACGAACTCCCCGAGCCGCCGGTCCGCCAGTGGGAGGGTTGGATCCTCGGGCGGCCGCTAAGCAGTTGTTAGTGCTTTCCCGTCATGCTGCATCCTATCGGTGGACATCGGCAGTGATCAGGCTTAGAGGCGCGGCGAAGTGGGGCGGGGCGGCAGGTGTCTGAGCCAAGGAGCATCGCCGAACGGGCCATCACCGGGGCAGCCTGGATGGTTGCCTTCCGCATGCTGTCGCGCTTGCTGGGCGTGGCCAGCACGCTGGTTCTGGCGCGCCTGCTCAGCACGTCCGATTTCGGGATCGTCGCCATCGCGTTCACGATCTCCGCGGCATTCAATTCGCTGTCCAACGTCGGCGTGACGGAGAACCTCGTCCGCCAAAACGGTCGGACGCGACGAGCTGGACACCGGGTTCACGATCCAGGTCATCAAGGGCGCGATCACCGGCCTGCTGCTCGTGGTGGCGGCGCCGCTCGCGGCGGGCTGGTTCTCTGAACCGCGGCTGGAGAGTGTCATCTATCTCCTCGCCGCCGCCTATGCGCTTAGCGGTCTTGAGAATATCGGCATCATCTATTTCCGCCGCGACATGCGGTTCGACCGGGAGTTCCAGCTCTCCGCAATCGAGCGGGTGCTGACCTTCGCGACAACGCTGTTGGCCGCGCTGCTGCTGCGCAGCTACTGGGCACTGGTGATCGGCACGGTCGTGGCCAAGATCGTTCGCCTGGTCGCGACATATGCGCTGCAGCCGTACCGGCCGACCCTCGGCCTGCGCGCCTGGCGGCAGCTGGCCGGCTACTCGATGTGGATGTGGCTCTCGAGCCTGGTCTACATCGTTTGGTATCGGGCGGACCCGCTGGTCGTAGGATCGCAGATCAGCAAGGCTGATCTCGGCCTTTTCGTCGTCGCCCTCGATATCGCGCTCCTGCCCACGACCGAAATCATGGAGCCGATCGGCGCGGTTCTGTTCTCCCGCTTTGCCGCCGAGAACAACGCCGGGCGTGACCCGAGAGGCACGGCGTTCAGCCTCGCCGTCTCTCTCATGGCTGTCATGGCGCCCATCGCACTGGTTCTGTCGGCTGCCTCCACGGACGTGGTGGGCGTGCTGCTCGGGGCGAAGTGGAGCATGGCGGCGCCAGTCGTCGCCATTCTGAGCCTCTCCGTCGTGTTCTCGCCATTCAGCAACACCGCAGCCCAGGTCCTGACTGCGAGCGGACAGGTGCGGGCCAATCTGGCCGTCGTGATCGGCGCCACTCTCGTCAAAGTGGGCGGACTCTACATTGCGGCCCGCACCGGCGACCTCGTCACCATCGCGATCGCCTCCTTGGCGATCACGTCGATCGAATCGGGTCTTTTCATCCTCATGCTCCGCCGCAACGACAGCCGGTTCGGCGGCACGATCTGGCCGTTGCTGCGGATTGGGCTCAGCCTCGGTCTTGCTGCCCTGGCCTTGGCGAGTACCGGCCTGGCTTGGGCCGGTAGCGCAACGCTTCCCGTGGTGACCTGCCTCGCGCACGGCATCCTCCTCGGCCTGGTCGGCGGCGGGGTTTACGCCGGGTCGCTCCTTGGGGCTTGGAGACTAGCCGGCTGTCCCAGCGGCCCGGAGCGTCAGATCGTGACGGTCATCGTGCCGTTGATCAGCCGTCTCGGGCAGCGCGCGACGAGCCTGCTCGCGCGAGCCTGAGTTCCGTCAGTGGCGCGGCCGATCCAGAACGCTGTCGACCGCCGCTTGCAGGGCCATCGGATCGGGCAGGATGAGAGATACCCGTGTGCGCTCGATCAGACCGACAGCGGCAAGGGCGGAGATCTCCCGCGAGATCGTTTCCCGGCGCGCGCCGATCCGCCAGGCCAGTTCCTCCTGCGTGGGCACCGGGTTTAGAATACGCGTGCCATCGGGCTTCGGCCGGCTCAGGCGGAGCAATTCGGCCAAGAGGCGCAGCCGGATGGGCAGCGCCGTCATCTCCAGAATGCGCCGGTTCTGCGCGCGTATGCGCGATGTGAGCAGCCGCATCAGCCGCAACCCGAGATCGCGCGAGGCGAACACGGCGTCGTGAAATGCGCGCGCCGGCAGCGAGTACATCTGAGTGCGCACGAGCGCCTCGATCCGCGCCGAGCGAGGCACGCCATCGATCGCGGCCATCTCACCGACGATGTCGCCGGCGGCGAAATCGCCGAGGATCTGGGTTCGCCCACCATCAGCGGTCTGCACGAGAACGCGCACATGTCCTTGAACGATAAAGTAAACGTCGGTGGTCGAATCTTCGAAGTCCAGGATGATCCGGTCTGGATCGGCGTCCAGTGAGCGCACGTGCCCGTTCAGCCGCCCCAGCACCTCGGGCGGCGCGCCGGCAAAGAAAGCATGGCGCGCGAGCTTGGCGGCAGGCGTTCCGGGGTGGAGAATCATCAGCTCTAGGTTTGTTGCCGTGCATACGACAACGCCTTGCTGCGGTGCGCAAGATTGCTTTCCGCTCCATCGCGGCAATGGTAGACAACCGGATGACGATCGCGGGACCTCATGTCATGCGCCGGCTTCCCCTCTCGCTCCTTCTCCTCTGCGTCGGCTGCAGCACCCCCACCACCTACCGCGTGCTCCGTGACCCCCCGGATTATGTCGATCACGTTCTCGAAGATGTGACGGCGATGCTCGAAGGAATGGCGGCGGCGCATGCGCGCGAGCGGGTCGTGCTGCGCGACCCAAGCTTCCGTTCCTCCAGACAGCCCCAGTGATTTCTGAGCGCGTCCCGCGGAGGCGTGCGGTCGCGCAGGGCACCGCCCCGCGGTAAGGTGCCGCATGCTGGAAGTGCGAAGCCGCCCGCTGCACAAGCTGATCCGGCCATTTTCCGACTGGTCGAGCCTGCGCCACACATTCGCAGCCAGCGACCAAGGCCTATTACGGCTCCAGATGGCCGCACGCGGAACCCTGTCGGTGTTTCTCACCACGCTGGCGGCTGTCATCGCCGGGCGGTGGCTGCCGGTCAGCCCGGTCGAGTGCGCAGGCGGGATCATGCTGAGCATGATGGCGCCCTTCCTCATGCGCGAGCCGACCGTGGCGCAGCGCCGGCGCACCCTACTCGTCCTGGTGGTGCCGGCGGTCGCGGCGACGATCGGGACCACGCTGCTGCACGGCCACGGCCCGGCCGGCGACAGCCTGTTCCTGGCCCTCGTGTTCTTCTGCTTCCTGCTCGGCCCCGTCAGCCCCCGCGCGATCGGGACCGGCCTGATCGCGGTCATCACCAGCTATGTCGGCCTTTATCTCGCTCTGCCCGCGGCTACACTGCCGATCCAAATCGGGTCGGAGGTGCTGGCAGTGCCGATCATCGCGCTTGCTTGCTTCGTCATCGTCCCGATGGACGCGGCAGCCACGCTCCGCCGCAGCATCGGCGCGGTCCAAGCCCGGGCGGCGCAGGTCGTGCGGCAAGCGGACGCGGTGGATGGAGGGCTGACCCAGGCCGGAAGCGTCCGTCTGCGCCGGGCTGTGCTCGACCTGAACCAGGCCGCCCTGATGGCCGACGACCAACTCGCCTTCTTCGAACCGGGTGGGGCCGGCGCGGTCCGCTCCCGCTTGGTCGAGGTTGAACTCTGGACCGCGCGCCTCGCCCATCATCTGGAGACGGTGACGCCCGACCCGCGCCTATCCGGCCGCCTGCGGCTGCACGCGCGCCGGATCGCCCGCGGCGGCCGCTACAGCACCGAAGCGAGCCTGTTGCAACCGGGTACGATCCTGGCCCTGCTCGTCAGTCTGGGCCAGGCGGCGCACGCGCTCGGCCAGGCGCTCGAGGAGCAGCGGACCGCGCGCCCGCTCCCGCCGCAGCCGGCGCCCAGGGGTCCGCTCGCCTGGCGGTTGGCCGCGCGGGTCACGCTGGCCGCCGGGCTGGCGATGGCGGGCGGAATGGCGTTGTCTCCGCAGCGCTGGTTCTGGGCGGTGATCACCGTCTACGTGGTGTTCCTGAATGTCCGCTCACGCGGCGAGACGATCTACAAGGGACTACAGCGACTGGCCGGAACGCTGCTCGGGATCGGAAGCGGGCTCGTGATCGCCTTTTCCTTCCGGGGTGACGGGACACTCGAGACGGTCACCCTGCTCGTCTCGATCTTCGGGATGTACTACTTCTTCCTGGTGTCCTACACGCTGGGCATCTTCTTCGCGACTGTGATGCTCGGCCTGCTCTACGGCATGCTGGGGGCGCCGCTCGAGACGGTGCTGCTGCTCCGCCTGGAGGAGACCGCGATCGGTGCGGCCGCGGCGATTTTCGTGGCCGCGGTCGTTCTGCCGGACTCGACGGCCGCACGGGTCCGCGCAGCCGGACGCGCGGTGCTGGCCGATCTGGCCGCGGTGCTCCGGGCGAGCGCCCCGACGCGCGCCCGCGACCCCCAAGCCGCCGCCCAGGTCTCCATGCGGCAGGCCGACCGCAAAGTCGCCGACCTTCGGCTCGCGCTGGCACCCGTGACGGCCACCCGCGCCATCATGAGCCGCCCGGCCCTCGAACGGCCCGTCTCCGCGCTGCTCGACTGCGTCCATTGGACCCGCGTCATCGCCGCCGAAGCGACCCTGCCCGATGCCGGCGACCTGCCGCCGGACGCCCTCGAACATGCCGCGGGCCGGCTCGAAGCACTGGCACGCGGCGAGGCCGTCGAACCCGCCACGCTTCCCGATGCGCCCGCTAGGACTTCCCTCGCCCAACTAGACCGCGCCATCACGACAATGGAACAGCGCCGTTCGCTGCGAGCGGTCGAGGCCTACGCGATCGATCTGTGAGCCTGCCGGTGGTCAACCCCGATAGTCGGCGTCGCTGACTTTCTCCATCCAGTTGACGGGAGAGCCGTTGAGCTTTTCCTGTATCGCGATGTGGCTCATCGCCGTCGTCGGCGCGGCGCCGTGCCAATGCTTTTCGCCCGCAGGAAAGAACACGACGTCGCCCGGCCGGATCTCCTCGATCGGCCCGCCCTCGCGCTGCGCCCGGCCGCAACCGGCGGTGATGATCAGGGTCTGGCCCAGGGGATGGGTATGCCAGGCGGTGCGGGCGCCGGGCTCAAAGGTGACGAGCGCCATGGCCACGCGAGCGGGGTCGGGCGGCGTGAACAGGGGGTCGATCCGCACCGTTCCGGTGAAATACTCTGGGGACCCCTGAGTTGAGGGCTGGCTGCCGCAACGCTTGATGTCCATGACGCTCTCCGCCCGAATGGCCGTGACCTTACGAGCGACGGTCGGGCACGCAAAGCAGCGCGTGCAAGCGACCCGCTTGACCCGGTTCGCCTCCCGCGCCCTACTCGGCCGGGGAGGAACGACCAGATATGAGCCAACGCGGCCCCTTCATGATGGGTTGCGGCGCCGGTTTCTCCGGCGATCGCGTCGACGCGCCCGTCTCCGTCATCGAGGCCATTGCCACCTCCGGGCGCCCCGGCGCGATCATGTTCGAAACACTCGCCGAACGCACGCTCGCCCTTGGCCATGTCGCCCGCCGGCTCGACCCGGAGCACGGTTACGAGCCCCTGCTCGAGGAACTCGTCGGCCCCATCCTCGCCCGCTGCCTGCGGAGCGGCATCCCGATCGTCGGCAATTTCGGCGCGGCCAACCCGCAAGCCGCCGCCCGGCGCCTGAAGCAACTCGCCGCCGAGCGAGGTTTGCCGGAACCGCGCATCGCCATTGTCGAGGGAGACGACATCACGGACAGCATCGACCTCAGCACCGAGCAGGTGTTCGAGTCGGATGCCGGACTGCTGCGCGAAAACGCGACCCTGATCGCCGCCAACGCGTATCTCGGCGCCAGGCCGATCGCCGAGGCGCTGCTGGCTGGCGCAGAAATCGTGGTGACCGGGCGGGTGGCCGATCCGTCGTTGGCGCTCGGTCCGCTGGCAGCGCATTTCGGCTGGGCATGGGACGATCTCGACCGGCTTGCAGCAGGCACGCTCGCCGGTCATCTGCTCGAGTGCGGCAGCCAGGTGACCGGTGGTTATTTCGCCGACCCGGGGTTCAAGGACGTGCCGCGTCCCGCCGAGATCGGCTTCCCCATCGCGGAAGTCTGGGAGGATGGCCGCTTCGTCATTACCAAGGCGCCTGGCACCGGTGGCCGCGTCGACAAGCGCACAGTGACCGAACAGATCCTCTACGAGATGCACGACCCGGCCGCCTATCTGACGCCTGACGTCACGCTCGACATCACCGGCGTTTCCCTCGCGAGCGACGGTCCCGACCGGGTCGTCGTCCAGGGCGCAAGGGGCCACGCTGCCCCACCCACGCTCAAGGCGACTGTGTCCTTCGAAGGCGATTGGATCGGCGAGGCGGAAATCTCCTACGCCGGCCCGAACGCCCTGGCGCGCGCCAGGCTGGCCGCCGCCACGATTGCCGACCGCCTCACGCTCCGGCAGCTTCCGGTCAAGCGCCGGCTCGATTTGATCGGCGCGCTCAGCGTATTCGACGACGATGCCGGCACCCTGGCGGCCGACGCGCCGGACGCGCCCGAGATCCGCGTCAGGCTGGCCGTATCAGGGCAGGACCGCCGCCCCGTCGAGCAGAGCCTGCAGGAGGTGCTAGCGCTACTTTGCTGCGGCCCCGCTGGCGGCGGCGGCCAGCGGCAACAGATCCGCAACCGGATCCGCACCGTGTCCTACCTGGTTCCGCGTGACCGGGTGGCGCCACGCTTCGTATTCGCATGAAGGTTGCGCTGCATGAAATCGCTCACGCCCGCGCCGGCGACAAAGGCAACCGGCTCAACGTGAGCGTCATCGCCTACCACGCCGATCTGTGGCCGATGGTCCGCGACCAGGTCACCGAAGCCCGCGTGCACGACCTGTTCCGCCACCGCGGGGCCACGCAGGTCAAGCGCTACGAGCTGCCGACGCTGATCGCGCTCAACTTCGTCATCGACGACGCGCTCGAGGGCGGCGTCAACGCGAGCCTGAATCTCGACATCCACGGCAAGAGCAATTCGTTCCGCGTGCTTGGGCTCGAGGTGGAGGTGCCGGACGCCATGGCCGGGCGGCTGGCCGTCTATCGGCGCGACCCTAGCGATTAGCGCCGCTTGCGCCGGCTGACGGGATGCGCATGTTGGCCGCATGTCCGACGCAGAGCCCGAGCACCGCTTCGCTTCCTATGTCCGGACGCTCGGCCGCGGCCCCGGGCGCTCGCGGGCGCTTACCCGCGAGGAGGCGCGCGACGCGCTCGGCATGGTGCTTCGCGGCGAGACGGCGCCGGAGCAGGTCGGCGCCTTTCTCATGCTGCTGCGCTATCGCGGCGAGGCGGCCGAAGAGATCAGCGGGCTGATCGAGGCGGCGCGGGACGCGTTCGAGGCCGGGCCGCCGCCGGACTCCCCGGCCGTGCAGCTGGACTGGCCGAGCTACGGCGCGGGCCGCACGCGGGGCGAGCCGTGGTTTCTGCTGGCCGCGCTGGCGCTGGCCGCCTCGGGCGTCACGGTTCTCATGCATGGGAGCAACGAGTTCTCCCAGGGAACCGCCGTGGAGGCAGGGCTGGCCGAGCTTGGGCTGCCGGTCAGCCACTCGCGCGAGCAAGCAGCGGCCGAGATCGCGGCCCGCCGTTTCGCCTACCTTCCACTCGCTGATCTCAGCCCGGCGCTCGACCGGCTACTGACGCTCCGTGGCCTGCTCGGCTTGCGCTCGCCGATCAACACCGTCGTCCGGCTGATCAATCCCTTCGATGCGGCCTGCGCTGTCGATGGCGTGTTCCATCCGCCTTACATTGAGGTCCATCTCGGGGCGGCCGAGCGGCTCGGACGCCATCGTCTGGCCGTCCTGAAGGGCGGCGGCGGCGAGGCGGAACGCAATCCGGCCAAGCCGATCACCGTCCATTTGTGGGACCACGCCGCAGGACGCCGCGAGCTGCTGCTCCCCCCGGCACCGCTGCCCGGCGAGGCCGGTTCGCTGTCGGATGCCTGGCAGGGCGGCAGCGGACCCGGTGCGGCCACCGCGCGCGCCACGGTCGCACTCGCGCTACTGGCTCTCGGCCGCGCCTCGGACGCCGAGGAGGCCGACCGGCTGGCCGAAGCGGTCTGGGCCCGGCGGTTGCGCGTCCACGATCTGGTCGCTTGATGCGGTATCTGCCAATCTTTCTCGATGTGCGGGGCCAGCGGGCGCTGGTCTTGGGCCGGGGCGAGGTCGGCGAGCGCAAAGCGGAGGCGCTGCGCCGCGCTGGGGCGGAGGTGGTCTTCGCCGACGTCTACACCCCGGACTTGCTGGACGGAGTCGTCCTGGCGATCGGCGCCGAAGCGACCGAGGGCGAGTTGGAGGCGCTCAGCGCGGATGCGAAGGCGCGGGCGCTGCCCGTCAACGTGGTCGACCGCCCGGCGCTCTGCAGCTACATCACGCCGGCCGTGGTCGATCGGGACCCGCTGATCGTGGCCGTGGGCTCCGCGGGAGAAGCCCCGGTGCTGGCGCGCCTGATTCGCAGCCGGATCGAGGCGATGCTGCCCCCGGCGCTTTCGCGTTTGGCGGCGATGCTGGGTGGGTTGAGCGGCCAGCTCCGCGAGGCGTTCCCGACGCCGGGGCCGCGCCGCCGGGTCATCGAGCGGATCGTCACGGGGCGTGCGGCCGATCTAGTGCTGGCCGGTGACGAGGCAGCCGGGCTTGCCGAGATGCAGCGGGAGATCGCCGCCGGGACCGCGACGCCGCCCGGCCTCATCTATCTGGTGCTGGCGGGTCCTGGCGCGGCCGATCTGGTGACGATGCGGGCCCACCGGTTGCTGGGCGAGGCCGACGTCATCGTCCATGACCCCTCCGTCACGGCGGAGGTGATCGACCTCGCCCGGCGCGACGCCGACCGGGTTGCGGCCGAGGCGGACGAGGTCGGACAGCTGCGGCGGCTGGCAGCGGAGGGCAAGCGCGTCATCCGGCTCGGTGCGGCCCTGGACGTCGACGCCCTCCGCAACGCACTCCACGGGATCACCACCGAAGTGGTGCCCGGTCTGTGCTACTCCGCGGCGGCCAGTTGCGGCGCCGATAGCGCCAGCAACGCCTCACGCCCCTGTCGCTGGCAGTAGTCGCCGAACCCTTCACCAGGGTTCCGCCCCTCTGCCCAAGCCGCCACGATCGGAGCCAAACGCTCCGTGATCTCAGCTTCTTTGATCCGCTCGTAGAGCAGGAAGTTGAGCCGGGTGCCCTCGAAATCGCCACCGACGAAGATCGCATATTTGCCCGGTGCCCGGCCAACGATCCCAAGATCGCCGTCATAGGGCCGCGCGCAGCCGTTCGGGCAGCCGGTGATCCGCACACTGATGCGCTCCTGCTCCAACCCGTGTTGGCGAAGCAGCCCCTCGATCCCCGCCACGATCGGCACCCGCGACCGCTCTGCTTCCGAGAGCGCCAATCCGCAGGTCGGCAATGCCACGCAGGCCATCGACCAACGGGCGACCGGCGTCAGATCGTCGCGGAAGACGACCCCGTGTTCGCGGAGCAGGGTCTCCAGCGCGGCACGCTGCCCGGGCTGCACGTTGCTCAACAGGATGTTCTGCAGCGGCGTCAGCACGGGCGCGACCCCGAAGCGCTTCACCGCCTCGCGCAGCCCGGTGCGCAGCCGCGACGACCCGGCATCCTCGATCCGGCCGGCCGAGATCGGCAAGCCCAACCACCAGTTGCCGTCGCCCTGTTCGTGCCAGCCCAGATGCTCCGGCACCTCGAGCTTCGGCAGCGGCCCCGGCGCCTCGAGCGGTTCGCCGTAATGCGCCTCGACCTGCGCCTTGACCCAGTCGAGCCCGCAATCGTCGACCACGTATTTCAGTCGCGCCCGCTTGCGGTTCGTCCGGTCGCCGTTGTCGCGCTGCGTCTTTATGATGGCTTCGACCAAGCGGAGCAGGTCGGCGTGATCGACCCGGCAAAGCGCCGACGCGACGCGCGGGTAGGTCTGCGGCTTGTTGTGGGTCATGCCATGGCCGCCGCCCACGCAGGCGATCCAGCCGGTCACCTCGCCACCCGTCACCTCGGCGATCAGCCCCAGATCGTTGGACAGCACGTCGATCGTGTTGTCTTCCGGTAGCGCCAAGCCGATCTTGAACTTACGCGGCAGGTAGGTCGGCCCGTAAAGCGGCTCATCCTCCGCCTCATCGCCCCTGTCCTCGCCCTGAACGAAGATCTGATGGTGCGCGCGCGAGCGCGGCAGCAGCGTCCAAGCCAGAAAGTTGGCGGTGTCCCGGAGCGTCTGGTGAACCTTGTCCTGGATCGGCGCGGCCGTCGTGACGACGTTGCGCACCACGTCGCCGCAGCTCGCCATGGTCGTCAGCAACGTGTTCTCGATCTCGCCGATCGTCGCCCGCAGGTTCCGCTTGGCAACGCCGTGGAACTGGAAAGTCTGGCGAGTGGTGATCCGCAGGGTGCCGTTGCCGTAGCGATCCGCCAGATCGTCCAGCACCAGATACTGTTCCGGCGTGACCCGGCCCGCAGGGATGCGCGCGCGGACCATGAACTGCCATTCCTTGTCGTGGCCCGCCTGCTTCAACTCGGTCGCGGTGTCGCGGTCATACTGCTCGTACGTGCCGTGAAACTTCAGCAGCCCGTGAGAGGCGTCGCCGACGCTGATCGTGGTCGGATCGGCCAATTCGGCAGAGATCGTGCCGCGCAAGCCTCGGCTCGCCGCTTTAACACCTTCGAGGGACGTCAGTTGTTGAGCCATGGCCTGAATTTGGCGGCCACCGTGGCCTCCAGCAAGAGAACCCCGTGTTGAACTTCGCTCGCTCGCGAGCACAGCACCCTCCACAACGGCCGCGCGGGAGGGGAATTACCTCCCCCGCGGCCGTCGTAGGCTGCTCGCTACAGGGAGCCCGCCCGGAGCATGTCGTATTCGGCCTTCGGCACGGCGACCGCCCGGCGGCTGCCGAGGTCCTTGACATGCACGCGGTATGTCTCCCGGGCCGTCATCGCAGCGACCGCCGAGATGATCGTGATCCCAAAGGCGATGCTGCC
>JAVVHH010000039.1:0-28121 GCA_032249615.1 Acetobacteraceae bacterium
TCCAGGCCGCGATCCCGTGGATGCAGCGGGCGCAGGCCGTACGCATCCTCTACTCACCCGACTACCAGCGCCGCGGCCCCGGCGCCCCCGAGGTCGCGAGCTACCTCGTCCTGCACGACATCCAGGCCGAGACCGTTCCCTTCAAAGCCATCGACCGCGACGTCGGGCGCGGGTTGCTGGCGGCGGCGGGCGAATTCGGCGCCGATCTGCTCGCCATGGGCGCCTACTCCCACTCCCGCATCCGCCAGCTCATTCTGGGCGGCGTCACCCGGCATGTGCTCGAGCACTCGGCCATCCCAGTCATCATGAACAGGTGATCGCAACCTGAGAACAAGAGCAGCGTTCTTGTGCGATGCAGCAGACTGAATACGAGGACGGCGACCTCACCGAGCTGGATCGCCTGCTGAACGACCCCGACGTGCCCATGCAGGCTTCCCGCGTTTGGGAGCTCTTGGACAAGGTTGCGTCCCGCCCGCCACAAAAGCAGGCGTAGCTCAACAGCCGAACGAGGTGGAGTGGTCGGGGCGAGAGGATTCGAACCTCCGGCCTCCTGCTCCCAAAGCAGGCGTACTACCAGGCTGTACTACACCCCGGACCTTCCCTTCCTATGGAACGGTCGGCCTCGCGGTGCAAGCGGGGAGGTCAACCGTGGTCGAAGATCCGCTGTTCGACCTTGTCGCCCGGATGGATGTTCAGCCGCCGCGCCGTCCCCGCCGCGAGCTCGAGCGTCGCCCTGACCGCGCCGCCGCTATCGATCGTCGCCAGGCTCTCGGGCGTCGTGTTCTCCGCGATGCGCCGGATCGTCCCGTCCTCGTTGATGAACAGCATGTCGAGCGGCGCGACCGTGTTGCGCATCCACATGAGGCTGTCCCGCGGGCTACCCCAGTCGAACAGCATGCCGCCATCTGGCGGCACGGTCTTGCGGAACATCAGGCCGATCTCCTGCTGCTGCGGCGTGAGCGCCATCTCCACGTTGAACTCATGACGCTTGCCATCGCGCGTGATGATCACGAGCTTCTCCTTCGGCAACTCCGGCTGGGCCGCGGTGATCTCTTCCGCCCTGACGCCGACTGCGGCGACCAACCCCATCGTTCCCATGAGAAACAGCCTACGCTTCATGCCTCGAGCCTTTCGCTGACGGTGATGGACGCCACACGCCTGACCTCGTCGCGAACGGGTCCTTCACGTGGGGCATCTTTGATGGTGGTAAACCAGTGCTGCGGCGGATTGCGGCCCGCCGCCCGATTATACGTGAGGCCGCGGAGTACGGCTTCCGCCCCCGGCGTCGTCCGCTCCGGGATCTCGATCCCGTTCAATGTCGCCCAGACGCCGGCCCAGCAGCGCCCGACCGTGTAGGGGTTGTACCCGCCTCCGCCGGTGACCACCACCCGCGGCGCCAGGGCCTGCATTTGCGCAGCGATGGCGAAGTGGGCGTTGTTGCTCAGCGAGAGCTTGGCCAGGGGGTCCTCCTCCAGCGCGTCGGCCCCGCATTGCAGGAAGATGGCCTGCGGCCGCCGGGCCTCGATCAGCGGCAGCACCGCTTCCTCCATCACCCAGCGCATCTCGGTGTCGTTGAACCCGGCCGGCACCGGCAGGTTGCGCGCGGCTCCTCCCGCGCGATCTTCGACCGCGCCGGTGAACGGCCACCGCCCCGCCTCGTGCACGCTGATGGTGAACACCCGGTCGTCGTCGTGGAAAGCGTCCTGCACCCCGTCGCCGTGATGCGCGTCGATGTCGAGGTAGACGATGTTGTCCAACCCGGCCTCCAGCCAGGTCAGCAGGCCCAGCACCGGGTCGTTGAGGTAGCAGAACCCGCTCGCCCGCGCCGGCCGGCCGTGATGGGTGCCACCGCCGGGGCAGTGCACGACCCTGCCCTCCAGCGCCAGCCGGCAGGCCAGCATGACCCCGCCGGCCGAGGTCATGGGCCGGCGGTAGATCTCCGCATAGACCGGATTGCCCTCCGCTCCGATGCGGAAGCGCTCGCGGTCGGCCTCCGAGACGGTTTGGGTCTCCTCCGCCCGCCGCAGCGCATCGACATAGGCCGGGTCGTGGAAGCGCAGGACGTCACGCAGATCGGCCATCGGTGCCGTGCGAAACTGGCTGTCATCCAGCCAGCCCATCGCACGGCACAGATCGGTGCAGGTGGTAACCCGCGGGATCGCCAGCGGGTGTAGCGCCCCGTAGGTCGAGCGGCGGTAGATCTCGCTGCCGATGTAGAGAGGCCCCCGCACCTAGTGTTTCAGGCGGCCCCCTCGACGATGCGGAAATCGCGCTCGACCCCGCCCCGCAACGCATCCAGCGCGGCGCCGTATTCCGGGCTGTCATGCGCCGTTTTCGCCGCCTCGACGCTCGCGAACTCGACCACAACGGTCCGCCCGACGATCCCCTCCTCATGCGCCTCGGCCGCCACACCGCGCACGACGAACTTGCCGCCATGCTTCTCGATCGCCGGCCCGGCCAGCTTGGCGTAGGCGCCCAGCTTGTCCTGATCATGCACCGCCCGGTAGCAGCTCACCCAATATCCTTTGGTCATTCCGATCCTCCTTTTGGCAATGGAGGTCTGAAACGGACTGCCGCGATTGTAAAGTCACGCCCGCTGCGGGTGGTGGGTCAGTTTGAATGTCGAGGCACCTCGCCGTCGTGACCCCCTTGGTGGGTCCGGAAGGTTACCCAGGTAACGTATTCAAAACCAAGAGCGGCAAGAGGAGATGCTTGCTCGTCTTGACGAAAGTTCAGCCGGCCCCACCGGGCAGTGAGCAAGCCCGTTCTCGATCTAGGATGTAGCAACCAAGCCAAGCGGACTTCTCGCGTCCAGCTTCGGTTCAAGAATGCCTTCCGACAGCCTTCCCTCCGATTGACCTCAATCGGCCTCCACCTGGTCGAATGTCTGTAGTGGATGGCGCCTGACCCAAACCGGACCGTCCGCTACCGACCAGACTCGACCTAGCGCCCATCAAAGCTTACGAACCTCAGCCTCTTTCGTTGGCAGCCAACTTTGCCAGTCGCAGAAAGGTATCCTCGCCCCAGGTGTTCATGGCGAAGTTGACGGCTACCATGACCAGCCGGCAATTTTCCAAGCTGTATGGCTTTCCGGGGTCAATGCGGTCTATCGACGGCGCAAAAGCACGCTTCACGAGACCCTGCCCAACCTTCTCATTAGAGAATTCGCCGCGAGTAACGGAGCAACGGCCTCCGCACCTTTCCCACAAAATGAGAAGCTCCTCGATATGGAAGCTCGGCGCCCGGCCTTTGTTGAAGCGGCTTGCACGGGCCACGAGGTCTCGTGCCCATTCGGGCGGCCTATCAACAGTTGGCGCCTCGATTATATGTTCGGCTGCCGGCACGCCGTAAGCTAGTCTGTAGCTGCCTTTGTCGACTTTGATGATAGCCTTCCTGGCCTGTAAATCGACTAGAGCCCAGGCGTGCGTGTTTACTGTCTTCGAAGACAAAGCGATCCCAAGTCTGTCAGCGATATGCGCTCGTATTGCGACGGAAGTCACGACCCCCGCACTTAGGGCGTCGAGAGTAAGCTCCGCCAGTCGCTCGCGGGATAATTGTCTGTCGTCCACCGCTGGGCACCCCTAATTGTCGGAATCGAGTATGCGCTGATCCTAACTTGCGCCGCCAGCAATGACGCTTGTGGCCGTTTCGCCAGCGCTCGATCTCCGAATCAGACAGGCAGCTAACCACCAGTCAAGACAATCAAACTGACCCACCACCCCGCTGCGGCATCCCGTGCGGGACCACCGTGCTGACGATGCTGGCGTCGAGCGCCTCGTAGCCCGCGTAGTCGATCGTGGCGTAGAGCTCGGCCCGGGTCTGCATCCGGTCGACCTGGTTTTGCGTGCCGCCATCGGCCCGGATCGCGGCATACAGCGCTTCCTGCGCCTTGTTCGCGACCCGGAGGCTGCTGACCGGCCAGATCACCATCCGGTAGCCCATCTCCTCGAACTCGGTGACGGTGAAGAACGGCGTGCGGCCGAACTCCGTCATGTTGGCCAGCAGCGGCACGCCGGGCATCCGGCGGGCGAACTCGCGGAACATCTCGGCCGAATGGAGCGCTTCCGGGAAGATCGCGTCCGCTCCGGCTTCCATGTAGCGCTGCGCCCGCGCGACCGCGCCGTCGATGCCCTCGCTCGCCGCCGCGTCGGTGCGGGCGATGATGTAGAGGTGGCGCCGCGCGCGCCGGGCTGCGGCGACCTTGGTCGCCATGTCCTGCGGCTCGGCCAACCTCTTGTCGTTCAGGTGGCCGCACTTCTTCGGCAGCAGCTGGTCCTCGATCTGCACCGCCGCCGCGCCCGCGTCCTCGAAGGACCGGACCATCGCCATGACGTTCAGCGCTTCGCCATACCCGGTGTCGCCGTCGACCAGGAGCGGCAAGCCGCTCGCCCGCGTGATCTGCCGCACGAAGAAACAGACCTCGTCGACGGTGATCATCCCAAGATCGGGCAGCCCCATGCTCGCCGTCATGGCCGCGCCCGACAGGTACAGCGCCGGGAAACCGGCCGCCTTGGCCTGCAGCGCCGCCATGCCGTTATGGGCCCCGGGGATCCGCACGATCCCGCCCGCCTCGACCAAGGCGCGGAAACGCTCGCCCGCGGGCTCGGAGGGACAATCGGCGGCGACGAGATAGGTCATACGGCTTCTCCAAGCTTCAGCGGGCAGTTGCCGACGGTTTACCAGCGGTCCCGGCATGTTGCACCCCGGCCAGGGCACTACTAAAGACCCTCGAACCGATTGGAGTGCGGAATCGATGGATATGACAGGCGAGCGGCTTATCCCCGCTCCGCGACAGCGTGTTTGGGATGCGTTGAACGACCCGGCCATTCTCAAGGACTGCATCCCCGGTTGCGAGAGCCTCGAGAAGACCGGCGAGAACGAGTTGCGCGCCACTGCCGGCATCAAGCTCGGTCCGATCAACGCCCGCTTCACCGGCAAGGTGCAGCTTTCCGACCTCGATCCGCCGTCCTCCTACCGGATCAGCGGCGAGGGCCAGGGCGGCGTTGCCGGATTCGCGAAGGGCGGCGCCAATGTGAGCCTTGCCGACCAGGGGTCGGACACGCTGTTGACATACGTCGTCAATGCCCAGGTGGGCGGTAAGATCGCCCAGCTGGGCGCCCGCCTGATCGACGCGACCAGCAAGCAGATGGCCGATCTGTTCTTCGACCGATTCTCCGCCAAGCTCGCCCCGGCCGAGGACATGGGGCCCGACGCGCGCGCCGGTCAGGTCATGGTCGACGACACGCCTGCCGCCGTGATGACGGATGGTCCGATCGGCGCGATTGCTGCCATGACCGGCAGCGCCGAGAGCGCACGGCGGCCGACCGGCGCGTCCGCCGTGCCAGCCGGGCCGCCCAAGCTCAGCATCCTCGATCTCATCCCGGCCGAACCGTTCGGCCTCCCGCGGGTCGCCACGATCGGGATCGTGCTCTGGCTCATCGTGTTCTTTCTCGTTTTCAAGACGTATGTCGGGCTCTGAGCCTTCCAGCGTCACCGAGACCGCCGACCTCCTGGCCGCCGGTGGCTACATCGCCGACCCGGCGCTTGCGACCACCATCCATCTCGCGCTCACCATGCAACGGCCGCTCTTCCTCGAGGGCGAGCCGGGCACCGGCAAGACCGAGATCGCCAAGGTGCTGGCCTCTGGTCTCGGCCGCCGCCTGGTTCGGCTCCAATGCTACGACGGCATGGACCTGGCCGCAGCCGCCTATGAGTGGGACTACGCCAAGCAGCTCATGACCATCCGCCTCGCCGAAGCCGTCGGCGACACGGATCGCGAGAAGCTCGGCCGCGACATCTTCTCGCGCGGCTACCTCCAGCCTCGCCCGCTGCTGTCGGCGATCGACCCTGATCTGGCGCCGGCCGTCCTGCTGATCGACGAGCTCGACCGCGCCGACGAGCCGTTCGAGGCGTTCCTGCTCGAGCTGCTGGCCGATTACCAGATCACGATCCCCGAACTCGGCACCGTTCGCGCCACGACGCCGCCCGTGGTCGTGCTGACCAGCAACCGGACGCGCGAAGTGCACGACGCGATCCGCCGCCGCTGTCTTTATCAATGGGTCGACTACCCCAGCGCGGCCCGCGAGCGGGCGATCCTGCTCGCCAAGGGGCCAAGCCTGCCCGAGCGCCTGTCCGCCGACATCGTGTCCTTCGTGCAGCGCCTGCGCTCGATGGACCTGTTCAAATTGCCAGGCGTGGCCGAGACGATCGACTGGGCCGGCGCACTGCAGCACCTCGATCAGCATGAGCTGGACGCGTCCGCCGTCGACCAGACGCTCGGTGTGCTGCTGAAGTATCAGGACGACATCGCCCGCATCCGCGGCGCCGAAGCCGCCCGCATCCTCGATGAGGTCAAGGCGGCGTAACGGGATGATCCCGCCACAACCTCTTGCGGCGCCCGCGTTCCAGCCGCCAGGCGGCCGACTTCCGCTCAACGTCATGCACTTCGTTCGCCTCCTTCGCCGCGCCGGCCTCCCCGTCGGTGCGGCGGACTCGGTTGCCGCGGCGGAGGCGCTCGCCTTCGTCGACGTCGGCGACCGCAACCAGGTGCGAGCCGCGCTGCGCGCCCTTCTGACCAACCGCCGCGAGCACCAGGAGATTTTCGACCAAGCCTTCGCCCTGTTCTGGCGCGACCCGGCCGCCGCCTTGCAGCAGGCGGCACTCGCGATGCTCAGCGAGAAGGTCGCCGCCCCGCCGACGAAGCCGACGCCAGGTCAGCGCCGGGTCGCGGAGGCGATGGCGCCGCCGCGAACGGCACCGAAGCAGCAGGAAGAGACGCCTGAACTCGACGCCGTCATGACGGTCAGCGATCGCGAGATGCTGCAGACCATGGATTTCGAGCAGATGTCGGCCGCCGAGATCAACAATGCAAAGTCGGAGATCCGCCGTTTGCGGCTCCCGCTCGACCTGCGCCGCACGCGCCGTTTCCGGACCGATCCGCACGGTCCCCGTATCGACATGGCCGCTACCCTGCGCCGATCGCTCCGCCGCGGCGGCGAACTCACCGAACTCGCCCGCGCCCGCCCCATCGTCCGACCGCCGCCGCTGGTGGTGCTGTGCGACATCTCCGGTTCGATGGCGCGCTACGCCCAAATCCTGCTGCACTTCCTCCACGCCGTCGCCAACGATCGCGCCCGCGTTCACGTCTTTCTGTTCGGCACCCGCCTGTCGAACATCACCCGGCAGCTCAAGAACCGCGACCCAGAAGTGGCCTTCCAAATGGTCGCCCACGCCGTGCCCGACTGGTCCGGCGGCACCCGCATCGGCGAGGCGCTAGCCGAGTTCAACCACCGCTGGGCCAAGCGCGTCCTCGGCCAGGGCGCGGTCGTCCTGCTCGTCACCGACGGGCTCGACCGAGACGGCGCGGCCGGGCTCGCCGAGAACATGGACCGGCTGCACCGCTCCTGCCGCCGGCTCATCTGGCTCAACCCGCTGTTGCGTTGGGAGGGCTTCCAACCCAAATCCCAGGGCATCCGCGCCATGCTGCCCTATGTCGACGAATTCCGTACGGTCCACAGCCTGGATAGCATCCGCGCGCTGATCGATCTGCTCTCGCGCCCGGCGCAGCGCCGCCCCGCGGACCTGTGGAGACCCGAATGATGCAGACCGAAGACATTCTCGCCACTGCCCAGGATTGGCTCCGCGCCGGCGAAGAGGTGGCCCTCGCGACGGTCACCGAAACCTGGGGCAGCTCGCCGCGCCCGCCCGGCAGCCAAATGGCCGTCACCGCCTCCGGCCGTATGGCCGGCTCCGTCAGCGGCGGCTGCATCGAGGGCGCGGTCGCCGACGTGGCGAAGGCCACGATGGCGAGCGGCACCCCGCAACTGCTCGATTTTGGCGTCACGGACGAACAGGCCTGGGAAGTCGGACTGGCCTGCGGCGGCAAGCTGAAGGTTTTCGTCGAGCGCCTGGGATGACGCCTGACCTGCTGGCCCGCCTGCAAGAGGCGCGCGCGGCCGGCCGCCCGGTCGTGCTGGCGACCCGGCTTCCCGCGGGCGACCAGTTGCTGCTGCCCTCCGACCCGGCGCCCGACGCCCTGCTCGCCGCCGCCCAGACCGTGCTGCGCCAGGACAAGAGCGCGGTCGCCGAAATCGACGGACAATCGTGGTTCCTGCACGCCTACAATCCGCCGCTCCGGCTCGTCGTGGTCGGCGCCGTCCATATCGCGCAGGCGCTCGTGCCGATGGCCGCGCAGCTCGGGTTCGGCATCACCGTCGTCGATCCGCGCCGCGCATTCGCCACCGACGAGCGCTTCCCCGGCATCACCGTCAGCACCGAGTGGCCGGACGAGGCGATGGACGCGCTGCGCCCCGATACCCGCACCGCGGTCGTCACGCTCACCCACGACCCCAAGCTGGATGACCCGGCGCTCGACCGCGCGCTCAAATCCGACGCCTTCTACATCGGCGCCCTCGGCTCGCGTCGCACCCATGCCAAGCGGCTCGACCGCCTGCGCGAGATGGGCCACGGCGACGAGGCCATGGCACGGATCCGCGGGCCCGTCGGTCTCGACATCGCGGCCGTCACCGCGCCCGAGATCGCGTTGTCGATCCTGGCGCAGGTGGTCGAGGTTCGACGGCGCGGCGCATGATCTTCGGACGCCTCCCGCTGGCCGAAGCCGAGGGCGCCGTGCTGGCCCACACGCGCCGGCTGCGCGGCCGGGTCATCAAGAAGGGCTCGGTGCTGACCGCCGATGCGGTGGAGGCGCTCATGGAAGCGGGGCTCACCGAGGTAATCGCCGCCCGGCTCGAGCCCGGCGACGTGGCCGAGGACGCGGCGGCCGGACGCCTCGCCGACGCGCTGCTGTCACCCGGCCTGAACCGGAGCGCCGCCCGCACCGGCCGGGTCAACCTCGCCGCGGCGCAGGCCGGGCTGCTCCGGGTCGATGCCGGAATGGTCGACGCGATCAATGCGGTCGACGAGGGGCTGACCGTGGGCACCCTGCCCGACTACGCCGTCGTCGCGCCGCGCGAGATGGTCGCGACCATCAAGGTCATCCCGTTCGCCGTCCCGGGCGCGGTGCTCGAGCGCGCCATCGCCGCGGCCGGGCCCGCGCTGACCCTGCATCCGTTCCGGCCGTTGCGGGTCGGGCTCGTGATGAGCACGCTCCCCGGTCTCAAGCCCAGTATCCTGGCCGGCACCGCCGAGGCGACCGCGGCGCGGGTGACCGGGCTGTCCGGCACGCTGATGAATCCGATCGAGTGCCCGCACGATGAGGCGGCCATCGCCGCCGGTCTCGAGCGCCTGATCGAGCAGGGCGCCGACATCCTGCTCGTCGCCGGTGCCAGCGCCGTCGTCGATCGCCGCGACGTGGGGCCCGCCGGCATCGTGCGCGCCGGCGGCGAGATCCTCCATTTCGGCATGCCGGTCGACCCGGGCAACCTGATCTGTCTTGGGCGGATCGGCGAGCGACCTGCGCTCGTCCTGCCCGGTTGCGCCCGCAGCCCGAAGCTCAACGGGATCGACTGGGTGCTGGCGCGACTCTTCGCCGGGCTGAATTTGGGCGGCCCGGAGATGGCCCGCATGGGGGTCGGCGGGCTGCTCAAGGACGTGCCGGCCCGGCCACTGCCCCGCGCCCGCGCCACCGGCCCGGCCGCCCCCGCCCCGCGCGGCAAGTCCGTCGCCGCCATCATCCTCGCCGCCGGGCGCAGCTCGCGCATGGCGCCGCACAACAAGCTGCTGATCTCCGATCGCGCCGGCAAGACGATGATCGCGCGCGTGGTCGAGAACGCGCTCTCCAGCGCCGCCCGGCCGGTCATTGTCGTGACGGGCCATCGCGCGGACGAGATCCGCGACGCCATCGGCGGTCGCCCCGTTCGCTTCGTGCACGCGGCCGACTACGCCGACGGCTTGTCTGCCAGCCTACGCGCCGGGCTGGCCGCCGTGCCGGAGGATGCGGCCGGAGCGCTCATCTGCCTCGGCGACATGCCGCTGGTCACCGGTCGCATGATCGATCAGCTGATCGAGACGCACGACGCCGATGAGGGCCGCATGGTCGTCGCGCCCACCGGCAACGGCCGGCTCGGCAACCCTGTGCTGTGGGACCGCCGCTTCTTCCCCGCCATCGCCGCCCTAACAGGCGATGCCGGCGCCCGCGCCCTACTCGACCGCCACGGCGACGATCTCGCCACCGTCGAGCTCGGCGACTCGGTGCTGCGGGATTTCGACACCCTCGAGAGCCTGGCCGGGCTGCCCGGCCATCTCCGCCCCGCGCTCGAACCGTCACCCGGCTGAGCCCCGGACCGCCTATCGCCAACTCGCGAGGTAAAATCGCGGAAGCTCGTCGTGCGAGGGGCGGAAGTTCAGCGTCCGGCTCATCGCATAGTTCGTCACGAAGCTGAACAAGGGCAGGTAATAGGCCTCCGCCGTGATCCGCCGGATGGCCGCGCTGTAATCGGCCCGGCGCCGGTCGAGATCCGTGATCGCGCCTGCTTCGGCGATCAGCTTCGTCACCTCGGCATCCCGCGCGTAGTCATGCGCCCCGCCGTCGAAGAAATACGGCAGAAACGCCGATACGTCGTTGATCGAGTAGCTGCCCCAGCTGCCCATCTCGATCGGGTTCAGACCCTCCGCGCTGCGGCGTACCACGAGGTCGATCTGCGGCTGCGACACCGTGGCGCGGATGCCGACGGCGGCGAGGTAGCCCTGCACCGCCTGCACCATCTGCGGCAGGAGATAGCTCACGATCTCGGTCGCGAACCCCTCGCTGAAGCCGGCCTCGGCGAGCAGCGCCTTAGCTTTCGCCGGGTCGTAGTCCCAGCGCGTTGCGACCGCCGCATCGCAGCCGAACTGCGTCGGGTAACAGGGCGCGTCGAGCACGCGCGACCCGCCGGGCATGAACTGCCGCGCCATGGCCGGCCGGTCGATCGCATGCGCGACCGCCTCGCGGACTTTTTGGCTAAGGAACGGGCTATCCGGCCCGGTCCGCCCCGCCGCGTCCATGTTCAGGTAGCCGACCCGCATGCTCTCGCTCGTCAGAACCTGCAGCGACGGCATCGCCGCGACTTTCGGGAGTTGGTCGGTGCTGATGTTCCAGATCCAATCCGCCCGCCCCTCGAGCAGCGCCGCCAACTCGTCGCTCGGCTCGCCGACCTCGTTGATCACCAGGAAACGGATGGCCGGCTTGCCCTTGGGCCCGTCGAAATAGGTGTCGTTGCGCTCGAGCTCGATCGAGCTTGTCCCGTCCACCTTCGTGACCTGATAGGGCCCGGTGCCGACAGGCCTCTGCGAGAATGCGGCGCCCACCCGCTCGCGATACGCCTTCGGATAGATCGGCAGCACCATCGACATGTATTCCAGCGCCGCCGGGAATACCCGGCTGAGCACGATCTGGACGCGTAGGTCATTGATCTTACGCGCACTGTCGATGAACCCGTAATTGCTCGGCACCGCGAGCTTCGCGTCGTTGCGCACCAGGTCGACCGTGTACACGACGTCGTCGGCGGAGAACTTGCTGCCGTCGTGGAAGGTGACGTTGGGGCGCAACTCGAATTCGATCGTGCGGTCGTCGACGGCGCGCCAGGTGCTGGCGAGCTGCGGCTTGAGCTGGAACGACGCCGGGTCGCGGTAGATCAGCGTGTCCCAGACATGATGCGAGACGACCAGCCCAGTCCGCAGCGCATTATAGTAGAAGTCTATGTCCGGGATCGCATCGCGCCAGGTGACCCGCAGCGTGTCCTGCGCCTTGTCTGCCCGCGCGCTGCCGGCGGCGAGCGCTGCCGCGGTACCGAGGGTCCCCCCGAGTAGAGCACGTCTGCGCATCGCGCCTTCCTCCGCCACGGCGAGGCTATGCTCTGCCCGCGCCCGCGGCAACGGTGGCTACGCCATGGTGGAATTATAGAGTCCGCCGTCGAGCAGCAGGTTCTGCCCCACGATGTAGCCCGACGACGCCGCGCACAGGAAAGCGCAGGCTTGCCCGAACTCCGTGGGGTCGCCGGGCCGTTCCGCGGGCCAGCTCTGTGCCCGGGCCGCCAGCTCGTCCTCAATCGAGCGGCCGCTCTTCTGGGCCGCGGCCGCGGTCGTTGCGCGCAGGCGGTCCGTCAGGAACGGGCCGGGCAGCAGGTTGTTGATCGCCACATTGTGCCGCGCCACCTGCCGCGCCAATCCGCCCACGAACCCGGTCAGCCCGGCGCGGGCTCCGTTGCTCATGCCGAGCGTCGGGATCGGCGATTTGACGGACGCTGAGGTGATGTTGACGATGCGGCCGAAGCGCCGCCCGATCATCCCGTCGACCACGGCCTTAATCAGGAAAATCGGCGTCAACATATTCGCGTCCAGCGCGCGGATCCAGTCGTCGCGCTCCCACTCGCGGAAATCGCCAGGGGGCGGCCCGCCGGCGTTGTTCACCAGGATGTCAGGCTCCGGACAGGCCGCCAGCGCTGCTGCCCGCCCCGCCTCCGTCGTGATGTCCCCGGCGACGACGGTGACCGTGCTGCCGGTCGCCGCGCGGATCTCGGCGGCCGTCTGCTCCAAGGTTTCCCGCGTGCGCGCCGTGATGGTCACCGCGACGCCCTCTTGCGCCAGCGCCGTCGCGCACGCCCGCCCGAGCCCCTTACTCGCCGCGCACACCAGCGCCCGCTTGCCTTGCAACCCCAAATCCATGCCCGGCTCCTCCCAATGACGCAGATCATGGACAGGGAGGCTGCCCGCGGCTAGACCGCGCGCATGCAAAAGCTCCTTCTGGCCGCAGCGTTGCTCCTGAGCCCGCAGCTTGCAATGGCGCACGCGATCCTGGTGCAGAGCCAGCCGGCCGATCAGGCCACGGTGCCTCCCGGCGAGCGCACGCTGGTCCTCCGCTACAACAGCCGCATCGACCACAAGCTCTCGCGCCTGACGCTGCAGGGCACCAATGCGCAAATGACGCTGCCGATCAATGGCGATAGCCCGCCCGACGCCCTGAGCACCAAGGCCGATCTGACCCCGGGCGACTACGTCGTGCACTGGCAGGTCCTCGCCACCGACGGCCACATGACCCGCGGCGACGTCCACTTCACCGTCAGGTAACCAGGTCCCACGCCATGTCGCTGCTGGTCGACGTTTTCGGCTATCTCAGCATCATCCTGCACGGCTTGGTCATCGTCGGGCAGAGCATGGCCGTGGGCAGCGTGCTGTTCCTCCTTCTGCTCGCCTACCCGTTCGAGCGCCGCTTGCCGGAAGGGAGCGAGATCGTCCGCCAGACGGCGCGCCTCGGCGCCTGGAGCGCGCTGTTCCTGGTCGGGTGCGAGGCGCTGAACCTCGGTCTGCAGCTCGCAGTGCTGCAGACGACGCTGGACCTGCCGCTGGCCGACTTGGTCCCCGCCAACTTCGCTGTCGCCGGCCTGGTCAAGATCGCCGCCGCATCCTTGCTGGCCGTCGCCCTGTTCCGCCGCCGTCCGGCGCCCTGGACGGCTCTGCTGGTGTTGGTGGCCGTCATTCTGGCGGCCGCGCTCATGACCACGCACGCCGCTGCCCGCCTGGAAGACCGGCGCCTCCTGATGGCCGCCGGCCTGCTCCACATGCTGGGCGCCGCGATCTGGATCGGCGGCATCCCGGCCTTCGTCCTATCGTTCCGCCGTCTTAACGGCTCCGCGGCCGTGCGCCTGGTCGGCGCGCGTTTCTCGCGCATGAGCATGGCGGGGGTCGGCTGTATCCTCATCTCCGCCGTCGCGTTCAGCATCTTCTACATCGGCTCCCTCGATGCGGTATACGGCACCGCCTACGGCGTCATGGTCAGCGCCAAGGCCGCGATGTTCGGGGCGCTGCTGCTGCTCGGCCTCGGCAATTTCCTCGTTATCGAGCGCCTGCGCCGCGACCCGGCGACCTCCACCCTCCGCCTCCGCCGCTTCGCCGAAGTCGAGATCGGGGTCGGGATCACCATCTTCTTCGCCGCGGCCTCGCTCACGAGCGTCCCCCCGGCGGTCGACCTCACGCAAGACCGGGTCAGCTGGCACGAGATCGTGGAGCGTAACCTGCCGGCGTGGCCCCGGCTCACCTCGCCCGACCACGACAAGCTGGCGCTGCCCGCGTTGCAAGCTCAACTCGACCGCGAAGGCGTAGAGCAGCGCCACCCCGCCGCCGCCGCCTTCGTCCCCGGCTCCGGCGAACTGCCGGCGCGCAATGCCGAGGACATCGCGTGGTCCGAGTACAACCACCATTGGGCCGGCATCTTCGTCACCGTGGTCGGCCTTCTCGCGTTGCTGCACCGGGCCGGGGTTAAATGGGCCCGCCATTGGCCGCTCGCGTTTCTCGGCATGGCCGTGTTCCTGTTCTTCCGCTCGGATCCGGAGGTCTGGCCGCTGGGGCAGATCGGCTTCGCCGACAGCCTGCGAGATGTCGAGGTGCTGCAGCATCGCACATTCGTGCTGCTGCTGGTCGCCTTCGCTCTCTTCGAGTGGGGCGTTCGCACCGGCCGCCTCAAAAACCCACGCGCCGCGCTGGTCTTCCCGGTGCTGACCGCGGTCGGCGCGGCGTTGCTGCTGACGCACAACCACGCCATCGCCAACGTCCGCGAACAGCTGCTGATCGAAGTCTCCCACACGCCGCTCGCGCTGGCCGGCGTGGCGGCCGGCTGGTCCCGCTGGCTCGAGCTCCGCGCGGACGGCCCGGTGCGGCGCTGGGCCGGTTGGGTGTGGCCGAGCGCCCTAGTCATCGTGGGCGGCATCCTGATCAACTACCGCGAGGCCTCGACGTCGATCCAGCCGGGCTCCCCGCCCGCTATCGCCAGCACCACCCTGCCGCACCCCGGTTAACAACCCGGTTGCACACGCCCCGCCCGTCGTGGTTCGGTTCGCCTCGCCACGACAATACGTTGACCCAGGAGTTCCCAATGCAGAGCAAACATCCTGAAACGCTCGCACTCCACGCCGGGTGGCGCAGCGACGCGGCCACCAACGCCGTCGCCGTCCCGATCTACCAGACCACCAGCTACCAGTTTGCCGACAGCGCGCACGCCGCGCGGCTCTTTGCCCTGCAGGAGCTGGGCAACATCTACACGCGCATCATGAACCCGACGACCGACGTGCTGGAAAAGCGCCTCGCCGCTCTGGAAGGCGGGGCGGCCGCCGTCGCGGTCGCGTCTGGTCAGGCCGCCAGCGCCATGGCAGTGCAGAACATCGCCCACTCCGGCGACAACATCGTCGCTTCGACCGACCTTTACGGCGGCACCTACAACCTGTTCGCCAACACGTTCCGCGATCTGGGCATCGAGGTCCGCTTCGTCGATCCGAAGGACCCGCAGGCGTTCGCCACCGCGACCGACGAGCGCACGCGCGCCTACTACGCCGAGACCCTGCCGAACCCGAAGCTCGAGGTGTTCCCCATCGGCGAAGTGGCGGCGATCGGCCGCGCGCTGGGCATCCCGCTGATCATGGACAACACGGCCGCGCCGCTCCTGGTTCGCCCGTTCGACCACGGCGCCGCCGTGGTCATGCATTCGACGACGAAATATATCGGTGGGCACGGCACGAGCATCGGCGGCGTGATCATCGACGGCGGCAATTTCGACTGGGCCGCCCACCCTACCCGGCAACCCGCTCTCCACCGCCCGGACCCGAGCTATCATGGCGCCGTCTGGGTCGAGGCCGCCAAGCCGCTGGGACCGATCGCCTACGCGCTGAAGCTCCGGGTCACGCTGCTGCGCGATCTCGGCCCGTCGCAGAGCCCGTTCAACGCGTTCCTCACGCTGCAGGGCGTCGAGACCCTTCCGCTCCGGATCCGCGAGCACTCGCGCAACGCCAGCGCCGTGGCCGACTACCTCTCCGGCCACCCGCAGGTCGCCCGGGTCATCCATCCCTCGCACCACAAGGGTGTGGCCGCCGAGCGCACCGCCAAATACCTGACCAACGGCACTGGCGGCCTGGTCGGCTTCGAGCTGAAGGGCGGCGCCGACGCGGGGCGCGCCTTCATCGACCGGCTGCAAATGGTCTACCACGTCGCCAATCTCGGCGATTCCCGGACACTGGCCATCCACCCCGCCAGCACGACCCATAGCCAACTCGCCGCCGAGGAGCAGCTCGCGACCGGCGTGAGCCCAGGCTACGTCCGGCTTTCAGTCGGCATCGAGCACATCGACGACATCATCGCCGATCTCGACCAAGCCCTCGGCGGAGCCGAACAGCGCCTCGCGGCGGAGTGATCCAACTCGAGGCGCTGAACGACGCCGCTCCAGCCGCGTTTTCCGCCGCGCTAGACGGGATATTCGAGCATGCGCCCTGGGTGGCCGAGCGGACCGCCCGGGGCGCAACGGGTCCGTTTCCGTCGCTGGCCGCTCTGCACGGAGCGCTCATGGCGACCGTCGAGGCAGCCTCGCCCGACGAGTTCACCGCCTTCCTGAACGCGCATCCCGAACTGTCGTCCAGCGCAGTCCCGGCAGACCTCACCCCTGATTCCACGGCCGAGCAAGCCGGTTTGTCGATGGCGGGTGCGGCGGGCGCGGCCGATCTCCCCACCCTCAATCGGGCCTACCGGGAGCGTTGCGGCTTCCCGTTCATCATCTGCGTCGCCCGCCACACGCCCGAAAACATCCTCCGCAGGCTCGCAGCCCGGCTGGCCACCGACCCGGCCTCCGAGCGCGCGGCGACGCTGGACGAAATACGGCACATCACGCTGCTGCGTCTCCTCGCCCGCGTCGCCGGCCCCGGTGCCCAGCCGACGACGGGCCACCTCAGTACGCACGTGCTCGACGCCTCGATCGGTCGCCCGGCGGCCGGCTTGGCGGTGACATTGTTGCAGGAAGGCCGGCCCGTCTGCACGACCGCGACCAACGATGACGGCCGCACGCCGCCGCTGCTCCCGGCCGGGCCGCTCCGCCAGGGGCGTTATACGCTGACCTTCGACACCGGGCCCTACTTCGCGCGCCAAGCCCAGCCCGTCTTCTTCGGCAAGATCCCGGTCCCCTTCGCGATCACCGAGTCCGAGGGCCGCTACCACATCCCCCTCCTGCTCACGCCCTTCAGCTACAGCAGCTATCGCGGCAGCTGATTGCTTCGGGTTAGATGGCTACGCACGCTTCTGTTTGGGGGAAAGGAATGCTTTCCTTTACCCTTGCAAGAATCCTAGCTTGCGCTCCCCGACCTCGGAGCGAGCATGCGAACGATCCCCTTCGTCACCAACCGGCCCGCGATGACCGGCGGTTTCGGTCCGCCGCCGCCCATTGGCGTGCCCGAGATGCTGTCTTTCGGCACGGCAGCCACCTTGCCCTCGGCCGATCCGGGGCGGCCGGGTCAACTCGCCGGGTTGCTCGCGCTGGCCGGTGCCGTCGATTGCTCCAGCCGGGGCAACGACGCAGCCCTGGTCGCCCATCTGACCCGTCTGCTGAACGCGGCGGGCGAGGCGGACCAGATCCCCGCCGTCCTGGTGCACGGCTACAGCTACAGCTTCACGGACGCGATCATCCGCGCGGCCGATCTCTGCGCCTGGTATGAAACCAGCGACTATCCGCTCGCCCTGGCCCCCATTGCGTTCACCTGGCCATCGGTCAACGGCCTGTCGCCCGACGACTACCTGGCCGACCGCGCCCGCGCCGCCGCCTCAGCCAACGCCTATAGCCGCTTCATGCTCGCCTTTGCCGCCGCCGCCGAGGCCGCGGGCCGGCCGCGTTGCGTCTATCTGGCGCATTCGATGGGAACCTGGGTCAGCCAGAACGGATTGCGCTCGCTCGCCGCCGGTCTCGGCAGCACCCTGCCGCCCGACCTCTTCGACCAGTCGCTCGTGATGGGGGGCGACGCCGACACCAATGCGCTCGAGCCCGGCCAGGGCCTCGATCAATTGGCACGACTCAGCACCTGGCTCACCGTCGGGGTGAACCGCGCCGACTTCGCCACCGGCGTCACCGCCAACGACATCCTCCGGCGGCCGCGGCTCGGCTCCTCCGGACCGGCGAACACCGCCAAGATCCCCGCCAACACGCGCATCGTCGACTACACGTTGGCGATCACCGCCGACCAGAGCGAGATCCCGCCCGGCGAGACCACCTGGAACTACAAGCTCCACCAATACTACCGGACGAACGCGGCCATCCGTGACGACATCGCCGCCGCGCTGTCGGGTGCGGCCCCCGACGACATCGACGGCCGCTTCACCGCTGCGCAGATGAAGAGGGCGGGCCAGGTCAGCATCCTGCCCGGCCGCCTCTATCTCCGCCCCGCCCCGGCGCCCGCGCCCGCGGACATCGACAACCCGGACCGCCGCGGCTAGCCCTTGTTTGCTTTGCCAACGGCGACAATGGTATGGAACGCCATGGCGAAAGGAACCTGTCCGGTTAGATACCGGGCGTGCATTTGAGAAACCCGTTCCACACCCGCTGATCGGCGGCGCGTCCACGGCTGTTCTCATCCCATGCCCAACAGGTTCCCATGTCTTCCGCTCCGGGCCATGCCCGATTAACCTACCGCCAACTCGGGTCGTCCGAGTTGCAGCGCGTCCTCGCGCTCGAGTTCCCGGCCGAACAGATCGACCGTTTTCTCGGGTCCCTGCACGACATCGTCGAGACCGTCCGCCGCGGCCCGGCCCACCATCTAGTCGGAATCGAAGAAACCGGAGCCCTTATCGGCTTCTACGCGATCCATCCGGACCGGCGCGATGGCAGCCGCTGGTGGCTCGGCTGGTTCGGCATCGACCGCGCGCACCAGGGTGGCGGCCGGGGCAGCCATGTCATCGCGGCCATCCTGCGCCACGTGCGACGAATCCCGTCCTGCCGCGAGATCCGCCTGCTCGTCGCCCCGGACAACGCCAGCGCCCTGCGGCTCTACCGTCGCGCCGGCTTCGCACTCCGCGGCTTCGCCCGCGCGACGGGCGAACTCGTCATGGGCCGGGCGCTACCGCTCGCCCGCCCCTCCGGCGAGGTGCCCGCCCGGTTCTGGGCCAACGCGATCCTCATGGCCGTGGTCGCCGCCCGCGACTGCCGAATGGGGCTGCCGGTCGCGGCCAAGCTCCACGGTGAGGTCGCTCATCCGCCCTGAAGCGCCGCATACCCCAGCCGTCCCGCGAGGTCCTGGATGAACTGCCACGCGACCCGGCCGCTGCGCGACCCCCGCGTCATCGACCACTCCACCGCCGCCGCGTGCAGCGCCTCCCGTCCGATCGGGAGGGCGAGTTGGTCGGCATAGCCGTCCACCATGGCGAAAAAGGTCGGCTGGTCGCAGTTGTGGAAACCGATCCAAAGCCCGAACCGGTCTGACAACGAGACCTTCTCCTCGATCGCCTCCGACGGGTTGATCCCGGTCGACCGCTCGTTGTCGATCATGTCGCGGGGCATAAGATGCCGGCGATTGCTGGTCGCATAGAACAGCACGTTGGCCGGCCGCCCCTCGATCCCGCCGTCCAGCACGGATTTCAACGCTTTGTAGTCCGCATCTTCCCGCTCGAAGCTGAGGTCGTCGCACAGCACGACACAGCGCTTTGCCTGGCCGCGAAGCAGGTTCAGCAGAGCGGGCAAGCTGGCGATATCTTCGCGCTGAATCTCGATCAGCGCCAAGGTGCCGGGAGAGGCCTGGTTGATGGCGGCATGGGCCGCCTTGACCAAGCTCGATTTGCCCATGCCTCGCGCGCCCCACAGCATGGCGTTGTTCGCCGGCAGGCCGGCGGCGAAGCGCTGCGTGTTCTCCAGCACGAGCGCCTTCTGCCGATCCACGCCCTGCAGCATCTCGATGCCGACCGCCGAGACGTGCGCGACTGGCGCCAGCCGGGCCGTGTCGGGGTGCCAGACGAACGCGTCCGCCGCCTCGAGGTCGGCCCGACCCGGCGCGGCCGGCGCCAACCGCTCCAGCGCCTCCGCGATACGCGCCAGCGTGTCCAACAACGCAGTGTCCATGGTGATCCTTGCGGCCGCGCGCCTTGACGCGAATTGGCGCCTAACTATGGTCCCGCCGCACGACAGGCAACCCAGGACGTTTCATGCTGATCTCCCCCGCTTACGCTCAGGACGCCGCCGGCCTGCTCGGCCCGGCCGTGCAGTTCCTGCCGCTCGTCCTGATCTTCGGCGTCTTCTACTTCCTGCTGATCCGCCCGCAGCAGACCCGGCAGCGCGAGGTCAAGGCTTCGCTGGCAGCACTCCGCCGCGGCGACCGCGTGGTCACCGCAGGCGGCATTCTCGGCACCGTGCAGCGCGTGAAGGAGGGATCGGACGAGATCGAAGTCGAGATCGCGCCGACGGTGCGGGTCACGGTCCTGCGCGACACGATCTCCTCGGTCGTCAAGCCGGTCGCGGCAAACGACACGAAGTAGTGGCTGCCCCCGAGCCGGAGCCCGGGGGTGCCTGCCTTATTTCAATTTCGATTCGGCGAACTCGTAGTTGGCGATCTTGTCGAGCCAGTTCGTCACGTAGTCGGGACGACGGTTGCGGAAGTCGAGGTAGTAGCTGTGCTCCCAGACATCGATTCCGAGTAGAGCTTCGCCTTCGCCGGTCGCCACCGGGTTGCTGCCGTTCGGCGTTTTGGTGATCTTGAGCTTGCCGTCGCTACCCTGAACTAGCCAGGCCCAGCCGGAACCGAACTGGCTGGTGGCTGCGGCTTTAAAGTCATCCTTGAATTTCTGCACGCCGCCCAGATCGCTCTCGATCTTGGACTGCAGCTTGGACGGCATCTGGCCGCCATGGGGCGACATGTTCTGCCAGAACAGGATGTGGTTCCAATGCTGCCCGGCATTGTTGAACACAGGCGCCATGTCGGCTTTGCCGTGGCTCATCTTGATGATCTCCTCGAGCGACTTGCCCTGGAGCTCGGAGTTCTTCTCGACGAACCCGTTCAGCGCCGTCACGTACGCCTGGTGGTGCTTGTCGTGGTGCAGCTCGAGCGTCTCCTGGCACATGCCACGCTCGGCCAGAGCCCCATGCGAGTAGGGCAGCGGCGGCAGTTCGAAAGCCATGACGTCTCCTTTCTGATGACAACGGGCGGCAGACTCGTCGCCTAGCCCAACCGGGTCAAGGTTGCGCGATGTGAAACCGGCGACCATGTGCCCGCCATGAGCACACTCTCTCGTGTGGGTGAATTGGCCCGGCAGCACGATCCGGACCGGTTTTTCACCACGCTCTTCGCACCCGCCGCTGCCCGGCCCGCGCTGTGGGCGCTCTATGCCTTCAACCACGAGCTCGTCCGCGCCCGCGAAGCGGTTCGCGAACCCATGATGGCCATGATCCGCCTCCAGTGGTGGCGGGAGGTCGTCGAGGGCGAAGCCAAGCGCCACGAGATCGCAACCCCGTTGCATGAGGCGATCGCCGCAGGCGCCCTGAAACAAGAGGATTTGCTGGCTCTCATCGAGGCACGGGAAGAAGACCTGCCCGACACCGGCGAGGGCTGGGTACAGTTCGCGGATCGAACGGCGGGGATGCTGGCCGTTGCCGCCGGCCACGCGCTCGGGCATTCGGAGGTGCCCGGGCTCCGCGCGGCCGGCACGGCCTATGGGGGCGCCGGACTCTTGCGCAACCGAGCGTTGGCCGGGGCGAAGCCGCTGCCGGCATTGCGCGCCGCTGTGGAGGCCGCCTTGGCCGACGCCCGGGCCGCAAAGCTGCCGCGCGGGGCCCTACCCGCCGCCCTTCCGGCCGTGTTTGCCGCCCGCGATCTTCAACGCGAACGGCCAGTTCGTCACCGGGCCTTCGGCGACAAACTGGCCGTGACCTTGGCAGCCGCGACGGGCCGCCTGTAGCTAGTGGGCGCTGGCGCTCGATGCGCCGATCCCCGTCTGCGAGCGGATGTATTGAGCATCGAACTCCGCCGCCTCCACCTTGGCCTGCCGCGACGTGTCCAGCTTCGACACGACCCAACAGCCGAGGAACGCCAGCGGCATGGAGAAGAGCGCCGGCGAAGAAAACGGGAACAGGGCCGTCTTGTTGCCCAGCACGCTCGCCCAGATCGCCGGGCTCAACACCGTCAGCACGACGGCGCTGATCAGCCCGAGCCAGCCGCCCACCGCCGCTCCGGCCGTGGTCAGCCCGCGCCAGTACATCGAAAGGATCAGCACCGGGAAGTTGGAACTGGCCGCCACCGCGAAGGCCAAGCCCACCATGAAGGCGATGTTCTGCTTCTCGAACGCGACGCCCAGGATGATCGCAAGGATGCCGAGCGCCACCGTGGCGATCTTCGAGACGCGGATTTCCGCCTCCTCGTTGGAGCGGCCGCGGCGGAACACGCTGGCGTAGAGGTCATGGCTGACGGCGCTGGCCCCGGAGAGGGTCAGCCCGGACACCACGGCCAGGATCGTCGCGAACGCCACGGCGCAGATGAAGCCGAAGAAAACGTTGCCGCCGACCGCGCGCGCCAGGTGCACCGCGGCCATGTTGGTGCCGCCGCGCAGCCCGCCGCCCGGCAGCAGGAAGGTCTGGTCGGTGCTCACCAGAACGATCGCGCCGAAGCCGATGATGAAGGTGAGGATGTAAAAGTAGCCGATGAAGGTCGTCGCCCAGAATACCGATTTGCGGGCTTCCTTGGCGTCGTTGACGGTGAAGAAGCGCATCAGGATATGCGGTAGCCCCGCGGTGCCGAACATCAGCGCGATGCCGAGCGAGATGGTGCTCACCGGGTCGGAGACGAAGCTGCCGGGCGCCATGATCGCCTGCTTCTTGGGGGAGACCGCGACCGCTTGCGCGAACAGGGTCTGGAGGCTCCAGCCCACCTTGTGCAGGACCATGACCGCCATGAAGGTGGCGCCGCCGAGCAGCAGCACGGCCTTGATGATCTGGACCCAAGTCGTCGCCAGCATGCCGCCGAACGTCACGTAGCAGATCATCAGCACGCCGACGATGATGACGGCGTAGAGATAGGGAAGTCCGAACAGCAGCTGGATGAGTTGTCCGGCGCCGACCATCTGCGCGATCAGGTAGAAGGCGACGACGACGAGCGTGCCGGTCGCAGCCAAGGTCCGCATCGGCGTGGGCGCCATCCGGAACGAGACCACGTCGGCGAAGGTGAAGCGGCCCAGGTTGCGCAGCCGCTCCGCCATCAGGAACATGATGATCGGCCAGCCGACCAGGAAGCCGATCGAGTAGATCAGCCCGTCATAGCCGTTGGAGTAGACGAGCGCCGAGATGCCCAGGAAGGAGGCGGCCGACATGAAGTCGCCAGCGATCGCCATGCCGTTCTGGAACCCGGTGATGCCGCCGCCGGCCGTATAGAAATCCGACGCCGAACGTGTTCGTTTCGAGGCCCAGTAGGTGATCCCGAGCGTGAGAATGACGAAGCCGATGAACATTAGGATCGCCGTGAGGTTGACTTCCTGTTGCTGCACCGGTCCTTCGAGCGCGCCGGCGGCATAGGCCGCACTCGCCCCAAACAGGGTCGCGCCAACGCCGGCCACGATGCGTTTGAGCGCGACGGGGCTCATGGGACCGTCCGCCGAGCGGCCATGCCGGAGACCAGATGCCGCGTGAGTTCGTCGTACTCGCCATTGGCCTTGACGACGTAGATCCCCGTCAACACCACCGCGAGGACGATAACGCCCAGTCCGAGCGGGAAAGCGAGCGTCACGACACCCCACACCGGAACCGCAATCAGGTGACCGCCGAAAGCAACAAGAAAGATGAAGGCGGAGCACGCGATCAGCATGATGATGCTGAGCGTCCAGCTGAACGTATTGCGCTTGCGCTCCAGCTCACGAAAGCGCGGATCCATTTTGATTCGCGCTATTTCTGCGGCGGTCATGCTTCCTCCAAGTGCAACCATGAGATCGCGTGGGGATCTCTGTAGCTAAGTTGCTGGCCTTGTTGCACAGTTGCCAAGTTTGTCGCAACTACCACCCATTGTTTCAAAAGCACGTCCCGCGACAGGACGCGCGCGGGAGGGGATGATGGTGCACGGCCAAGACGGAAGCCTCGGCGCGTATGGTACCGAATACGCCGCCTGGCAGGCCGATCCGGTAGGCTGGTGGAAGCAGCAGGCCGAAGCGATCCTGTGGCGCACGCCCCCGACGGAGATCTTCGACCCCGCGATGGGAGCGTTTGGCCAATACTTTGCCGGCGGCACCCTGAACATCAGCGAGAACTGCCTCGACCGGCATGTCGACTCAGGGCGCGGCGAGCAGGTCGCGCTGATCTGGGATAGCCCGATGACCGGCGCCATCGAGCGCTTCACTTATCGCGAGTTGAGGGACCGCGTGGCGCGCCTGGCGGGCGCGCTGGCGGCACGCGGGGTGCGCTATGGCGACCGTGTGGTGATCTACATGCCGATGGTGCCGTCCGCCCTGGTCGCCATGATGGCTTGCGCCCGGTTGGGGGCCATCCACTCCGTCGTGTTCGGCGGCTTTGCCGCCGCCGAGTTGGCCAAGCGCATCGAGGACGCGGCGCCCAAGGCGATCCTCTCGGCATCCTGCGGTCTCGAGCCCGGGCGGGTCGTGGCCTACAAGCCACTGCTCGACGCTGCGATCGACCAGAGCGCCCACAAGCCTGATTTCTGCCTCATCCTGCAACGCCCGGCGCTGGCCGCGTCGATGGTCGAGGGGCGCGACGAAGACCTGCTCGCCGCGGAAGCCGCGGCCGCTCCGCACGACCCGGTGCCGGTGCTCGCCACCGACCCTCTCTATATACTCTACACTTCCGGCACGACCGGTAAGCCGAAGGGCGTCGTCCGCGACACCGCCGGCTATGCCGTCGCGCTCCATCTAAGCATGGGGATGATCTACGGCATCCAGCCCGGCGAGGTGTTCTGGTGCGCCAGCGACGTGGGCTGGGTCGTGGGGCATTCCTACATCATCTACGCCCCGCTGCTCGTGGGGGCGACCTCCGTTATGTACGAGGGCAAGCCGGTCGGCACGCCGGATGCTGGCGCGTTCTGGCGCGTGTGCGCCGAGCACGGCGTGAAAGCGCTGTTCACCGCGCCCACCGCTCTCCGCGCGATAAAGCAGCGGGACCCGGAAGGCGCTCTGATCCGGCAGTATGACCTCTCGAAGCTCGAGACGCTGTTCCTCGCGGGCGAGCGCTGCGATCCGCCGACCGCGATCTGGGCCGCGGAGACGCTCGGTATCCCGGTGGTCGATCATTGGTGGCAGACGGAGACGGGCTGGCCGATCACGGCCGGCTTCCGCGGTTTCGGCCTGTTCCCGTTCAAACCGGGCTCCGGTGGTCGCCCGTGCCCGGGCTATGATCTGGAAGCGCTTGACGACAGCGGCGCCGTTCTGCCCCGCGGCACGTCCGGTAATCTGGCGCTGCGGCTACCGCTGCCGCCGGGCTGCGGTCCGACGCTGTGGCACAACGAGAGCGGCTACCGGGCAGCGTATCTGGACGACTTCCCGGGCTGGTATCGCACCGGCGATGCCGGCCAGATCGATGCAGATGGCGACGTTTGGGTGATGGGCCGCACGGACGACATCATCAACGTGGCCGGGCATCGGCTCAGCACCGGGTCGCTGGAAGAGGTGCTGGCGAGCCACCCGGACGTGGCCGAATGCGCGGTCGTGGGCGCCGCAGACCCGCTCAAAGGGCAGACACCGCTGGGCCTCGTGGTGCTCAAGGCAGGCGTGAACCGGCAGGAGGCGGACATTGCGGCCGAATTGGTGGCGCTGGTGCGCGAGCGGATCGGCCCGGTCGCGGCCTTCAAGGATGCCCGCGTGGTCGCGCGGCTACCGAAAACCCGCTCCGGCAAGATCCTGCGCGGCAGCATCCGCAAGATCGCCGATGGCGAGGCCGCCCCGGTGCCGCCGACCATCGATGACCCGGCCGCCCTGGAAGAGATCCGCGCCGCCCTGGCGTGACTACGCCCGCATGGAAGCCACCAACTGCGCCGTGTTGTAGCGCAGCAGGTCGAGGTAGGTCGCCGCGGGGCCGTCACGCTCGGAGAGGCTGTCCGAGTAGAGTTTCGGGCCCACGGCCAGATGCGCTTCCCGGGCCAGCGCCTCGGCGAGGCGGGGGTCCGTCATGTTCTCGAGGAACACTGTGTGCAAGCCGTCTTTCTTCGCCTGCTGCGCGATCCGGGCCAGAGCGCGCGGCGAGGGTTCCGCTTCCGTGCTGATCCCCTCGATCGCGATGAAGCGGATGCCGAAGCGGGCGCCGTAATAAGCGAAGGCATCGTGAGTGGTCAGCACCTTGCGGCGGGTCTCCGGCACCGCTCCGACCGCGCGCGCGATCTCCGCCTCCACGCGACGGAGTTCCTCCGCATAGCGCGCAGCCGCCGCGGCGTAGGCGGTGGCGCGGGGCGGGGCGGCTTTCGACAGCCCCGCCGCGATCGTCTGCACCATCTGGCGGCCGAGCGCCGGGTCTTGCCAGATATGGGGGTCCTGGACGGTCGCGCCCTCCTCTTGCAGGCTGCGCGGCGCGATCCCGGTGCTGGCCACGATGCGGACGCCGCCGAAGCCGGAGGCTTGCACCATGCGGCTCAGCCAGCCCTCGAGACCGAGCCCGTTTTCCACCATCGCCGCGGCGCTCCGCAGGACGGCCAAGTCGCCGGGCCGCGGCTCGAACGCATGCGGGTCGCCATTGCGGGGGACGAGCGTGGCGGTCTGGACCGTGTCTCCCGCGATCTGATTCACCATGTCCTGCAGAATGGAGAAGGAGGCGACGATGGAGCGCGCACCGGGTTCGGCGCGGGCTCTCGCCGCTTGGAGCGCGAAGGGGAGTGCCAGGGCCGCTCGACGAGTGATCATGATATAACATAACAGTTTGCCTGCCGCCCAACAAGCCGGCATCGTCACGATATGCAGCCCGAGTCGATCACCTTACCCGGTCGGACCGCGCCGATCACGTGGCGGCGCAGCGCGCGGGCACGGCGGATCAGCCTGCGGATCGAGCCGCGCGCCGGCGGCGTCATCGTCACGTTGCCTGCCCGCGCGTCGGTCGCCGCGGGTCGCGCCGTGCTGGCAACCTATCGCGACTGGGTGGCCGAGCGGCTCGCTCGCTTGCCGCTGCCGGTGGTTCTGGGCCACGGGGCGACCGTCATGCTGGACGGGGCGCCGCGGCAGATCCGGCATCGGCCCGACGCACGCGGCACGACATGGCTCGAGGGTGGCGACATCCATGTGGCCGGCCACGCCGCGTTCATCGAGCGCCGGGTCGTCGATTGGTTGCGGACGCAGGCGCGCCGGCAGTTGGGCCAACTGGCTCGCGAGAAAGCGGCCGGCGCCGGGCTCGGGCTCCGCCGCGTGACGATCAAGGACACGTCGAGCCGGTGGGGCAGCTGCACGGCGAGCGGAACGGTGATGTTCTCCTGGCGGCTCGTGATGGCGCCGCCCTTCGTGCAGGACTATGTGGTCGGGCACGAGGTCGCCCATCTGCGGCACATGAACCACGGGGCCGAGTTCTGGGCGCTGGCGGACCGGCTGACCCCCCATCGCAGCGTTGCGAATGCCTGGCTTTCGGCCAATGGCGCCGGGCTCATGCGTGTCGGCTGACGGCCGCCTTTCCGCGCCGTCGGCCGCGCGGAACCGAGAGCCCATCCTGCAGGCGGTCGGCCCCTCCCTGCCCGCTGCCGGCCTGATCCTGGAAGTCGCGAGCGGCACGGGGGAGCACGTCGCTTTCTTTGCCGCGGCGCGGCCGGCGCTGACCTGGCAGCCGAGCGATCCCGATCTTGACCGCCGCGCCAGCATCGACGCCTGGACGGCCGGGCTGCCCAATGTGCGGCCCGCCTGCGCGCTCGATGCAGCGGCTGCGGCGTGGCCGGTGGCGCACGCGGACGGCGTGCTGTGCATCAACATGATCCATATCGCGCCCTGGTCTGCCGCGGAGGGCCTGTTCGCCGGGGCGGCACGGGTGCTGCCGCCCGGAGGGGTGCTGGCGCTGTATGGTCCGTATCGGCGGCAGGGCCAGCCGATGGAGCCCGGCAATGCCGCCTTCGACGCCGATCTGCGCCGGCGCGACCCGGCCTGGGGCCTGCGCACGCTCGAGACGGTGACCGGTCTCGCGCTCTCGTGCGGGTTCGCCGCGCCGGACGTCATTGCCATGCCGGCCGACAACCTGACGCTCTTGTTTCGCCGGGTCTGACGATCGAAATTAGGACCATGGCAAGAGGTTGGGCGCCCGATGGGGCGGTGCAGGACCAAGTCGACGACACGGTGACGGACGGCGTGCTGCGCGCGCGGGCCCGCATGCCGACGGGGGAAGCGCGCGAGCATTGCGACGAGTGCGGCGAGGCGATCCCGGAGGCGCGGCGGCGCGCGGTGCCCGGCGTGCGGACGTGCGTCGCGTGCCAGTCCGAGCGGGACCGCCGCCCGGCCGCGTTCGGCATCAACCG
>JAVVHH010000040.1:0-28101 GCA_032249615.1 Acetobacteraceae bacterium
TTGTCCTCCTCGCCAAACACCAGGGAGGGACGCATCACCACGGTGCCCGGAAACGCGGCCCGGGCCGCCGCCTCTCCGGCCGCCTTGGTTCGCCCATACTGACTCGGGCTGCTCGAATCGGCGCCAATTGCCGAGATCTGTACCAAACGGCTCGCACCCGCTTCAGCCGCTCCGCGCGCGATCAGCCCGGGTCCCTCGGCCTGGATCCGCTGGAAATCGCCTGCCTTCTGCTCGGCCAGGATTCCCACCAGGTTGACGATCAGCTCCGCGCCCTCCGTCGCCCGCAGGATGGTAGAGGGGTTGGAGAACGATCCGTAGAGCCCGACGACCTGGCCCACCGCGCCCTGCGTGAACAAGGTTTTCACCCGCTCGGTATGGCGCGCGACGACACGGATCGTGTAGCCGCGGGCGGCCAATCGTTGCACCACGTAACGGCCGATGAACCCGCTGCCGCCAAAAACCGTCGCCACTCTGCGCGTCATCGCTGCACCCTCCGAAGCTGGCTCTCTACTATGGCGCGCCCCGCCCACCCTCAAGGGCCCGCGCCGATCCGGCTTGACGGCACGAGGCCCCGGGGCTAGTTCCCCCCTCCACCGCACGGTTTGCCCAGGTGGCGGAATTGGTAGACGCGCAGGTTTCAGGTACCTGTGGCCGCAAGGTCGTGAAAGTTCGAGTCTTTTCCTGGGCACCACCGTTTCGCCGATGACCGTTACTCAGTTCCAGCAGGGCGCCACCATCCACCTCCACCGTAACGACCTGCCGCCCGGCCTCGACCTCGGGACGGTGATTGCCGTCGACACCGAGACGATGGGGCTGAACCCGCACCGAGATCGGCTGTGCCTGGTCCAGCTCTCGGCCGGAGACGGCACGGCGCACCTGGTGCAGATCATCCCGCCGGGTCTCGGTGGCCGGGGCTACGACGCGCCGAACCTCGCGCGCCTCCTGGCCGACCCGGCCGTCACCAAGCTGATGCACTTCGCGCGCTTCGACGTCGCCGTGCTGCAGCGCGCCTTCGGCATCACCGTCGCCCCCACCCGCTGCACCAAGATTGCTGCCAAGCTCGTGCGCACCTTCACCGACCGCCACGGCCTGCGTGACCTCTGCCGTGAGCTGCTGGGCGTCGAGATCAGCAAGCAGCAACAAACATCCGATTGGGGTGCCCTCGAGCTCTCCCCCGAGCAGCTCGCCTATGCGGCCTCGGACGTGTTGCATCTGCACGCGCTCTGGGACCGTCTCGATGCGCTGCTAGAGCGTGAGGGGCGCCGGGCTCTGGCCCAGGATTGCTTCGACTTCCTGCCCACGCGGTGCCGGCTGGACTTGCTCGGCTACGAGACGCCCGACATTTTCGCGCATTGACCTTCGTCCGCCATTGCGGAAGCGCTACGTTTGGTTGACCAGCCCACGGGGCATGATCATACAAGACAGATGACCGCCGCGTTCGCCCTCGAACGGATGCCCGAATTAGGGGTCGCCCATGCCGTCTTAGCCGCCGAGATCGCCGGCCTGCGGGCGCTATCGGCTGGCTTGGACTCGACGTTTAGTGAGGCGGTGGAACGGCTGGCCGGCTGCACCGGCCGGGTCGTGGTCAGCGGGATGGGCAAGTCGGGGCATATCGCCCGCAAGATCGCCGCCACCCTCGCGTCCACCGGCACCCCGGCCATGTTCGTGCACCCGGCGGAAGCATCTCACGGCGATCTCGGTATGATCCTGCCCGGTGACGCCGTGCTCGCGCTCTCAAACAGCGGCGAGACGGCAGAGCTCGCTGATCTCGTCGCCCATGCGCGCCGGTTCGGCTTGCTGCTCGTCGCCATCACTGGACGGGCCGGCTCGGCGCTGGCCCGCGCCGCCGACATCGTGTTGTTGCTGCCGCAGGCGCCCGAGGGCTGTCCGCTCGGCCTTGCGCCCACCACCAGCACGACAATGCAGCTGGCCCTCGGCGACGCCCTCGCCGTCGCCCTTCTGACCCGGCGCGGCTTCACGACCAACGAGTTCTCGGTGCTGCACCCCCGCGGCTCGCTGGGTGCGCAACTGAGGTTGGTGAGCGACCTCATGCACACCGGCGATGCCGTTCCGCTCGCGCCGCTCGATCTGCCGATGGACCGCGCTCTGCTGCTCATGACCGGCAAAGGCTTCGGCTGCCTCGGCGCCGTCGACGAGGCGGGCCAGCTGTGCGGCATCCTGACCGACGGCGACCTGCGCCGGGCCATGGGGCCGGGCCTGCTCGACCGTAAGGTGAGGGAGGTGATGAACACGGCGCCCCGGACGATAGCCGCCGACGCCCTTGCCGCGGATGCCCTGCGAGCAATGAACGATGGCGCGCGCCCGGTCACCAGCCTGTTCGTGATCGATGCCGTCGGCAAGCCTGCGGGCATCCTGCACGTGCACGACCTGCTGCGGGCCGGCGTGGCGTGAGCATCTCCGACATGCGCAGCGAGTCGCGCGAGCGCCTCGTTCTGGGGGGTCGAAGGGCCCGGCGCGAGATCGACCGTCGCCGAATCCGCGCTCGCCAGATCGCCGTGCTGGTGGCCAAGCTCGGATTGCCGCTGCTTGCGCTGGCTTTGCTCAGCGCGCTCGTTCTATGGCCTGAGTTCAATCGCTTGAGCGAGAGCGGCCGCGTTTCCTTTCGCCGCGTTTTCTCCGTCGAGGCGGAGAGCGGCCGCATGATCGACCCCCATTACAAAGGCGTCGATCAACGCAACCGGCCCTACACCATCACCGCCCAATGGGCGGCCCAAGTTTCCCCGAACCGCATCGACCTCGGTGCTCCCACGGGCGACATGGTTCTCGAAAGCGGCAATTGGTTGCAGATCGAGGCCAAGGACGGCGTGTTCGTCCAACGCTCGGAGCTGCTCGACCTCAGCAACGACGTGGTGATGTACCGGGACGACGGCACCGTGCTACGCACGCAGGCCGCCTCGGTCGACATCAAGCAGGGCGCCGCCAGCAGCAACGAGCGGACCCATGCCGAAGGGCCCTTCGGCACTCTGGACTCGCAAGGGTTCACCCTCACGGACAAAGCGGGCAACGTGCAATTCCAAGGGCCGGCAAAACTGGTCGTCAACGGAGCTTCGAAGTGAGACGCCTGCTTACGGCTGGACTTCTCGTTTTGGGTCTCGGCGGCGGCGCCTACGCGCAGGGTCTCGACATGTCGAAGGGCGGACCCATCGAGGTCACCGCCCGCGACGGCATCGAATGGCGGCAGAACGAGCAGGTGGTGATCGCCCGGGGAGACGCCCGTGCCGTGCGCGGCGACGTGACGGTCGTGGGCGACACACTGATCGCCCATTATCGGCGCAAGGCCAACGCCAGCCCCGGGGCCGCGACCACCGTGTCCACCGGCTCGGTCATGTCCGGCGGCGATACCGGCGCCAACGAGATCTACCGTCTCGAGGCCGACGGCCATGTGAAGATCTTCAACCTGACCGATATCGCCGTGGGCGACCACGCGATCTACGACATCGATCAGGCTGTGCTGGTCATGACCGGGAAGAACATGAGCCTGACCACGCCCAACCACGTCATGACGGCCCGCGACACCATGGAATGGTGGTCGCAGTCGCATATGGCGGTCGGTCGTGGCCTGGCAACCGTCACCACGTCGGACGGCAAGCGGCTCTCTGCCGACGTCCTGGTGGGTTATACCGCGCCCGATCAGGCCGCCACGCCGCGCACCAACAAAGCGGCCGGGGCCAAACCCGCGACCAGCTCGGAAGCCACGGAAGCGGCCGGCAAGCTGCAGAAAGTCGAGGCGTTCGGCCATGTCGAAGTGCGCACCGCAACCGAAACCATCACGGGCGACCGCGGCGTGTATGTCGCCGCCACCGACATCTCCCGGCTCGTCGGTCATGTCCACATCACGCGAGGGCTCAACCAGCTCAACGGCGACGAAGCTCTGATCAACATGAAGACGGGCGTCTCGACGCTGGTCCGCAATCCGGGCTCGCGCGTGCAGGGATTGATCGTGCCGAACGACACGAGCAACCGCGGTGCTGCGAGCGAAGGCACGCCATCCAAGCCGGCAAAGAAATGAACTTCTCCCGCCGGATGGACGCCTCTGAACGTGGTCTGACCGCGCAAGCCGTCGGCAAGACCTACAAGAAGCGGCCTGTGGTCCAAAACGTTTCCATCCGCGTCCGGCGCGGCGAGGCGGTCGGCCTGTTGGGCCCCAATGGCGCCGGCAAGACCACCACCTTCTACATGATTGTCGGGCTCGTCCGCCCTGATCACGGCAAGATCCATCTCGAGGGCCACGACATCACGGCGTTACCGATGTATCGCCGGGCCCGGCTCGGGATCGGCTACCTGCCGCAGGAGGCCAGCGTGTTCCGCGGCCTCACGGTGGAGGGCAACATCATGGCGGCGCTGGAGGTCGTGGAACCTGATCCGGACCGCCGCGATCAGATGCTCGACGCCCTGCTGGCCGAGTTCGGCATCTCCCATCTCCGGCGCACCTCGGCGCTCGCGCTCTCCGGCGGTGAGCGGCGCCGGGTCGAGATCGCCCGTGCGCTGGCCACCCAGCCGCACTACATCCTCCTCGACGAGCCGCTGGCCGGCATCGACCCCATCGCGGTCGGGGAGATCCGCGATCTGATCGCCCATTTGAAGGATCGCCGGATCGGCGTGCTCATCACCGATCACAACGTCCGGGAAACGCTCGAGATCGTGGACCGTGCCTACATCATGCACGACGGACAGGTGCTGATGGAGGGTCCGCCGCAGGAGGTCGTCGCGCATCGCGACGTTCGGAGAGTATACCTTGGGGAAAGGTTTAGCCTGTAGTCTGTCCTCATGGTCGCAGGTCCACGGTTAGAGTTCAGGCAAACGCAGTCGCTGGTGATGACGCCGCAGCTGCGTCAGGCGATCAAGCTGCTGCAGTTCAGCAACCTCGAAGTTTCCGCATTCGTCGAAGGTGAACTCGAGCGTAACCCGCTGCTGGAACGGGACGAGCGCTCGGATGCCGTGCCCGAGCTGCCAGCCCCGGATCAGCGCGCGGAGACGACGGCCAATCTCGATTCCGCCGACATGGTGCGTCTGGAAAAGCTGCCGGATGCGGTGGAAGCGGACCACACGAACTCGTTCGACGAGGGCGGCGCGTCGGACGGCTTCTCGCGCCCGATCGGCCCCGGCGGGCGGGACGGCGGCGACGAGAGGGGGATCGACGATCTCGCGGCGACCCCGCGCAACCTGCGCTCCCATCTCGACGAACAACTGCGCCTGAGCCTGCACGACCGGCAGGAACGCGTGATCGGCGCTCATCTGATCGCGCTGCTGGACGGCGCCGGCCGGGTCGCGGTCAGCAACGCCGAACTGGCCACGGCTATGGGTGTGTCGGAGTCGACCGTGGCGCGGGTTCGGCAAACGATGATGCGGTTCGACCCGCCCGGCCTGTTCGCGACGGGCCTGCGAGACTGCCTTGCCGCCCAACTCGCCGACAAGAACCGGCTCGACCCGGCCATGGAGGCCCTGCTCGACAATCTCGAGCTTCTCGCCCGCCGCGACCTCCGCGCGCTCATGCAGGTATGCGAGGTGGACGGCGAAGACCTCACGCAGATGATCAGCGAAATCCGGGCGCTCGACCCCAAGCCCGGCGCCGGCTGGGACGATGGCCCGCTGCAGCAGATCATCCCGGACGTGCTGATGCGCGCACTGCCCGACGGCGAATGGCTGATCGAACTCAATCCCGAGACCATGCCACGCGTGCTGGTCAACGAGCACTACCACGCCAGGGTGAGCGCCAAGGCTGGCCGGGAAGCGCGGAGCTACCTGGGCGAGAACCTGTCCAGCGCCAACTGGCTGGTCAAATCCCTGCAGCAGCGCTCCAACACCATCCTGAAGGTCGCGGCCGAGATCGTCCGTCAGCAGGACGGCTTTTTCCGCGCCGGCGTCGGCCACCTTCGCCCGCTGATCCTGAGGGACGTGGCGGGGGCGGTCGAGATGCACGAAAGTACCGTCAGCCGCGTCACCGCCAACAAATACATCGCCACGCCACGGGGGACGTTCGAACTCAAATACTTTTTCACCACCGCGCTGAGTGCCGTGAGCGGTGGCGAGAGCCACAGCGCGGAGGCGGTTCGCCACCGGATCCGTGCGCTGGTGGGGGCCGAAAATCCTGAAGATGTGCTGTCGGATGATGCGATTGTCTCGGCTCTCCGCCGGGAAGGCGTGGACATCGCTCGCCGGACCGTGGCCAAATACCGCGACGCCCTGCGCATACCCAGTTCAGTTCAGCGCAAGCGCGAAAAGAGTACCGTGGGCTTGGCCCCGCTCGACCGGGTGGGGTGACAATCAAGAGACAACGCGGGGAGCAGTGATGCAAATTACCGTTTCGGGAAAGCAGGTCGATCTCTCTGATGCTCTACGCAGCCGCGTCTCTGAACAGCTCGACAGCATCGCCGGAAAATACTTCGATGGCGCCCAGGAAGCGCACGTCACCTTCGGTCGCGCCCGCAGCTTCTTCACTTGCGACATCAACGTCCATGCCGGCCGTGGCCTGACCCTCCGCGGCGAGGGCGAGGCCGCCGACGCGCATGGCGCCTTCGACGACGCAGCCGAACACATCGCCAAGCGCCTTCGCCGCTATCGCCGCCGGGTCAACGAGCATGCCCGCGACCTGGCCAACCGGGCTCGCCCCGAGGCCGCGCGGCAGTACGTGCTCCGTGCCGAGGAGGAGGCGCCGCAGGCCGATCACGGCGACGCCGCCCAGGCCCAGGCTCAGGCACAGACCTTCGCCACCGTCATCGCAGAGAGCAACGCCGAGATCAGCATCCTGTCGGTCGGCGAAGCAGTCATGCGGCTAGACTTGGCGGATCAGCAGGTGCTGATGTTCCGCAACAGCTCTAGCGACGAACTCAACGTCATCTATCGCCGCCCGGACGGCAATATCGGCTGGATCGATCCGACCAGCCGCAAATGAGCGTCGTTGCTCGCCGTCAGGACATGGCCAGCGCCCGCGCGTAGACCATGCGACGCGGCAGCCCGGTGGCCGTTGCCACCAGCGCCGCCGCGTCGCGAACGCTATGGGTCTCCAACGCCCGCCGCAGCAAGAGATCCACTTGCTCCGGATCCGCCCTCTCCGCCGGCGCCGGACCGAGCAAGAGCGTGATCTCGCCTCGTGGCGGCTCGGCCGAGTAGTGCGACAGCAATTCGCTAAGCGTGCCCCGCCGCACCTCCTCGAAGCGTTTGGTCAGCTCTCGACCCACAGCCGCGTCGCGGTCGCTGAAGACTTCCATCAGATCGGCCAGCGTGTCGGCCAAGCGGTGCGGGGCTTCGTGCCAGATCAGGGTCGCCGACAGCCCGGCGCGTTCAGCCGCCCGCAGCCCGGCGAAGGAGGCCCGCCGACCCGCCTCCTTGGGCGGCGGGAAACCTAAGAAGAGAAACGGCTGCGGCGGCAAGCCCGACAGGGTCAGCGCCATTACCGCCGCATTCGGCCCCGGTACTGCCGATACCGGCACCCCCGCCTCGATCGCCGCCCGCACCAGACGGTAGCCGGGGTCCGACACCAAGGGCGTTCCCGCGTCGGAGATCAGGGCGATGAGCGCTCCCGCCCGCAGCCGTTCCACGATGGCCGGGATGCGCGCGCGCTCGTTGTGTTCATGGAGCGGCGCGGTTGCCGTCCCGATCCCGTAATGGCTGAGCAGCACTGCGCTCGTCCGCGTGTCCTCGCAAAAGATCAGCTCCGCCTGCCGGAGCGCGGCGACGGCCCGGGGCGGGAGGTCCGCGAGGTTCCCGATGGGGGTAGCGACCAGAATCAACCCTGATGCTATATGCGGCGCGCGCCAGGGCGCCACATCGCTCACCACAGGAGGATCGCATGAGTTCCCAATGGCCGCGTCGGATTGGTCTGGGTCGGGCACTCGCCTTGCTCCTGGCTTCCATGGGCCTGACTGCGTGCGTAGCTCAGCCGGGCGGCTTGGGCTACGGACCGATGGGCGCTGGCGGGCCAGCCCTCTCGGCCCCCGCCGGCCGCCGGGTCGCCGTACTGCTTCCGCTGACCGGTTCTAACGCCGCACTTGGCCAGTCGCTGCTGCGCGCAGCCAGGCTCGCCTTCGCCCCTGGAGGAGATAACGCCTTCGATACCCAGGATACCAGAGGCACGTTCGAGGGCGCTGCGGCGGCCACCCGGGCTGCGGCGGCCGCCGGCGCCGGCATCATCGTCGGCCCTCTCACGGCCGCCGAAACCACCGCGGTGACACCGGTCGCCCTCGCCCGCAACATCCCCGTGCTCGCGCTCACCTCGGACCCCAGCAAAGCGCAACGCGGCATCTGGCCGCTCGGCCTCACGCCCGGTCAGCAGGTCCGCACGCTCGTCCGCGGGGCTGCCGCCGACAACAAGCGTCGCCTCGGTGCGATCCTGCCGTCGAACCCGTTCGGCGACCTTCTCGCCCGAGATCTCGGGCCGGCCGCGGCGGAGGCCGGCCTGCCCCCGCCGAAGATCCTGCGCTACGCCTCGCAATCAGCCCTTGATGGCGCGATCAAGGAGATGGGCGGCGCCGGCGGCACGGACGCCCCGCCCTCGGTCGACGCCCTCCTGCTCGGCACCAGCCCGGATGTCACGCTGCGCATCCTGCCGAACCTCGTCGCGGCCGGCCTCGGCCCCGAGCGCACTCGCCTGCTTGGAACGGCGCTGTGGGCCCGTGACGCCACTCGCCTCGGCAAGCTGGCGGGCGCCTGGTTCGCCGGACCTCCGGCTGCGACGCTGAAGGTCTTTGAAGACAACTTCAAGGCTCGTTACGGCACGGCGCCGCGCGACCTCGCCAGCATCGCGTTCGATGCTGCCGGCGCCGCCCATGCCGCCACCGGCCCCTCCGGCGTCGACATCAGCGTGCTGCTCAACCCCTCCGGTTTTGCCGGAGCCAATGGCGTGTTCCGTTTGCTTCCGGACGGCACCGTCCGCCGCTCGCTCGAACTGTTCGAGATCGGCACAGGCGGCGTGACCCCGCGTGAGGCACCGCCCGAACCAGCCGGCCAGCGGGCCATGTAGCCCTTCGTGACGCTCGCCGCACTGGTCGGTCTGCTCGTCCTCCTCAGCGCTGCTGCAGCAGCCGGGTCCTACCGGGGCTGGCAGCGCGCCGCCCGGGCCACCCAGCGCGCGCGCGCGGCCGAGCGGGAAGCTCGTGCCCTCCGCAGGGAGGTCGCTGCCCTGCAAGCGCAACTGGCGGCCGAGCAGACCCTGCTCGAACGCCTGCCCGACCCGGTGATCCTGTTCGGCCGCGACCGCAACATCCGCCGCCTCAACGCCGCCGCGCGCAGCACGCTGGGGGCCGGGGCGCCCGCGCTTCTCCGCATGCCGGCCTTCCGCGCGGCGCTCGATTCGGCCGTCGCCGAGGGCACGGAGGCGTTCGCCGACCTATCCCTCCCCGTCCCGATCGCCCGCGAACTGCACGTCCGGATCATGCCCCCGGAGGGCGCCAACGCGACCCTGATCGCGTTGCTCTCGGACCGGACCCGCGAACGCGCCGTCGAGCGCATGCGCGCGGATTTCGTCGCCAACGCCAGCCACGAGCTGCGCACGCCGCTGACCAGCCTCATCGGCTTCATCGAGACCCTGCGCGGCCCCGCGGCCGACGACCCGGCGGCCCAGCGGCGCTTCCTCGGCATCATGGCCGAGCAGGCCCAGCGCATGAACCGCCTGATCGACGACCTGCTGGACCTATCCCGCATCGAACTCACCGAGCACATGGCGCCCTCGGGCCTGGTCGATATCCCGGCCCTGATCCAGGCCACGGCCGCCAGCCTCGACCCCCTATTCACCGCCCGCGCCGTCACGCTCGAGACGGCGATCGAGCCCGCGCTTCTTCCAATCGTCGGCGATCGCGACCAACTCGGCCAAGTGCTGCAGAACCTGTTGGAAAACGCGATCAAGTACGGGCGCGACGGCGGCTGTATCAAGGTGGAAACGTCCGGGTCGAGCCGGGCCGGCACGCCTGGCGTGACGATCAGCGTGCGCGATCAAGGCGACGGCATTCCCGCGATCCACATCCCGCGCCTGACCGAGCGCTTCTATCGCGTCAACACACACCGTTCGCGCATCGTGGGCGGCACGGGACTGGGCCTGGCGATCGTCAAGCACATCGTCAATCGCCACCGCGGCCACCTGCGGATTGAAAGCAGCGAAGGCGAAGGCACCACCGTCGCGATCTGGCTGCCAACCTGAGATGGCCGGCGGGGAACCAATTTCCTGGCGCCGGGTTCACATAAGGAGATTTGCGGAGGACTGAAAATGGAAGAAAACCAATTCCAAGGCGCTGCGCGTGACCTCGGCGGCAAGGCACAGGAGATGGCCGGCAAGGTGACCGGCGACACCAAGCTAAAAGCTGATGGCACGATCGATCAGGCTGCCGGGACGGCCCAAAAGGCCTATGGGCAAGTCAAGGAAGCCGTGCGTGACTACGGCGGCGACTACGGTTCGCAGCTCCTCGACCAGATCGAGGATGCAGGCGATGCGCTGGCCGATCAGGTCGATCAACGGCCGATCACGGCTGTCCTGATCGCGGCGGGCATCGGCTTCCTGCTCGCACTGGCGACGAAACCAGCGCCGAAGGTCACCTATCGGCGCCGCTAGCCGCTAGACTTTGAGGAGGCCGACGAGTCGTTCGGCCTCCTCGACGATCGGGTCGGCGATCGCCGCGGCGCGTGCCGCCCCATCGCGGAGCACGCGGTCGATCTCCGCCGGATCGGCCAGCAAGCGCTTGGTTTCGGTTGCGATCGGCACAAGCTTGCCGACGACGACCTCCGCGAGCGCCTCTTTGAAAGCGCCGAAGCCCTTACCGCCATGCTCGGCCAGCACCCCGGCCGCGTTGGTGTCCAGCAGCGCGGCCATGATGCCCACCAGGTTGCGCGCCTCCGGCCGGTTGACCAGGCCTTCCGCGTTTTCCGGTAAGGGCTCCGGGTCGGTCTTCGCCCGGCGTATCTTCAGCGCGATCGTGTCCGCGTCGTCGGTCAGGTTGATCCGGCTCTGATCGGAGGGGTCCGACTTGCTCATTTTCTTGCTGCCGTCCCGCAAGCTCATCACCCGTGTCGCCTCACCCAGGATCAGCGGCTCGATCGGCGGGAAGAACGTGACCCCGTAATCGTGGTTGAATTTCTGCGCCACGTCGTTGGCAAGTTCCAGATGTTGCTTCTGGTCATCGCCCACCGGCACGCGAGTCGCGTGGTAGGCGAGGATGTCGGCGGCCATGAGGTTCGGATAGACGTACAGTCCGGCTGACACGTTCTCCCGGTCCTTACCCGCCTTGTCCTTGAACTGCGTCATGCGGTTCAGCCAGCCGAGGCGCGCGACGCAGGTGAAGATCCAGCCCAGCCGGACATGCGCCGGCACCGCCGATTGCAGGAACAGAATGTGCCGGGACGGGTCGACCCCGCAGGCGATCAGCGCCGCCGTCATCTCCCGCGTCGCCGAGGCCAGCGTCCGCGGGTCTTGAAACTGCGTCAGCGCGTGGAGATCGACGACGCAGTAGATGCACTCGTGATCCCGTTGCAGCGTCACCCAATTGCGAAGCGCTCCGAGGTAGTTGCCAAGCGTCGGCAGGCCGGAGGGCTGGATGCCGGAGAAGATGCGCTGCATGGGCCGGGTTGTGTCGGGGCGGCCGCCCGGGGTCAAGCGGCCAACTGCTGCGTCCGCACCAAGCGCGCATACAGCCCATCATGCTGCAGCAGGTCGGCATGCGTGCCCTGCTCCACCGCGGCGCCGTCCGCGATTGCCACCACCAGGTCGGCATCGCGCACCGTCGAGAGGCGATGCGCAACCACGACGGTCGTCCGCCCCCGCCGCAGCCGCACGAGCGCGGCCTGCACCGCGGCCTCGCTCTCCGCATCGAGCGCGCTGGTCGCTTCGTCCAACAGCAGGATGCGCGGGTTCCGCAGCAGCGCCCTCGCGAGGGCGATTCGCTGGCGTTGGCCGCCCGACAGCCGCCCGCCGCCCGGCCCGACCGGCGTCGCGAACCCAAGCGGCAGATCGTCGACGAACTCTGCCGCGGCCGCGCGCGCGGCCTGCTCGATCTGTTCGTCGCTCGCACCCGCGCGGCCCATGCGGATGTTCTCGGCTACCGTGTCATCGAACAGCAAGGCGTCCTGCCCCACATAGGCGATCGCGTCCCGCAAGCTCGCCAGCGTCAGATCACGGATGTCGGCGCCGTCGATGGTGATGCGGCCCTCCAGCACGTCGCCGAGGCGCGGAATCAATGAAAGCGCCGTGCTCTTGCCGGCGCCCGATGGTCCCACAAGCGCAACCGTGAGCCCCGGCGCCGCATCGAAGCTCAAGTTCCGCAAGCCGATCCGGCCGTCTGGATAGGCATACGACACGTTTTCGAAGCACACGCGCCCGGGACCCGGCGGCAGCGCGACGGCGCCGGGCTTCTCGCGCACGCGGGGCTGCTCGTCGATGACGCGGAAGACCCTTACCAGCCCGGCCAATCCCTCCTGCAGCGCGGCGTTCAACGAGCCCAGCGCCCGCAATGGCTGCGACGCCAGCAGCAGCGCCGCGACGAAACCGGAGAAATTGCCGATGCCGCCCGCGCCCGTCGCCGCACGCCAGCCGGCAAACCCGATCACCAGCGCCACCGCCGTCCCGCCCAGCACCTCCAGCAGCGGGTCCAGGATCGCCCGGCTCCGGGTCATGCGCAGCAACGCCTTGTAGAGCTGGCCGAAGGCGGCCTTGGCTCGCGCAGATTCGGTGTCTTCCAGTCGATAGGCGCGGACGGTACGTGCCTGAGCGAAGCTCTGGTAAAGGAACGCGGCGGTCTCGCCCATCTGCTCCTGCATCCCGCCCGACGCCCGGCGGATGCGCTTGCCGAGCCGCTGGATCGGCACCGCGGCGAGCGGGTACATGACCGCGGCGATCAGAAACAGCGTCCAATCCAGATACAGCATCGAGCCGACGAGCCCGACGATGGTGACGCCGTCGCGCACGCCATTGACCGCCCGCGTGAGCGCCTCGCGGATCAGCGTGACATCCGTCGTGAACCGTGTCGCCAGTTGCGCCGGCGGCTCCCGCTCGACTTGCACGAGGTCCGCCCGCGCCAGATGCACGAACATGCGCTCCTGCAGGTCGCGGATGGTTTGCAGGACCAGCTGCTGCACCGCCACCGTCTGGAAATACTGCGCCGCCGCTTTCGACACGGTGACGATCACGACGATGATCGGCACCTGGTAGAGGATGCGGGCATCTCGCGCGACGAACATGGAGATCGCCCGGTCGATCACCACCGGATACAGCCCGGTCAGACCCGCCGTCAGCGCCGTCAGGATGAGGATGTAGAACAGCTTGCCGCGATGGAACCGCAGCTGCTCGCGCCACAGCCGCCCCATCAGCCTCCGCGTGCTCACCTCGTCGATAGGGTTTCCAAGCGCCTCCATGCAGCGCCTCTACCCCCGCGCGCGCTCCAAAGCCACCCGTCGCGCCAGTTCCGCCCGGCATGCTGCGGCGTCGGCCATGCAACCCCCCGCCATCCACCAAGCCCGGACGTCGCGGATCAGCTCGCCCACGGCCGGGCCGGGCGCGACCCCGAGTGCGACGGCATCGCGCCCGGTTAGCCCGAAGACCGGGCGCGATTCCGCCCTCAGCCGGGCGCGCACACCCTCGCCGGCCTTGCCGTCGGCCAGCCAGGACCGTCCGCTCAGCACGGAGGCAGGCGTGTCGGCGAGCATGCGTCGCAGGTCTGCGCCCGCGAGATCCGGCGCGGGCGCCGGCCCGGCCAGTGCGGCGAGGGCCTCGCTCTCGGCCGCCGACATGCGCCAGCGCGCCGCCACATCGTCGTCCGGTTTCAGGGACGCCAGGCGCAAGATCGGATCGGGCGCCGCGCCTTTCACACGCTCGAGCCCAGCCGGATCGGCTCCGGGCAGGATCGCCGCGAGCACGCCCAGATCGGCCATCAGCCGGACGGCGGCGCCCGGGTCCGGCGCGAGCAGGATGCGCTTGACCTCGCTCCAGACACGCTCAGGCGACAGAAACGCCAATCCCGCGATGCCGCCGCGCAACGCGGCCACCGTCTCGGCATCCGGCGGCACGCGTCCATACCGGGCCTGGAAGCGGAAATAGCGCAGGATCCGAAGGTAGTCTTCCGCGATACGCGCCGCCGGGTCGCCGACGAACCGCACACGGCCTGCGCCCAGATCGTCCCGCCCGCCAAAATAGTCGAACACCGCGCCGCCCCGCGACATTGACATGGCGTTCATGGTGAAGTCCCGCCGCGCCGCGTCCACCGCCCAATCGTCGGTCCACGCCACCGCGGCATGCCGCCCGTCGGTCTCGACGTCCCGCCGCAGGGTCGTGACCTCGAATCCGCGATGATGGCTCACCGCCGTCACCGTCCCGTGCTGCACCCCGGTCGGCACGACTTTCAGCCCCGCCGCGCCGAGCGCCGCCATGACCTGCTCGGGAGGTTCGGGCGTCGCCAGGTCCACGTCGGCCACCGGCCGGGCCGCCAAAACGTCGCGCACGCACCCGCCGACCAGCCGGGCTTGTGGGAGCGCGTCCAGCACGGCCCGCAACGCAGGGTCGGCCAGAAGCTCAGCCGGTGTCACGCTCCATGGCCCGGCACCACGCGCCCACCTTCCATCTGAGCCGGAATGTAGCGGGACCCTTCCCGATGGCGCTCCCGCAGCCCGGTCCACGCCAAGCCGCCCCCGAGCGCGATCAGCCCGGCCAGCAGCACTAGTAAGGCGCCGCGGCTCGGGGCCAGCCCGGTCGCCACCGTGCGCCGCCAAACGAAGAACAGCACGAACGGCAGCACGAACAGCGAAAGCTCGAACGCACGGATCATGCCGCCGCCCGCTCCTGCGCGCGCAACCGCGCAGCCAGATCCACGAGAATCGCCGCCGTTGCACCCCAGATGTAGTGATGCTGGTGCGGCCACACCCAGAACTCACGCATGCGCCCGCGGAACTCCGCCCGTCGCCGCTGCGGCGCTGCCGGGTCGAGCAGGACATGGAGCGGCAGCGTGAAGATCGCTTCCACCTCGTCCGGGCTGGGGGTCAGCACCACCGGCCGCGGTAACAGGGCCAGAACCGGCGAGATACGAAACCCGGTTCCGGTCAGGTAATCCGGCAACCGCCCCAGCACTTCCGGCTGATCCGGCGGCAGGCCCACCTCTTCATGCGCCTCGCGCAGCGCCGCCGCCTCGGCCGAGGGGTCGTCACGGTCGATCCGGCCGCCCGGGAAGGCCACCTGCCCTGCATGCTTGGCCAAGGTCGAGGTCCGCTTGGTCAGCAGGATCCCCGGCTCCTCGCCATGGACGATCAGCACCAGAACCGCGGCGGGCACGGCCGCGGTCTGCCTCAGATCGGCGGCGTCGTCCGAGTTTGCCAGCGCGGCGATGGCCTCGGCCGGCGCTCGGGTCGGATCGGCCGCGAGGCGCGCCCGGATCATGTCGATGTCCATGGCCGGCCCGTGTCTCGGCGGCGTCAGAGTTCGCCGCAGGCAGGGAGATCGCCGAGGGAAAAGAACCGGTGCTGGCTCCACACCCCGAGCACCCGCTTGCCGCAGACCTCGCCCGGCACCGCGAGCGCCACCAATTCGTAATATACCGCGCGTGAAATCCGCGCCTCCAGCGGCAACCCGCTCTCGCTGTCGCGCACCCGCAGATACGGCACCGGCGCGCATTCGAGGCAACCGTGCTTGACGGAGATCGGATGATCCGGCCCGGCGGTGACGACCTGATCGACGTTGGTGCGGAACGAAAGCACTTGCCCGGTGCCGACCCCGCTCCAATCCATCTCGACGGCCAACCAGGGCACGTCCTCGACCTCGATCCGCCCTCTCTCCGCCGGCGTCTCGAGCCAGTAGGAGCCATCGGCCTCGCGCTTGAGCACCGAGCTGAACAGGCACACCATCTCGCGCCGGCCGATCGGGCTCCCACGGTACAGCCACGTGCCGTCGCGCTTGATCACGAACGGAAGGTTGCCACAATCCCGCGGCGAGCGTTTCTCACGCCGCTCCAGACCTACGAGTGGAGGTGTTGCGGTTCCCCCCTTCGAGGCGTTGCGGTCGTAAAAAGCTTCATTCACGTTCTGCGTCTCCGGGCGGGCCGTGCTTCCTTCCTGACGACCGATATAGGAAGCTGCCCCCCGTTGATGAAAGAGCCCCCCGACCACAGATCGAGCAGTGACGCTGCTTCTCGATAGGAATGCGCTGAATGAGTGACGCAGCCCGGACAACCGCCGAACCGGACATGGTCGGCGCCATCGAGCAGCTGGGTCACCGCGTCGCGGCGGCCAAGGGTGAACTCAATCGCATCATCTTCGGCCAGAACGACGTAATCGAGCAGGTGCTCGTCACCGTCCTGTCCGGCGGGCATTGCCTGCTCGTCGGCGTGCCGGGCCTCGGCAAGACACTCCTGGTCGAGACGCTCGGCACCGTGCTCGGCCTCCAGCCGACCCGGATCCAGTTCACCCCCGATCTCATGCCCGCCGACATCACCGGCTCGGAGGTACTCGACGGCGACGGAAGCGGCCGGCGCAGCTTCCGCTTCGTGCCCGGCCCGGTGTTTTGCCAGCTGCTGATGGCTGACGAGATCAACCGCGCCAGCCCGCGCACCCAATCCGCCCTGCTCCAGGCGATGCAGGAGCGCAAAGTCACCGTGGGCGGCGCCGAGCACGCGCTGCCGAGCCCGTTCCACGTTCTGGCCACCCAGAACCCGCTCGAGCAGGAGGGCACCTACCCGCTCCCCGAGGCCCAGCTCGACCGCTTCCTGCTCCAAGTCAACGTCGGTTACCCGGACCGCGCCGCCGAGCGCAGCATGCTGCTGGCCACCACCGGGGCCCGCCAGGAGCGCGCCGCCGCGGTGCTGACCGCGGACGAACTGATCGCCGCACAAGCGCTGATCCGGCGTGTACCCGTCGGAGAGGCGGTCGTCGACGCGATCCTGAACCTGGTGCGCGAGGGCCGGCCGGAGCTCACCGGCCAAGACAGCATCCGCCGGCACGTCGCTTGGGGACCCGGTCCGCGCGCCGCCCAATCGCTCATGCTCGCCGTCCGCGCCCGCGCCGTCCTTGACGGCCGCCTGGCCCCGAGCCTGGACGACGTCAGCGCCCTCGCCCCCGCGGTGCTGCGCCACCGCATGGCCCTCAACTTCTCAGCGCGCGCGGAGGGTGTCGGCCTTCCGGAAGTGATCGACACGCTCATCGGACAGGCCGTTTGATCGCAACGGCTTTCGCCAGCGCACGCCGCGCCGAAGCGCTCGGCGCCCGCCTTCCCCCTTTGCTGGTAGCCGCCCAGCGGGTCGCCAACACGGTCGCGCAGGGGGTCCATGGACGCCGCCGGGTCGGCCAGGGCGACAGCTTTTGGCAGTTCAGGCCGTTCATGCATGGCGACCAGATCGCCCGCATCGATTGGCGGGCCAGCGCCAAATCCGATCGCTCCTTCATCCGCGAGACCGAGTGGGAGGCCGCGCAAACCGTCTATTTGTGGCGAGACGCCTCCGGCAGCATGGATTGGAGGTCCGGCAGCGAAACGCCGTTCAAGCGCGAGCGGGCCGAAATCCTCCTTCTCGCGCTGGCAGCCCTCCTGCTGCGCGGCGGCGAGCGCGTCCGCCTGATCGGTGGCCCCCCTCGCCTCCGCGGTGGCCGCTTCGCCCTGGAAGATCTGGCCGAAGCCGTCGCCGGGCTGCCCGCCGGAAATGGCATGCCGCCTCAACTGCCTCTCCCGCGCCACGCCCGCGTCATTCTAATCGGCGATTTCCTGCACCCAATCGACGAGATCAGGCCGATCGTCGCTGCCATGGCGGCGATCCCGGTCGCCGGCTACCTCCTCCAGGTTCTCGACCCAGCCGAAGCGCTGCTGCCCTATTCCGGCCGCATCCGCTTCAAGGGGCTCGAGCGGGAGGCCGACGCGCTCGTCCCGCGCGTGGAAGGCATCCGCGACGCCTACGCCGCCGCGCTGCAGGAGCAGCAGGCCAGCCTCGCCGCGCTCTGCGCCGCCGCCGATTGGCGCTTTGCGGTCCATCGCACCGACCATCCGCCCGAAGCCGCGCTGCTGGCCGCGTACACCGCCATGTCCGCGACGTGATCTTCACCGCGCCCCTGCTGCTGCTGGCGCTCGCGACGTTGCCGATCCTCTGGTGGCTGCTGCGCGTCACGCCGCCGGCCCCGAAAACGCAGACATTCCCCGCGATCGGCCTGTTGCTCGGTTTGCGGGCCAACGAAACCACCGCGGCGCGGACCCCATGGTGGCTGCTGCTGCTCCGGCTCCTCACTGCCGCCCTGCTCATCGTCGGCCTCGCCGGCCCCGTGCTCGACGCCGCGGCCAGTCTCGGCGGCGCGGGCCCCGTTCTGCTCGTCATCGACGACGGCTGGGCCGGCGCGCCCGACTGGTCGACGCGGATGACCGTTGCCGGGCGCGCCCTCGACCGGGCCGAGCGGGCGGGGCGGCCGGCGATGCTGCTGACGACCGCCCGCACCGACACGGACACCCCTCCCGCCGCCACCGTCGCGATGCCGGCCCCCGAACTCCGAACCCGGCTCGCAGCATTGCGCCCGAAGCCCTGGCCCAGCGACCGGGCCGCCGCGGCGGCCGCACTCGCCCGCCTGCATGCCGGCGACGTCATCTACATCGCCGACGGCCTCGCAACACCAGCCGACCCGGCCTTCGCCCGCGCGCTCGCCGCCGCGGGTCCGGTCGACGAACGCCGCCCCGTGCCGGTGAGTGCCCTCGTGCTGCGACCGCCGCGCCTGGAGGCCGGGAGCCTCGTCGCCCATGTCGAGATTCTGCCGCAACCGGTCGAGCGCACCGTCTCCGTCCTGGCGCAGACCGGCGACGGCCGCACCCTGGCGCGCGCCGACGCCACATTTACGCCGGGCAGCACGGCCGCGGAGGCCGAGGTGAAGCTGCCGCCCGAACTGCGCAACGAGGTGGCGCGCCTGGTGGTGGACGGCGCGGCTTCCGCCGGCGGCGTCATGCTGCTGGACGAGCGCTGGCGGCGGCGCCCCGTCGGCCTCGTAGCCGAGCAGGAGGGCGCCGACACGCCGCTGATCGGCCCGCTTTTCTACCCGCGCCGCGCTCTCGCCCCGTTCACCGAACTGCGCGAGGGCACGCTGGCCGAGCTCCTCGCCCGCCCGCTCTCCGTGCTCGTCCTCGCCGACGTCCCGCTCGAGGCGGCGGATTCGGCCGCGCTGGTGAACTGGGTCGAGCAAGGGGGCACCCTGATCCGCTTCGCCGGTCCCCGCACCGCCGAGGCCAGCACCGACCCGGCGCATGACGACCCACTCCTTCCCGTCCGCATCCTCGCCGGCGACCGGCAACTCGGTGGCGCCCTCTCCTGGAGCGAACCGGCGTCGTTGGCACCGTTCCCGGCCAATTCGCCGTTCGTTGGCCTACCCATTCCCGAGGACGTAAAGGTCAGCCGCCAGATCCTCGCCGAGCCCTCCGCCGACCTCGCCGCCCACACGTGGGCCTCGCTGGCCGACGGCACTCCCCTCGTCACCGCCGCCGTCCGGGGTGCTGGCCGGGTCGTGCTGATCGGCACGACCGGCAACGCCGACTGGTCCAACCTTCCCCTCTCCGGCCTGTTCGTCGACATGCTTCGCCGCTTGGTTGACCTTTCCGCCGGCGTCGCCGCGGCCGACGACGCGACCCGGCTGCCGCCTTTCGAAACGCTCGACGGTTTCGGCGCCCTTTCCGCGCCGCCGCCCACCGCCACCGCGCTCACCGCCAAGCAGATCGACCAACCCGCGCCGGACGACACGGTCGTGGGCCCTCGCCATCCGCCCGGCATCTACGGCCCGGCCAGCTATCGCCGCACGCTCAATCTCGGCGCCATGCTGCCGCCGCTGCAGGTCGCAAGCCCCGTTCCGAGCGCCCGGCAACAGGCCCTTACGGCGCCGGGCACCGAGCGCGCGATCGGCCCGGCGCTCCTCTCCCTGTCGGTCCTGCTGCTCGCCGCCGATCTGATCGTCTCGCTCGCCTTGCGGGGCAAGCTCCGGCTACGCACCGCGACCGTTGCGCTCCTCCTTCTCGCCCCGCTCGCCTCGGCCCGGGCGGCCGACGTATACCCCTCGCTGCAGGTGCAGCTGGCCTATGTGCAAACCGGCGACGGCACCGTCGACGCTATCTCCCGCTCCGGCCTGATCGGCCTCTCCACCTATGTCAACCGCCGCACCGCGGTGACGCTCGCCGATCCGGTCGCCATCACCCCTGGCCGGGACGACCTCAGCTTCTATCCGCTGATCTATTGGCCCATCACCGCCGACGCGACGATGGGCTCCGGCGCGATCGAGGCCCTCAACGACTTCACGAGCAAGGGCGGGATCATCCTTATCGACACCCGCGATGGCGGCAGCGGCGAGGGCTTCGCGCCGGGCACGGAGGCGGCGCTGAAGCGGCTCACCGTCGGCCTTGCCGTCCCGCCACTCTCTCCGCTGACCAGCGACCACGTCATCGCCCGGGCTTTCTACCTCCTGCAGGATTTCCCCGGCCGCTTCGATGGGGACACCGTCTGGGTGCAGCGCGCGCAAGACCGCGCCAACGATAGCGTCAGCCCCGTGATCATCGGCGGCCATGACTGGGCCGCCGCTTGGGCGGTCGACGCCGCTGGCCGCAACCCGTACGCCACCCTCCCCGGCGGCGCCCGGCAACGTACTCTGGCCTACCGCTTCGGCGTTAACCTCGTGATGTATGCGCTGACCGGCAACTACAAAGGCGACCAGGTCCACGTCCCCGCCATCCTGGAGCGGCTGGGGCAATGAAGCTCACCCTCGCCTACGCCTCGCTCCGGTTCGATCCGGCCGTTCCGGCCTGGGTGCTCGGCGTGCTCGCGGCGCTGTGCGTCGCCGCCCTCGCTCCCGCCCTGATCCGCCGTGCGCGCGGCGCGCTCTGGCGCACCCTCGCCTTCGCCGTCCTGCTTCTCTGGCTCGCCGGCCCACGGCTGGTCGAAGAGACCCGGGACAGCTTACCCGACATCGGGCTCATCGTCGTCGACAAGACCGATTCCATGCGGGTCGGCGAGCGCAGCGCGGCCCGCGACGCAGCCGCGGCCGAACTGGCCCAACAAGCCTCGCGGCTGCCCGACCTCGAGATGCGGACCGTCGTCGTCCCGGAAGGCGGGCGAGACGGCACCGCCCTCTTTGCCGCGATCGACGGCGCCCTGGCCGACGTGCCCCGCGCCAGGCTCGCAGGCATCCTCGCCTTGACCGACGGCCAGGTCCACGACACCCCCGCCACCCCCCTTCCCGCACCGCTGCACGTGCTCATCCCCGCTAGCGGCGAGCAGACGGACCGCCGCATCCGCATCGTCGAGGCCCCGAGCTTCGGCATCGTCGGCCGCGCGGTGACCGTTCGCCTCGCGGTCGACGATCTCGGCGTCCGCCCCGGCAACACGATGGCACGCCTGACCGTGAGGCGGGACGGCGACCCGCCTCAGACGCAATCGGTTCCCGTCGATCAGGAAACCAGCATCGATATCCCCATCACGCGCGCGGGGCCCGTCGTGGTCGAGCTATCGGCCGACCCGTTGCCCGGCGAGGTCTCGACGCTGAACAACCGGGCGGTGGTCACCATCAACGGCGTGCGCGACCGCCTCCGCGTGCTCCTCGTCTCCGGAGAGCCGCACCTCGGCGAGCGGACCTGGCGCCGCCTGCTCAAGGCCGACCCGGCGGTCGATCTCGTCCACTTCACCATCCTCCGCCCGCCAGACCGCGACGACATGACTCCGACCAACGAGCTGTCGTTGATCGCCTTCCCGGTGCGCGAGCTGTTCCAGGTCAAGATCCGCGATTTCGACCTGATCATCCTCGATCGGTTCTCGAACCGGAACAGCATCCTGCCCCCGCTCTACCTGCGCAACATCGCCGACTACGTCCGCGGCGGCGGCGCCTTGTTGCTCAGCGCAGGTCCGGAATTCGCCGGCCGATACTCGCTGGCGGCCACCAATCTCGGCTCGGTCCTCCCCGTCGCGCCGCCCCTCGGCGCGGAGCCCGGCTTCGCGGTCGTCGACGGTCCCTTCCGCCCCGCCGTCACCGCGCTCGGCGAGCGCCATCCCGTGACCGAGAGCCTCGCCGACGCTGGCCAATGGGGAGACTGGTATCGCTACATCGGGGCGTCCGCGACGGGCGGCCAGGAGCTGATGAGCGCGGGAGACGGGGCTCCGCTGCTGCTGCTCAACCGGGTCGGCGAGGGCCGGGTCGCGCTCCTGCTGTCTGACCAGATCTGGCTGTGGTCGCGCGGTCACGAGGGCGGCGGCCCGCAAGCCGAATTGCTGCGCAGGATCGCCCACTGGGCCATGAAAGAGCCCGCCCTCGAGGAGGAGACGCTCCGGGCCACCATCGAGCACAACAGCATGCACATCGAACGCCGAAGCCTCCAGGAGCTGGGCCGGGTCGGCGTCACCGTGACGTCGCCCACGGGCCAGGTCACCCGCCTCGACCTCACCCCGTCGCAACCCGGCCTTTGGCAAGCCGATCTCGACGCCGCCGAACCGGGGGTATGGCAGGTCGCCGACGGCGAACACACGGTCTACGTCGCCGCAGCCAACGCAAACCCGCGCGAGATCGCTGACCTCCGTGCCACCGCCGCCGTTCTCTCGCCACTCGCCCGCGCATCCGGCGGCAGCGTGCGCTTCATCGGCGGCAGCCCCTCCGAACTCCGGCTGCCCGAACTGCGGCGCACCGGCTCGGGCCGCGAGGCCGCCGGCTCCAGCTGGGTTGGGCTGCCCCGCCGCAACGACCATATCGTGACCGGCGTTCGAGCCGTACCGTTGCTCCCGCCATGGGCCGCCCTGCCGCTGCTGCTCGGCCTCGTCCTGGTCGCCTGGCGCCGGGAAGGCTCCGGTTGACACCCTCGAGATGGAGTCCGTGCTTTCCAGCCGACTGAACCGCCCCGCCGCCGCGCCGCCCGCACCAGCATCCTTGCGCTGATCGGCTTCGTGGGCCTTGCTGCCCTGGTGCCGATCGCCCGGGTCGCCCTGGCCAATGGCGTGCTATCTCTGCGAACCCCCGCGCTTGCGGCCGAGGCCCTGCTGTGCCCGCTGACCGGCGTCGGCGCCTGGCTCGTATGGCGGCGGGTCGACATCGGCCTCGAGCGCAAGCGAGCCGCGTTACGCCGATGGGGCTGGGTGCTGATGCTCGGCGCGCTCTGGCCGGCCGCCCTTTACGGCGCCGGCAGCCCGGACCTCGCCACCCTCTGCCAGCTATTCTGCTTCGGCTTGGCCGCTTGGACGGCCAACGCGTTCCGCAAGCTCCGGCCAGCCGCCGCGGTTCTGTTGCTGCCCTACACGGTCTGGATCGCGACCGGGGTCGTTCTGGGTGTCGCTCGCTTTTGCAGCAGCGGGTTTTAAGTTATGCTCCATTTATGGTCAGAAAACTTCTTGTCGGCGTAGGCTTGTCGGTACTGCTCGCGGCACCCGCCTTCGCGCAAACCTCCGTCCCCGGCCCGATTGCCACGCCTGGCGGACAGCCCGCGACCGCGCGCGGTCACCGCAAGGTCGAACCCGCGCCAGCGGGCGTTCCCGGGGCCCGGGCCGAGCCCGCGCTGAACGCGCCGGCAGAGCGCGGGATGACGGACATGCCGCCGACCGAGGCGCTGTTCGACGCCATCAACCGCGGCGACACGGTCGCAGCCCGCGATGCCATCGGCCGCGGTGCCGACATCAACGGCCGCAACATCCTGGGTCTGACGCCGCTGGAGCAATCGGTCGACCTCGGCCGCAGCGACATCTCGTTCCTGCTGCTCTCGCTGCGCGGCGGTGCCGGCTACAGCACCACCGAAGGCCCGCGCGCCGCCAAGCCGGACAGCAAAACCGCCGCCGCCGCAGCCCGCGCCGAGCGACAGGCCGAGACTCGCGAGGCCGCGCGTAGCCAGCGCCAGCAAGCTGCCGCGGACCGTGCAGCCCGCACCGCGCCGGTCGCCCCCCGCAACGCTCGGCTCTTCGCCGGCGACGGCGGTGCGCCGGTGCCGCAAGCGGGCTTCCTCGGGTTCGACGCTGCCCGATAGCTTACCCGGCACGGCGCAGGCGGCCGCACCGCTTCTTCGGTCGAGAGACGAGCGCCCACGTTCCTCCGCTTCCGCCGCCGGCTACTGGCGCCTCGCCGGCGGCTTCTGGCGCGGCGCCACGGCCCGCGCCGCCTGGAAGCTGACGATCGCTAGCCTGTTCCTGGTCGTCGCGAACACGACCGTCCAATACGGCGTCAACAAATGGAACGCCTTCTTCTTCGACGCTCTGCAGCAGAAAAGCTACAAGGACGTCGCCAGCGCCATGGCGTTCTTCGCCGTCCTGGCCGTCGCGGCCTCCATGATCAGCGTCTTTTCGCTGACTTCCCGCGTCAAGCTGCAGGTTTACTGGCGCCAATGGCTCACCAAGCGCCTGACCTCCCAATGGTTGGACAGCCAGCGCTTCTACCGCCTCAGCATCGCGGCGCCCGACCTCGACGCGCCAGAGTTCCGCATCGCCGAAGATGCTCGGGTGGCCACCGAACCGGTCGTCGAATTCGGCACCGGCATCCTGAACGCGGTCCTTGCAGCGCTCGTCTTCTTCGTCGTGCTCTGGTCCATCGGCGGCGACATCGAGCTGTTCGGCACGAGAATTCCCGGCTTCATGGTCATCGCCGCCGTCCTGTATTCGGGCGTGATGTCCGGCTCGATGCTGATCTTCGGCCGACCGCTGATCCGCCGGATCGAGGAAAAGAACGCGGCCGAAGCTAAGCTTCGCACCGAGATGGGCCGCGTGCGCGAGAACGCCGAGAGCATCGCCCTCATCGGGGGCGAAGCCGACGAGATCAAGGCGCTGCACGAGACGCTGCACGGACTCGTCGAGAGCTGGATGCGCATGCTCAAGCAGTGGGCGCGCATGATGTGGCTGATGGGCAGCAACTGGGCCGTGGCGCCCGTCGTGCCGCTCTTGCTGGAAGCCCCCAATTTCCTCGCCGGCAAGATGACGCTCGGCGCCCTGATGCAGACGGCTGCAGCGTTCGCCCAGGTTCAGGTCGCGCTCAACTGGATCTTCGACAACTATCCGCGGATCGCCGAATGGATGGCCTCCGCCGGCCGTGTCACCGGCCTCTGGGCGGCATTCGGCCGCCTCGACAGCTCGGTCGGCCTCGAAGCCCACGAGCATATCGTCATCGGCGAGAGCCCCGACGATCATGTGCGCCTGGAGCATCTGTCGGTCGCGCAGTTCGACGGCCGGGTCATGATCGACGAGGCCACCACCGAGATCGGCCCCGGCGAGCGCGTGCTGCTGACCGGGGAGAGCGGCACCGGTAAGAGCACGTTAATCCGCGCGATCGCCGGGCTATGGCCCTGGGGCTCCGGCCGCGTGCTCTTTCCGGCCGACGCCCGCGTCGCCTTCCTGCCGCAGCGCGCCTACATCCCTAACGGCACGTTGCGCCAGGTGCTGCACTACCCGATCACCGCGCGAGACCCCACCACGGAAGAGCTCGAGGTGGCGTTGCGCCGATGCGGCCTCGGCCACCTCGTCTCGCGGCTCGACGACGAGGACCGTTGGGATAAGCTCCTTTCGGGCGGCGAGCAGCAGCGGATCGGGTTCGTCCGGCTGCTCGTCCAGAAGCCGGACGTCGTCATCCTCGACGAGGCCACCGCCGCGCTCGACGTCGACACGCAGGCGTCGATCATGAACCTGTTCAACGATGAACTCGGCCGCACGACCCTCATCAGTGTCGGCCATCGCCCGGAGCTCGCCGAGTTCCACCATCGGCGCCTTTCCCTGCGGCGCACGGCCACGGAAGTCTCGATGGAGGGCGACCGCGTGCGCCGCCGCCGCCTTTCGCAGCTGCTCCGCCGCACCCTGCGTCCCCGCCCGGGCCCGGACGCCTCCCGCCCACCGGGGTCTCCCCCGACCAGCTGAGCTGCCTACTCCTCGCCCGGCTTGCGTCGGAGCTGCTTCGTCTCGCCCCGCTGCACCTTGCTCGCGACCCGGCGTCGCGCCGACCCCAGCGTGGGCCGGGTTTTCACCCGCCGCGCCGGGCGGTCCGCCGCCTCGCGCAGCAGCGCCACGATCCGCTCCACCGCGTCCTCGCGGTTGCGCTCCTGCGAACGGAACCGCGCCGCCGTCAGCACCAGCACGCCGTCCGCCGAAACCCGCTTGCCGCCGAGCGCTTCCGCCCGCGCACGCAACCAGGGCGGCAGCGAGGGGCTCCGCCGCACGTCGAACCGCACCTGCACCGCGGTCGCCACCTTGTTGACGTTCTGCCCGCCCGGCCCCGACGAGCGGATGAAGCTCTCCTCGATCTCGCCGGGGTCGAACGAGATGGTCGGCGTGATCGGGATGGTTGTGTCAGCGATGTTATGAAGTCCCGGCGAAATGGATGAGATGGCTCCCTACCATATCCCGACCCCAACTGTTCGCCCACGCAAACAAGTCAGCACTGGTGCGTTGAACCTCATACTAAACGAGAGGAACGCTCCATGCTTTGGCTTATCGTTATCGTGCTGCTCGTGTTGATGCTGGGCGGCGGCGGCTACGGCTACCGGTCCGGCTATTACGGCGGTGGCGTGTTCGGCGGCGGCGTCGGACTGATCGTCGTCGTCGTCGTGCTCATCGTGCTCTTTGGCGGCTACCGTTAACCGGTCGGCTTGACGCCATAGCCCCGGGGCCTCATGGCCCCGGGCAATGCCGCTCCTCTCGCAATTCTTAGACGGTCTATCGGTCGCCTCGCCGCTCTTCCTGCTCGGCGCCGGCCTCAGCCTCAGCATCGGCCTGACCCGGTTCGTCAATCTCAGCCACGGCTCGCTCGCCGTGCTCGGCGCCTACGCCGCCTGCAGCGTCACGCCCCTCTTACCGCCGGCACCGAGTTCCCTCCTGCTCGCCATCCTGGCGGCGGCGATCCTGGTCGGCGTAGGCGGCGCCGTCCTCGAAATCGTGCTCTTTCGTCGCCTCTACCGGGCCCCTCTGTTCCGCCAGCTTCTCGGCACGATCGGTCTCCTGCTCGTGCTGTACGATGCCGCGCTGGCCGTCTGGGGAACCGGCGTCATTTCGCTGCCCGTCATCCCCGGCCGCGGCGTGCGCATGGCGGCGGGGGCGCTCGTCGGCGCCGCGCTCCTGCTGATTCTGCACGGGACGCGCTGGGGCCAGCGGGTGCGGGCGGCCAGCGCCGATACCGCCAGACTCCGAACGGAGGGGCCTGATCCCTGGCTCGCCACGGGCGTGGCCGGCCTGGCCGCGCTGCTCGCCGGGCTCGCCGGGGCGCTGTCTGGGCGGGCCGCCCCGAGTTTCGATCTCTCCTTTCTCTCCGGAGCAATCCTCGTCAGCCTCGCGGGCGGCTTCGGCAGCGTCGCGGGCGCCGGGCTTGCCGCCCTGGCCATCGGTCTGCTCCAAACCCTCACCGTGACGCAGTTTCCCGGCCTGACCCTGCTGCCCGCGCTGTGCGTTGCGACGATCGTGCTGATCGTGCGTCCGGCCGGCCTGTTGGGCCGTCCCTACGGCGAGCCGCCGTTTGCCGCTGACCCCCTGCCGATCCGCCCCGCCCCGCTCAGCGCCCGGCTGCTCGGCTGCGCCGTCCTCCTGCTCGCCGCGCTGACACCGTTCCTCGCCACCCCCGGCACGCTCTCGGTCTTCACGGCGCTGCCCATCGCGGTCCTCTTCGTAGCCAGTCTCCATCTCATCGCCGGCCCCGGCGGCATTCCGAGCCTCGGCCAAGCCGCCTTCTTCGGCATTGGCGCCTACGCCGCCGTCGGTGCGACACAGCAGAGCCAGATCGGCTTCGGCCCCGCTCTGCTGGCGGCACCGCTCGTCGCCGGCGCCGCCGCTTTTCTCGTCGGCGCCCTCACGGTCCCCCTGCCCGCCATTGCCACCGCGATGGCAACCCTCGCCACCGCGCAAGCGCTTTGGCAAGTCGCGATCGGCCATCCCAGCCTCGATCTCGCCGGCCGGCCCGCCTGGGCGACGGGTCCCACCCTGTATTGGCTCACGCTCGCACTCTGCGTTGGCGGCACGCTCTGGCTGCGCCGTCTCCTTTACGCACCCTTCGGCTATGCCCTTCGCGCGCTCCGCGACGACCCGGCGCGCGCGGCCGCGCTCGGTCTGCCCCGCTACCGCATCCGCCTCACCGCCTTCACGCTCGCCGGCGCGGTGTCGGGCTTGGCCGGCGGGCCCCCCCCCCCCAACCCGGGGCCCGCCCCCGCCCCCCCCATTTAGTTGGGGACCACCAAACACGGAGTTT
>JAVVHH010000041.1:0-26615 GCA_032249615.1 Acetobacteraceae bacterium
CTGTTCGCGACCTTCAACGTCGCGCTCTCGTCCAGCCTCTCCGCCCTTTGGATCCTCGTGGCGAACTCCTGGATGCAGACGCCGACCGGCGTCACGCTCAGCCACGGTGTTTTCATGGTGAAGGATTGGTGGCGCGCGATTCTCAATCCCGACGTCATCTACGCCTTCCCGCACATGCTGGTCGCCTCGTTCGAGGTCGCGCTCGGCTTCGTGGCGGGAGTTTCGGCCTGGTATCTGCTGAAGAACCGGCACGTCGAGCTGTTCCAGCGTTCGCTGAAGGGCACGATCCTGGCGCTACTCGTCGTGGCGCCGCTGCAGGTCTGGCTCGGCGATGGCATGGGGCTGACCGTGGCCCACGATCAGCCGACCGTGCTGGCCGCGATGGAAGGCCACTGGCACGCCCGCAACCCGGACGGCAGCCCCAATACGTCCTGGAATCTTCTGGCCTGGCCCAATAAGGCCGGCGACGGGAACGCCTGGGCGATCAAGATCCCGCATGTGCTGAGCTTGCTCGAAACACATAGCTGGAACGGCACGGTCCGCGGCCTCGACGAGTTTCCGGCCGACGAGCGGCCCCCCGTCCTGATCCCGTTCTACGGGTTCCGCGTCATGGTCGCCTGCGGGTTCTTCATGGTCGGCATCGCCGTCTGGGGCGCCTGGCTGGTGCTGCGCCGGGGTTTGTCGGCCCGGGCGCTCAGCACCCGCACATGGTTCCTGCGGGCCACCATCTTTGCCACCTTTCTGCCGTTCCTGTCGGTCTGGGTCGGCTGGTGGACGCGCGAGGTGGGGCGCCAACCGTGGGTCGTCTACGGCCTGATGCGCACCTCGGAGGGCGTCAGCCATCTCTCGGTGGCGCAGGAGCTCCTCTGGCTCGTGGGCTATGCGGGGTTCGAGCTGATGGTGTGGGGCGCCACGTGGTGGTTCCTCGGCAAGGTGCTCCACAATGGCCCGGACATCAGCAGCCCGATCCCGCAGGAGGGCGACGAGCCCCTGGGCACGCCGGCTCATGGCGGCCTGCCCGCCGATGGCGAGCTCGAGACGCCGAAGGCCGAGACGCCGGTGCGGCCGGGTCGGCCCACCCTGCACCCGGCCTGACCCCCACTTCCGGAGCGGACCCATGGTGGATCTCACCAACGCGCAACATCTGATCGCCGTCGGCTGGTGGCTTACCGTCGCCTTCTCCATCGTGCTCTACATCGTGCTCGACGGCGCCGACCTTGGCGCCGGCATCTTCTCGCTCGTGGTGACCGACGAGCACGAGCGCGGCGCCATCATGCAGGCCATGGCCGGCACCTGGGACGCGAACGAGACCTGGCTCATCGTGGCCGGCGGCGTTCTGTTCGGCTCGTTTCCGTTCGCGTACGGCTCGGCGCTCAGCTACCTCATGATCCCGCTCGCTTTCGTGCTCTGGGGCATCCTGACCCGCGCGGTTGCGCTCGAATTCCGGCACCTGGCCGCGCCGCGCACCCGCCGCTTCACCGATTGGGCGTTCGGGCTGTCGAGCCTGACCGTCACCTTTTTCGGCGGGATCTGTGTGGGCGCTCTGCTGCACGGCTTCCCGCTCACGCATGATCCGGAGCGCGTGCCCGCCTATGTCGGCGGCGCCTTCCGGTTTCTTAGCCCGTTCAGCGTCTGGATCGGCGTTGCCGCCGTGTTTGCCGTGTCGTTGTCAGGCGGCCTGTTCGTGCGGGCGCGGTTCGAAACCGGCGAGCCCGTTCGCAAGCGGGCGGCGATTTGGACGAGCAGGGTCTTTTACTTCGCCGTGGCGGCGGTTCCGATCTCGACGCTTTGGATCGCCGTCGCGTTTCCCTGGGCGCGCGAGGTGTGGTTCGGCCCGTATTTCTGGGCCTGGTGGCTGATCCCGGCTGCCGCAGTTGGGGCGTCGTTCCAGATGCGGCGCGCTTGGGTCCGCGGGCGGGACGTGGCCGCGCTGCTCTGGCTCGACCTGATCATCGTCATCATGGCCGGCGGCCTGCTCGGCACCATCTTCCCCGCCATGATCCCGAACACCTGGACCGTGGATCAGGCGGCGAGCCGGGAGATCTCGCTAGGGACTTTCCTGTTCACGGTCGCCGGTCTGTTCCCGGTCATGCTGATGTATAATTGGTATCAGATCTGGGTGTTTCGGGCCCGTGTCTCCAAGCTCGCCTCCTACCACGCATGAGATCGGCACCTTATCGGCAGGCGCTCGAAGTGGCCTGGAACCTGCGCGCGCTCGGCCTCTTCCTGCTGGGCCCGGCAGTTGGCTTGGGGCTCGGCATCGCCATCTTCGGAATGCCGCGGCAGCTGCAGATCGTCGCGGGCGTGATGTTCCTATTTTCGCTCGGGATGTTTGCGTCGCTCGCTCGGGGCGAGTGGCGCCGGGTCGCGCGCGGGCGCTGACACCTTGTCCAGCCATTCAGCGCCGATGCCCAACGCCGTTCGCAAGAAGCTCGAGAGCTTCCTGCGCAAACGGTCCGGGCTCGTTCGCGGCTCACTGGCCGCTTCGGTCGCCTGCGGCGCGGTCGCCGGGCTCACCCTCATCGCGCAAGCCTGGCTGACCGCACGGACGGTCGGCGCGGTGGTGTTCGGCGGCCAAACTCTCGACGCGGTCTGGCCGTGGCTGTGGGCCCTGCTCGCCGTCATCGTCCTGCGCACGGCCGTGACCGCGATCGGGGACGCCGTGGCGGTCGAGGCGGGCGCGCGCGTCGTGCTCGCGGTTCGCGCGGCGCTGCAAGAACGCGTGGTCACCCTCGGGCCGTCTTGGACCCGGCGCCAGCGCACCGGCGATGTCGCCACCACGGTCGTCGATGCGGCCGACAATATCGGGCGCTACTACGCCGGATATCTGCCGCAGCGTGTGCTCGTGGCGTTCATCCCGCTGGCCATCCTGGCCTTTGTCGTGCCGACGGACTGGGTATCGGCGATCATCCTGACCGTCTCGGCCCCGCTGATCCCGTTGTTCATGGTCCTGATCGGCCGCGGCACGGAGGCGCTCAATCAGGCGCAGTGGCGCAAGCTCGCACTACTCGCCGCCCATCTGTTCGACGCGATCGAGGGTCTGACCACGCTCAAGCTGTTCGGCGCCAGCCGCGCCGAGCTGGACGCCATCAGCCGCAGCTCCGAGGCCTACCGGGTCAGCACGATGGAGGTGCTACGGGTGGCCTTCCTGTCGTCGCTCGCGCTGGAGTTCCTGGCCACCATCGGCATCGCCATGGTCGCGGTCTATGTCGGCTTCCGGCTGTATTACCGCGAGCTCGACTTCCTTCCCGGCTTCGCCGTCCTGCTCCTCGCCCCCGAGTTCTACCGTCCACTCCGCGCCATGGGCACGCAGTATCACGCGCGGATGGAAGCGATCGGCGCGGCCGACGCGATCGTGGCCCTGCTGGACACGCCGGCGCCGCCGGTCCCCGAACGGCACGGCAGCTTGCGCGCCGGGCCCGTCCAGCAAATCCGCTTCGAGCGGGTCAGCTTTTCCTACGGCACCGCACCGACGCTCGACGGCATCGATCTGACGCTAGCGCGCGGGCGCCGGGTCGCGCTGGTCGGGCCATCCGGCGCAGGCAAGACTACGATCAGCCAATTGCTGCTCGGCTTCCTTGCGCCGAGCCGCGGCCGCATCACCGTCGACGGGATCGATCTCGCCACCTTGGCCCCCGACGAGTGGCGGGCGCGAATCGGCTGGCTGCCACAACGGCCGACGTTGTTCCACGGCAGCGTCCGCGACAACATCTGCCTCGGTCAGCCCCACCCCGACCCGGCGCGTGTTCAGGCCGCGGTCGAGCAAGCGGGCGCAACCCAGCTGATCGCGCGCCTGCCGCAAGGCCTCGACACCGTGCTCGGCGACCGCGGCCAGGGCTTGTCGGGCGGCGAAATCCAGCGGATCGCGCTGGCCCGGGTGTTCCTTGCCGCGGCCGACCTCGTGGTCTTCGACGAACCGGGCGCGGCCCTCGACCGCGAGACGGCCGACATCGTCGCCCGCTCAATCGACGCCTTGTCACCGCGCTGCGCCACGCTGATCATCGCCCACCGGCTCGAGACCGTCCGGCACGCCGACGAGATCGTGGTCCTGAGCGAGGGCCGGGTCGTGGAGCGCGGATCGCATTACGAGCTTTGCGCCTCCGGCACGATGTACGGGAGCGTCATGGGCCTCGACCGCGCCAGGGTCGACGCATGAGGGATCTCGCCCACCTGCTCGCTCTGTGCCGCCCGCAAGCGCGCTGGATGGCAGCCGGCATCGCGCTCAACGTGGTCGTCATCCTCGCCAATGTCGGACTGCTCGCGCTTTCCGGCTGGTTCATCGCGTCCATGGCGCTTGCGGGTCTCGGCGCGCTGCCGTTCGAGTATTTCGCCCCAGCGGCGGCTATCCGGGGCCTGGCCATCCTGCGCACGGTGTCGCGCTATCTCGAGCGCCTGGTGACGCACGAAGCGACCTTCCGCCTGCTCGCGACCTTGCGGGTCTGGTTCTATGGGCGCATCGAGCCGCTGGCCCCGGCCGGGCTGCAACTCTATCGCGGCGGCGATCTGCTGAGCCGGCTCCGATCCGACATCGACAGCCTCGATACGTTTTTCCTGAGGATCGTCGCTCCCGCCACGGCCGCGTTGGTCACGAGCGCGATCCTGGTGGGCTTTCTCTCGACGATGAGCGGCGAGGTGGCGTGGATCGAGGCCGGCGGCCTGCTCGCGGGCGGCGTCGCGCTGCCGCTGCTGGCCCAGCGTGCCGGCCGCAGGCCTGGGACTGCTGTTGTCCGGCTGCGCGCCGAGCTGCGGGTCGTCGTTGCCGAGACGGTGCAGGGGTTGGGCGAGCTGCTGATCACCCGGGCCGCCCGGCAGCACAGCGCCTCGGTCCAACGACTGGGGACGACCCTGCTTTGCGAGCAGCGTCGCCGGGCATGGCTCGATAGCGGCGGGACGGCCCTGTCCGGGCTGGTCGCGCAGCTCTGCCTCTGGGGCGCGATCGTCGTCCTGATCCCGCGCGTCCGCGCGGGCACGCTGCCGGGTCCCGACCTCGCTCTCGTCAGCCTGTTCGTGCTGGCCAGCTTCGAGGCGGTGGCCCCGCTACCCGCCGCTTTCCTGGCCTTGGGCGAAACGCGCGCCGCCGCCCGCCGCATCCTTGCCCTGGTCGATACCGCGCCTGCCGTCGGGTCGCCCTCCCGCCCCGCGGCTGCGCCACGGTCGTTTGGGATCTGTTTCCGCGGGGTCCGCATGCGCTACGCGGACAACACCCCCTGGGCCCTCGACGGCCTCGACGCTGCCATCGCGCCGGGCGAAGCGCTGGGCATCGTAGGGCCTAGCGGATCGGGCAAGACCAGCATCATCAACGTGCTGCTGCGATTTTGGGACTATCAGGGCGAGATCACGATCGGAGACGTCCCGCTCCGGGCACTGGACGCCGAGACCGCGCGGGGGCTGTTCGGCGTAGTTTCGCAGCAGACGCACTTGTTCAACACGAGCGTGCGGGGAAACCTGACCCTCGCGCGGCCCAACGCGACGGAGGCCGAACTGAGGAGCGCCTTGCGGGCGGCCGCGTTCGAACCGGACCTCGCCCGCCTACCCGAGGGCCTCGATACGATCGTGGGCGAAAACGGAACCAGGCTGTCTGGCGGCCAAGCGCGGCGGCTGTCCATCGCGCGCGGGCTGCTGAAGGACGCGCCGATCCTGCTGCTCGACGAGCCCACCGAGGGGTTGGACGCCGCCTCCGAGGCCAAGGTGCTCGGCGCCCTCCGTGTCCTGATGCAGGGCCGGACGACGCTGCTGATCAGTCACCGCCCGGCCGCCCTGCAGATCGTCGACCGTGTGATCTCCCTCGAGCGGGGTCGGATCGTCGAGGGTTGAGCGGCCCGGCCTACTGCGCTTGGGCGCTGGCGTCGCTGCGGGTGGCTCCCACGCGGGCTGCTAGGGCCGCCGACATGAACTCATCGAGCTGGCCGTCCAGCACCGCCGCAGGGTTGCCGGTCTCGACGCCCGTCCGCAGATCCTTCACCAATTGGTACGGCGCCAGCACGTAGCTGCGGATCTGATGGCCCCAGCCGATATCGGTCTTCGCGTCCTCTTGGGCTGCTGAGACGGCCTCACGCTTCTCCAGTTCGCGCTCATACATCTTGGCTTTCAGCATCGTCATCGCCGAAGCGCGGTTGCGATGCTGGCTGCGGTCGGTCTGGCACGCGACGATGATGCCCGTCGGGATATGGGTGATCCGGATGGCGCTCTCCGTCTTGTTGACGTGCTGGCCGCCGGCGCCGGACGCGCGGAACGTGTCAATCTTCAGATCGGCCTCGTTGACCTCTATCTCGATGTTGTCGTCCACCACCGGATAGACCCACACGCTGGCAAAGCTCGTCTGCCGGCGCGCATTGGCGTCGAACGGACTGATGCGGACCAGCCGGTGCACGCCGGCCTCCGTCTTGAGCCAGCCATAGGCGTTCGCGCCGGAGACTTGCAGCGTCGCGGACTTGATGCCCGCCTGCTCGCCCTCGCTCTGTTCCATGAGCTGCACCTTGTAGCCGTGCTGCTCGGCCCAGCGTGAATACATGCGTGCCAGCATCTCCGCCCAATCCTGCGCCTCCGTGCCGCCCGCGCCGGAGTTGACCTCGAGGTAGGCATCGTTCGCGTCGGCTTCGCCCGAGAGTAGGCTCTCGATCTCGCGGCGCTTGGCTTCTTCCAGAATGCGGGCGAGCACCGCACGGGCGTCGGCGGCCATCGCGGCATCTCCCTCCGCCTCGGCCATGCCGATCAGTTCGACGTTGTCGGCCGCCTCGCGTTCCATCGACTGCAGGCCCTCGACGAGGCTGGCCAGCCGGTTGCGTTCGCGCATGACGGCCTGGGCCGCGGCGGCATCATTCCAGAGCGCGGGGTCTTCGGCTTGGGCGTTCAGCTCTTCCAGACGGCCGATGGCGACATCCCAGTCAAAGATGCCTCCGGAGCAAGGCGAAGGTCTGCTGGAGCTGCGCGTTCAGGTCATCGGATTCCGTGGACATAGCGCGCTAATATAGTCCGCCCACGCCGCTATCAATGCCGACCCCGGACCCGGCGCTCGCCTCCGCCCCGTTCGCCTCGCCGCCGCCGATGACGCCCTGGCTCGCACCGGGCTGCTGGTCGGGCTTGAAGGCGTCCGTGCGCTGCCCGAAGCCGGTGTCCCAGCTCGCCATTCTGAGGCCGTCCGGCATCTTGAATTCGAGGGTGGGCCGATCCTTGAGCGCGAATGCCATGTAGTCGTGCCAGATGGGTGCCGCGACGCCGCCGCCCGTCTCCTTCTCGCCGAGACTGGTGTTGTTGTCGAAACCGATCCAGACGGCGGTGACGAGATCGGGCGTGAAGCCGACGAACCACGCGTCGTTGAAGTCCTGGCTGGTGCCCGTCTTGCCGGCGATAGCGCGGTTCAGGCCGGCGCCGGCCGCATAGCCGGTGCCCTTGGCGACGACCCCCTGCATCATGGTGACGAGTTGAAAGGTGCTGGCCGGGTCGGCGATCTGCCGGCGATTATCGACCAGGGTTGGCGGCTTGGACGGGTCCTGACAGCCCTGGCAGTCGATGCCGGTCGGCCGCCAGATGAGCTTGCCTTCGCGGTCCTGCACGCCGTCGACCAGCGAAGGCAGCACCTCGCGGCCGCCCATGGCGAGGCCGGCATAGGCCGAGGCCTGCCGCAAAACGGTGGTCTCCACCGCGCCGAGCGCTGCCGGCAGCACTTTCGGCATGCTGTCGACGACGTGGAACGCCATCGCGTTCTGCGCGACGGCGTCCATCCCGAGCTTGTCGGCCAAGCGGACGGTGACGAGGTTCAGCGAGCGTTCGAGCGCGATCCGCAGCGGGGTCGGCCCGTTGAAGGTCATCTCGTAGTTGTTCGGCTTCCAAACACCTTGCGCCGTCTTCTGCTCGAAGGGCGCGTCGAGGACCTTCTGGCTGGGCGAATAACCGGCTTCGAGCGCGGTCAGATACACCATCGGCTTGAACGAGCTGCCGGGCTGCCGCTCGGCCTGAGTGGCGCGATTGAATTGGCTGGCATCGAAACTCCACCCGCCGACCATGGCCACGACCCGGCCGGTTTGCGGTTCCATCGAGACGAGCGCCCCCTGCACCTGCGGCACCTGGCGCAGCAGTAGCCGGTCCGACCGGGCCAGCGGCTTGCCGTCAGGCGCGGCCGTTTGCGGCTCGACCATGACGAGGTCGCCGACGGCGACGACGTCGCTCATCCGGCGCGGCGCCGGCCCGCGGACCGTTCCGTGGCGCGGGCGGGCCCAGGCCACATCCGACAGCGAAAGCGTGCCGGTGCGCGATTGGCCGCCTCCGGCCGCCTGGCCGGCCCGTTCGATCCAGCCGAGCTTGGCGTCGCGCGGCTCGACGGCGAGCACGACGGCCAGCCGCCATGCGGGCAGCATGCCCGGCGGCGCCTGCGCTTCGGCGAGACGGTTGCTCCAGCCCTCGCTCATGGAGGCGTCACCGGCCAGATGCCCGACCGGTCCCCGCCAGCCGCCATGGCTGCGGTCATAGGCCATCAGCCCGGCGCGCAGCGCTTTGTCGGCCGCAGTCTGCAGCGCCGGGTCGAGGCTCGTCCGGATGGAATAGCCGCCAGTGGTGGTCAGGTCCGCGCCGAACCGGTCGACCAGCTGGCGCCGGACTTCCTCCGCATACCACTCGCCGCCGGCGATCGGCTCCGGCCGGTGGAAAGCGGCGGGCTGGATCGGGGTCGCCTTGGCGGCCTGCGCTTGCGCGATCGTGATGGCGTTGTCTTCGGCCATACGGTCCAGCACCCAGTCGCGCCGGATCTTGGCAGCTTCAGGGTTGCGGAACGGATTGTAGTTGTTGGGCGCCTTGGGCAGGACGGCGAGGAAAGCGGCCTCAGGCAGCGTCAGCTCGTCGAGCGTCTTGTTGAAGTAGGCTGCCGCCGCCGCGGCGACGCCGTAGGATTGCTGGCCGAGATAGATCTCGTTCAGGTAAAGCTCGAGCACGTGCTCCTTGCTCATCGTCTGATCGATGCGCAGCGCCAGGATCAGCTCTTTCGCCTTGCGGGCGATGCTCACCTCGCTGCCCAGCAGCATGTTCTTGGCGACTTGCTGTGTGATGGTGGACGCCCCGATCGGGCGCTTGCCGCTGCCATAGCTCATCACGTCGGAGAGCCCGGCGCGCAAAATGGCCAGCGGGTCCACGCCGCGATGGGTCCAGAACTTCTGGTCCTCGGCCGAGATGAACGCCTGCTTGACCACGTCCGGAATGGCGCTGATCGGCACGAAGATGCGGCGCTCGGTCGCGAACTCGGCGAGTAACCGGTCGTCGCCGGCATAGACCCGGCTCATCACCTTGGGCTGGTAGGTGCGCAGGCCGTCGAGCGAGGGCAACTCGGCGGCATAGCGGTCGTAGGTGTGCCAGGCGACAGCGCCCGCCGCGAGGCCACCCACCAGACCGATGACGGCGACGAGGCGGAACCCGCCGCGGATGGACCGCAGCACAGGGTTGCCGACCCGGGCCGGCCGAGGCGGGCGTGCCGGCGCCGTCTCGGGAGCCAACCGGTTTTCCCGCTTCACGCCGCCAACTCTAGGTTTCGTCGCCATGTCCTCGTATACCCTAACTTACCCGTCCGGCATTCAGCCGCTCGCGATATGCTCCACTGTCCCTCGAGAAGCGAGAAATCCCTCGATGGCATGGCGCAGGGCAGCCGCGATCTTGGTCCGGTGTTCCTGCTTACGTAATGCGGCTTCGTCCCTTTGGTTTGACATGAAGCCCATCTCGACCAGCACGCTTGGGATTTCCGCCGCGCGCAGCACCATGAAATGGGCGTGGCGGGACGGGTTCGACAGCATGCCGATTTGCGGCTGCAACGCGCCCACGATCCGGCGGGCCATGCGCGCCGAGCCGATGCGGGTCTCCTCGCGGACGAGGCTGGCGAGGATGTTGGCCACATCCGGCGTGACGTCGCGGAAGCGTGGACCGCCGAACCGGTCGGCGCTGTTTTCGCGGACGGCCAAGGCGGCCGTCTGCGCGTCGGAGGCGGAGTCGGCGAGGGTGTAGACGCTGGCGCCGCGCACGGCCGGGTCGTGCAACGCGTCGGCGTGCATGGAGACGAACAGCGCGGCGCCGTGCGCCTGGGCGATCTCGACCCGGTCTCGCAGCGGGAGAAACACGTCGCGCTTTCGCGTCAGCGCGACCCGGCACTGCCCGCTGGCGTTCAGTTGGCGGCGCAGTTCCTCGGCCGCGGCGAAGGCCACGTGTTTCTCATAGGTTCCGCTGAACCCGATTGCCCCGGGATCCTTGCCGCCATGACCGGGATCGAGCACGACCAGCGGCCGCTCGGCGTGCCGGGGCACCGGTTTTGGCGGCTGCTTGGGACGGGCGAGCGCCGCGCCCGGCAGCGCGGCCGTGGCCGCCAGGAGAAGACGGCGAGGCAGCAGAATGGGATCGGCCATGATGTTGACCTAACACATGAGACGCAGTGGCCCTTGTAACCCGCTCTTGCGAGCGAAACCAGTTTCAGTCATCTTTACAACCGACCTGATGGTGTGAGCCCTCCGGGCACGCTGCGACGTTGTTTTCGCGCGGCCCGCAACCCACCCATTGCCCGCGCCGCGCGGTTTCTGCGCGCCGGGGCTCGGTCGCCCACCTTGGGCAACGCATGCTGGGGTTCCCGCCGAGGGTGTCCAGAAGGCGCGGTCCAGCTACCAGGGATGCTTATGTCAGCCGCCGCGTTCGTTCTGCCACTTTCCGAACCGACCGTGTCGCGCGCATCCCGTCTCGCCGTTTCGAGGATTCGGCTCACCCCTTCAAGCCATCGCCGCGCTCCAACCGTGCCCGTACGCCGCCTTGTCGGCTGGCCGGGGCGCGCGGTCCATCGGAGACGACCCCTTTATGACCAAGCGCATGCTGATCGACAGCACCAACGCGGAAGAAACCCGCGTGGTAGTGCTAGACGGTAACCGCCTCGACGAATTCGACGTCGAAACGTCGACCAAGCACCAACTCAAAGGCAACATCTACCTCGCCAAAGTCGTCCGCGTCGAACCGAGCCTTCAGGCGGCGTTCGTCGAATACGGCGGCAACCGCCACGGCTTCTTAGCCTTCGGCGAAATCCATCCCGACTACTACCAAATCCCGGTCGCGGACCGGAAACGGTTGCTCGAGGCGCAAGAGCAGGAAGCGCGCGAGGATGAGGAAGCCGAAGAGCGCGCGGTGGCCGCGCAGGACCGCGGGACACAACCGGCCGGTGCCGTGTCCCCACGCGGGAGCGACGAGGCCGGGACGGACGACGAGCCTCTGGTAGCGGAAGCGCCGTCGGCGGAAGAAACTAGCGCCGCATCGAACGACCACCCTGCCGAACTAGACGCTGCCGCGCCGGAATTGGCCTCCGCGGACGATACCGGCATCGACCCGGTTCCGGAGACCGAACGCGTCGACGTCGCCCAGCCCGCGGCCATTGCCCCCGACATGGTCATCGCCCCGGAAGAGGCGTCCACCCTGTTCGCGGACGAACCCGGGCAGGATCTGGAGCCAAAGACGGAGGCCGGCGAGAGCTCCGAGCAAGCAGCCGACGACGAGGAGCCGCCGCCTGAACAACTGGGCGGCGAGAACGACACCGAAGAGTCCGACCGCCGCTCCACGCCGCGCTTCCTGCGCCACTACAAGATTCAGGAAGTCATCCGGCGTCGGCAGATCCTGCTGATCCAGGTCGTCAAGGAAGAGCGCGGGAGCAAAGGCGCGGCGCTCACCACCTACATCTCGCTCGCCGGACGGTTCTCGGTGCTGATGCCGAACTCGCCGCGGGGCGGCGGCATTTCGCGCAAGATCACCTCCGCGGCGGACCGCCGGCGGCTGAAGGAAGTGACCTCCGAACTCGACCTGCCGCGCGGCATGGGCCTGATCGTGCGGACCGCGGGCGCGAACCGGCCGAAGCCGGAGATCCTGCGCGATTGCGAGTATCTGCTCAACCAGTGGGACCAGATCCGCGAACTGACCATGAAGAGCATGGCGCCGGCGCTGATCTACGAGGAGGCGAGCCTCATCAAGCGCGCCATCCGCGACGTCTACTCCCGCGACGTCGACGACATCCTGGTCGACGGCGAGCAGGGCTGGCGCGCGGCGCGCGACTTCATGCGAATGCTGATGCCGACGCACGCGCGTAAGGTTCAGCTCTGGAAGGAGCCGACGCCGCTGTTCGCCAAGGCGCAGGTCGAGCAGCAGCTGGAAGGCATGTTGCAGCCCACGGTGCAGCTGCGGTCGGGTGGTTACCTGGTGATCAACCAGACCGAGGCGCTGGTCGCGATCGACGTCAACTCCGGCCGATCCACCCGCGAGCGGGGCATCGAGGAAACGGCGCTCCGCACCAATCTCGAGGCGGCGGAGGAAGCGGCACGGCAGCTCCGGCTCCGTGACCTCGCCGGGCTGATCGTGATCGACTTCATCGACATGGAAAGCCGCCGCAATGTGGCTTCCGTCGAGCGGCGGTTGAAGGACGCGCTCAAGAGCGACCGGGCCCGCATCCAGGTCGGCGGCATCAGCCATTTCGGCCTGCTCGAGATGAGCCGGCAGCGGCTGCGCCCATCGCTGATGGAAACCAATTTCGTGACCTGCCCGCATTGCGGCGGCAGCGGGCACATGCGCAGCACGGAGAGCGCCGCTCTGGTCACGCTGCGGGCGATCGAGGAAGAAGGCGGCCGGCGCCGGGCTGCCGAGATCATGGTCTACTGCGCGTCCTCCATCGCGCTCTACATTCTCAACCACAAGCGCCAGCGGCTGACCGAGATCGAGGCGCGGCACTCGATGCTGGTCACTTTCGTGGCCGATGAGAGCCTTCTGCCGCCCCAGCTGCGGATCGAGAAGGTGCGCGCGCAGACGGCCAGCGACCTCCCTTCGCCAATCCAGCAGCTCGCACCGCCGGAGCCGTTCGAGGACCCGGATGAGCTCGAGGCCGAGGCGGAGAGCGGCACCGATGCGGAGCTGGAAGCCGACGACGAGGACGAGGACGAGGCTGAGCCGACCGCCGCCGAGACCAGCTCCGGCCCGGCCGGCGAGAGCGGCGAGAAGCGCCCCCGCCGGCGCCGGCGCCGGCGCGGCGGGCGACGCGAGGAAGGCGGAGCCAACGGGGCGTCGGCTGGTCCGGACAATGCGGGCGAGATGGGCGAGGACGAGCAAGGGGACGTCGCGTCCGTGTCGGCGGAGGCCGAGCCTTCCGGTGTCGCGCCGGGCGAGGCCGGGGACAGCGGCGAGCAAATCGCGTCCGGGGATGCCGAAGAGGGTGAGCGTCGGCGGCGCGGGCGGCGCGGCGGACGTCGTCGGCGCCGCGATGGCAGCGAGGGCGAGGTTGCCGGCACGCCGCCTGAGCTCACGGAAGAAGACAGCTTCGTCGATGCGCCGGTGCCATCCTATGCGGGACCGACCCCGGCCAACCCGTTCGGTGGCACCAGCGCGTTCGACATTTTCGATGCGATCGAGCAGGCCGAGGAGCAGCGGCTGACCCAGCCAAAGCCGGCGCTCGCCGCCGAGCCGGTCAGCCCGCCGCAAGCTGCGGAGGAGACGCCGGAGCCAGCGGCCCCTGCACCCGAACCAGAGCCGGTGCTGGAGGCGGCCGCCGTCGAGCCGGTGGCCGTGCCAGCCGAACCCGAGCCAGCCGAACCCGAGCCAGCCGAACCCGAGCCAGTCGAACCGGTGGCGCCGCCACCCGAGCCGGTTGTGGCCGGTCCCGTCATTCAACCCGTGTTGATCGGAGCCGAGACCGAACCGACAACGAAGAAGCGGGGTTGGTGGCGGCGCTAGTCCACCGACAAAGGCCCGTGTATTGATCAGACGCTTCGGTCCGGCCACCCTCCTCGCCATCGTCATGTCGGTGGCGGCGGGGTGCTCGGGACCGCAACCGCGCCCGGCCGGCTCCACCGGGATCCAGCTTTCCCAGCAGCCGCTCGATGCGCAGGTGCCGGAGTACGCCAAGCTGCCGTATGAGCCGTTCTCGCGGGAGAACGCGGTCGCCATTGCGCTCCGCGAGTGGCGGGCCTGGGGATCCCAGGTCAACGATGCAGGGCCCGGTCCCGATCTGCCGCTGGACGTGCGGGAGGATCGGCAGGCCGGGATGTGGCAGCGGGTCGGCGACTACTGGTGGATCGGCCAGAACAACGGCTCCGAGAGCAGTAGCTGGACCGGGAAATACGGCAGTTTCGGCCAGCCTTACCGGGGCGAGCCACCGGCCTGGTCGGCCGCCTTCATCTCGTACCTGATGCGGACGGCCGGCGCCGGCGACCGCTTCCCCTATTCGCCGCTGCACGCGACGTACATCAACGCGGCCGCGAGCGGTAACGCGGTTCTCGCCGCGCAACCGCCGGAACTCTACGCGCCACAGCGGGGCGACCTGATCTGCTTCGGGCGGCGCGGCGCGCAGAACCTGCGCTTCTCGGACCTGCCGGCAGCCAGCTTCTTCGGGCATTGCGACATGGTGGTCGGCATCGTCCCCGGCGAACTCACAGTCGTCGGCGGCAACGTCTCCGCGGGGGTCACCATGAAGCACGTTTCCATCACGCCCCAGGGCACGCTGGCAACGCCGGACGGCACGGTACTCGACCCACGGTTCCCCTGGTTCGTCGTGCTCCGGGTTGCCTACGACATCTGACGCGGGCACGTCAGCCGCGAAGAAACCAGATCCGGAACAGGGCGGCCTCGAGAAATGTCTGCCGTCTCAGGCCGGGGATCCATAGCGCACGGAAACGGGCCCACGGGCCGGCCCGGAGCGCTCGGTCCATCTGGACGACGATCTGGCTGGCCGCGGGGGTAAGCACGCCGGAGGCGGCCCGCAACGCCGCGACGTTGGCGCGCAGCATCGCCAGATAAGCGCCGGGGCCGCGGCGTAGGGCGGCGATGGCGCGGCGGCGGCGCGTGCTGGGAGCACCGACCAGATTGGCCGCGTGCTGGCGGTAGAGGATGGTCGGTTCCGGGTCGGCGATCACGGTGCCGCCAGCCCCGGCCACCAGCAGATAACTCCACCAATCATGCAGCGGACCCTGCGGCTTCGTGCTGCGGTCGACCAGCGTGGCCGCGGCAGCGTTGAGGACCACGGTGCATCCGGTCGCGATGTTTTGCGTGAGCGCGCCCGCAAAGCTCGGTGGGCGGCGGAACGGGGGTGAGCCGCCGATCGGCTCGAGCGCATCATCGACCAAGACCTGGCGGCTGCAGTAGAGGGCCGGCCTTTCAACCGGCGCGAGCGCGGCAAGCGCGCGAGAGAGCTTCTCCGGCAACCAGACGTCATCCTGGTCGGCGAACGCCACCGGCAAGCCGAGCGGCTGCGCCGCGGCCAGCAGCGCGTAGAAGCTGCCCGCGACGCCAAGGCGACCCTCCCGCTCGACCCGGCGGCACCGCTCGCCGCCGACCTCACGGGCGAACGCCTCCACGATGGCGACCGTCTCGTCGCTGGAGCCGTCGTCCCGCCAGAGCAGCAGCCAGCCGCGCTCGGTCTGGCGGAGAAGGCTGTCGAGCTGGGCCGGGAGGAAACGGGCGCCGTTGAAGGTCGAAAGAAGGATCGCGACGCGCGGTCGGGAGACCGTCAAGCGCTCGCGGGGGCCCGGGCGAGCAAGGCGTCGACGACGCCGGCGAGGCTCGACTGCCAGGGCGGCTGTCGCAGAGCGAAGACGCGCTCGAGCTTGCTGCAGTCGAGCCGGCTGTCGGCGGGGCGCTTGGCGGGCGTGGGGAATTCGGCGGTGGTGATGGGCTCCACGGTGGGCACGCGCGCGCCGTGCCGGGCGGCCTCGGCGAAGATGGCCTCCGCAAAACCGTGCCAGGTGGTTTCACCCGTGCCACAGCTATGGAACACGCCGCCATACTCGTCGCGCCACTCGGCCGTCGCCGCGCGCGCGACGCCGAGCACGATGTCGGCCAGAGCATCGGCGGCGGTCGGGCAGCCGCGCTGATCGGCGACAACGCGGAGGTGGTCGCGGGTCTGGCCGAGAGCCAGCATGGTGCGGACGAAATTCTTGCCGGTCGCCGAGTAGACCCAGGCCGTGCGGATCACGATGGCCCGGGGATTGGCGGCCAAAACGGCCCGCTCGCCGGCGAGCTTCGTTTCGCCATAGACACCCGTCGGGTTGGTCCGGTCGCTCTCGACATAAGGGCTGCCCTTGTCGCCATCGAAGACATAATCGGTCGAGATGTGGATCAGCGGGATGCCGGCTTCGGCGCACAGGGTGGCCAGCCGGGCCGGGCCGTCGCAATTGGCCCGCATCGCAGCGTCGCGGTTGGTCTCCGCCGCATCGACGGCTGTCCAAGCCGCGGCGTTCACGACTAACGTGGGAGCGGCGGCAGCGAGCGCGCTGTCGATGGAGGCCGGCTGTTCGAAATCGAACGCGGGACGGCCGACGACCGTGACGTCGGGAGCGCGGGCGAGCGCGGTGGCGAGTTGGCCGGCCCCGCCGGTGACCAGGATCACGCGAACAACTCCGCCAACTCGTCCCATCGAGGGAGGACGAGGTCCTTGTCGGAGAGAATCGCCGCGCCGGGCTCGATGGGCCAGGGAATCGCGAGCGTTGGGTCGTTCCACAAAACCCCTCGCTCAGCCTCGCGGTCGTAGGGCGCCGTTACCTTGTAGACGACCTCGGTATCCGGCTCGAGCGTGCAGAAACCATGCAGGAAGCCAACCGGGACCCAGAGCTGACGCCAATTCGCCGCGGAAAGTTCGGCCGCCACCCAGCGGCCGTAGGTCGCGGAGGAGCGGCGGGCGTCGACCGCCACGTCCCAGATCGCGCCCCGCGTACAGCGGACGAGTTTGCCCTGGGCGTTCGGCCCGACCTGGCAGTGCAGCCCCCGCAGCACGCCGCGGTCGCGCGACAGGCTCTGGTTGTCCTGCACGAAACTTTCGTCGAGGCCGGCGTCGGCGAAGCGTCGGGCGCTCCACGTCTCGGAAAAGAACCCGCGCGCATCACCGAACCGGTCCGGCGTGAACGCGATGATCCCCGGCACGTCGAACGTCTCGGTCTTCATGCGTGCTGTCCGTCCGCCAGTTCGTGGAGCAGGCGGCCGAGTTCGGTCTTGAGGAAGCCGCTCGCCGCGGCGCGCAGCCCGGCGGCATCAATGAACCCCATCCGGAACGCGACCTCTTCGGGGCAGCCGACCAGCAGACCCTGGCGGGACTGGATCGTCTGCACGAACGTCGCCGCCTGGAGCAGGCTGTCGGGCATGCCGGCGTCGAGCCAGGCGCAGCCGCGGCCAAGGCGCTCGACCCGCAGCGTGCCCTCCTCGAGATAGATGCGGTTGAGATCGGTGATCTCGAGCTCGCCGCGGTGCGACGGTTTCACGCGGCGGGCGAACTCGGTGACCCGGTTGTCATAGAAATATAAGCCCGTCACCGCCCAGTTCGACAGCGGGGCGGCGGGCTTTTCCACGATGTCGACAGCCCGGCCCTCCCCGTCGAACTGGACAACGCCGTAACGTTCGGGATCGCGGACCTGATAGGCGAAGACCGTGGCTCCGTGCGTGCGGCGGACGGTGGATTGCAGCATGATGCTGAGCTTGTCGCCGAAGATCAGATTGTCGCCGAGCGCCAGCGCGCAGGACTGCCCATCGATCCAGGTCTCGCCGATGTGGAAAGCCTGCGCCAGCCCCTCCGGCTTGGGCTGTTCGGCGTAGGTAAAGCGGACGCCGAGCTTCTCGCCGGTGCCGAGCAGGCGGCGGAACTGCGGCAGATCGTCCGGGGTCGAGATGACCATGATGTCCCGGATGCCGGCGAGCATCAGCACCGACAGCGGGTAGTAGATCATCGGCTTGTCGTAGACCGGCAGCAGCTGCTTGCTGGAAGCCAGGGTGATCGGGTGCAGGCGGGTGCCGCTGCCGCCGGCCAGGATGATGCCCTTCTGGCTCATGCGGCGGCGCCGAGCCGGTGGCCGGAATAGGTCCGGGCTCGGATCGCCTGCCACCATTCTGGATGGGCGAGATACCACTCCACCGTCCGCCGCAGCCCGGCGTCGAAGCCGTGCTCGGCCTTCCAATCCAGCGCGACCTCCGCGCGGGAGGGGTCGATCGCATAGCGGAAATCATGCCCGGGGCGATCGCGAACGAAGTGGATCAAGCGCTCGCGGGGGCCGGCGGGGTCCGGCCGCAACTCGTCCAGCGTGGCGCAGATGGCGCGCACGACCTCGAGGTTGGAGCGGGGCTGGCGCGGGCCGATGCAGAGTGTGGCACCCGGCTCGGCACCCTCGAGCGCGAGGACCAGCGCGGCGGCATGGTCGTCCACAAACAGCCAGTCACGCTGATTGGAACCGTCACCGTAAACGGGCAGTGGCTTGCCCTCGAGCGCGTTCAGGGTGACGAGCGGGATCAGCTTTTCCGGGAATTGCCAAGGGCCGTAATTGTTCGTCGTGTTGGTGACGAAGGCGGGAAGGCCGTAGGTATGGAACCAGGCGCGGACGAGGTGGTCAGACCCGGCCTTGCTCGCAGAATACGGGCTGCGCGGATCGTAGGCCGTGGTTTCCTCGAACGGCGGATCCGACGGGCCGAGCGCGCCGAACACCTCGTCCGTCGAGATGTGGTGGAAGCGGAACCGGGCTTTGGAGTCGGTTGGCAAGCTCGCCCAGTGGGCCCGCGCGGCCTCCAGCATCACGAACGTGCCGACGACGTTGGTGGTGATGAAATCGGCGGGGCCATCGATCGAGCGGTCGACGTGGCTCTCGGCCGCAAGGTGCATTACGGCGTCGGGACGATGAGTCTCGAACACCGCCCGGATCGCCGCCGCGTCGGTGATGTTGGCGCGAATATGGCGGTGCCGGGGGCTGGTCGCGGCTTCCTCAAGCGCGTCGAGCGAGGCCGCATAGGTCATCACGTCGACGTTGACGACGTCATGGTCCGTGTTGCGGATGAGGTGCCGGATGACGGCCGAGCCGATGAAGCCGTATCCACCGGTCACAAGTATAAGCATGCGCCCCATTACGTCAGGCACCAAAGCGACGCAACGGCCAGCAAAGTGCGGCTGCGGCTGTAGCCCGCGCGCGAGTTGTGTAAGCTCGGACGGCTCCAACCTCAGGGATCAATGGAACTCTTCCGCTCTCCTGTCGAGCGACCCGCCCCGATCGCGCTCCGGGTCGAGCCGACGCGGATCAGCGCGTCCTGGACGACCCCCATGGTCGCGTCATCCGTCGCCATCGTTCTGGACGGGCGCGTGCAGGCGATCGTTGCAGCGGATGCCGAAGGGTTCGTCTGGGACATACCGGGGCACGTGTTCGGACGGCTGCTCGACGTGGTCGCGACCGGCGACGGCGCGTCGCTCCTGGCGGGTCCGGTCCCGCTGGACGCGGTTCGCGGCGTGCGGTGGCTAAGCTGGCGCCTCGATGGCGACCGGGTCTGCGGCTCGTTCGACACCACAAGCCCGGCCGCGACCGCGTTGCCGCTTGCGCTCGTGGCGGATAGCCGGCGCTACGCCGAAGGCTTCGCGCACCGATCGGCAGACGGCGTCTTCTCGTTCGACCTCGCAATTAGCCGGCTGGCGCCGGCCCCCGGCGGGATAGCGCTGCAACCGATGGTGGGCAGCCTGCTGCTCGCCCCGGTGCTGCACGTGCCGGCAGAGGCGTTCGGGCATGTCGGCTTCCTGGAGGCGTCGGAACCCTGGCGGGTGCGGGGCTGGGCCGTCGAGCACGCCCGGCTGGATCGACCGGTGCCGCTCGAGATGTTCGTGGATGGCTGGCGCGTGGCGACGTTGCTGGCCGATCAGCGGCGGGAGGACGTGGCGGCGCTGGGGTTCGGAGACGGGCGCGCCGGCTTCGACGCGGTGGTGCCCGCGCCGCTCGACCGGGCCGTCACGATCGACGTGCGGGTCGCGGGGGGACCGAGCCTCGGGGGCAGCCCGTTCGTTCGCCCGGCCGCGCCGCGCTACGTCGGCTTCTTCGACGGGGTGGACGGTTTCTCGGCCGGTGGCTGGGCCATGGACCTCGCCGCATTGGATCAGCCGGTGCGGGTGGAGGCGATCTGTGACGGGCAGGTCGTGGGCTCCGGCTGGGCCGATCTGCATCGGGGCGACGTGGCAGAGGCCGGGCTGCCGACGGCGCGATGTGGGTTCCATGTGGTGCTGGACCGGGCGGCGGGTTCGCTGACCGGACACGAGGTTTCGTTGCTGATCGCGGGAACCGGGCTGGCGCTCGCGGGATCGCCACGGACCGTCGCGCTGAACCAAAACGCGGCCGCGTTCCTCGACCGGAAGCGACCGTCGGGGCCCGCCCTGTCCCGGCTGCGGCGGCAACTGACGCATCGCGTGCAGGAAGTGCTGATCTCCGTTATCATGCCCGTGCACGAGACGCCGCGCGATTGGTTGCAGGAGGCGATCGGGAGCGTCACGGCGCAGTGGTCGGACAATTGGGAGCTCATCTGCGTCGACGATGGTTCGACCAGCCCAGACGTGCAGATCGTCCTGCAGCAGGCCGCGCTCGACCCACGGATCCGGGTCGTGCGGCGGCAGCAGGCCGGCGGGATCGCGCGTGCGGTCAATGCCGGGCTGGAGGTCGCGGCGGGCGATTACGTCGCGTTCCTCGACCATGACGACGCGCTGGAGCCCGACGCGCTCTATCAGCTGGCGCGCGCGGCGCAATCGCGCGCCGGACTCATCTACAGCGACGAGGTGCTGACCGGCCCGTCGCTCGACCAGGTGCTGCAGCACCGGGCGCGGCCGGCGTGGAGCCACGACTACTATTTGTCACACCCGTATTTCGTACATCTCGTGGCGGTGCGCCGCTCGCTCGCGCAGGCGGTCGGAGGCTACGACGAGACAATGGCGATCTCGGCGGATGTCGATTTCGTGCTGCGCGTGGCGGAGCGGGCGGAGACGGTCGTGCATGTGCCGAGGGTGCTCTACCGCTGGCGCACGCATGCCGGCAGCGCAGGCCATCGGCGGCGGGACGACGTCATGGCGGCGACGCTCGGCGCGATCGAGCGGCATGTCGCGCGGCTCGGCTGGCCGGCCACGGTGCACCCCGGGTTGGGGTTCAACCAGTTCAGGCTGGACTGGCCGGACGATGGCGGAAGCGTGCTGATCGTCATCCCGACCAAGGACCGGGTCGACCTCCTGCGGCAATGCATCGAGAGCGTGCAGGCGACCGCTGCCGGCGAGCGCTACTGCATCGTCGTGGTGGATCACCAATCGACGGACCCGGCGAGCGTCGCCTACCTGGCGGCGCTGCCGCACCCGGTGCTGCGCTACGACGGGCCGTTCAACTTCGCCGCCATGAACAATCTGGCCGTGCGCGCGTACGGGCGGGACGCCGATTACCTGCTGTTCCTCAACAACGATGTCGAAGCGATCGGTCCCGGCTGGCTCGGACGGCTGCGCAGCCTCGCGGGCCGGCGCGAGGTGGGCGCGGTCGGCCCGCTGCTGCTCTACGGCAACGGCCGCGTCCAGCATGCCGGCGTGATCGTCGGCTTCGGTGGCGCCGCGGACCACGCGATGCGGTTCGCCGAGCCGACCGCGCCCGACGGTTCGCGCAGCGCCGGCTACAATGCGAGCTTGACAAGCGTGCGCGACTACTCGGCGGTGACGGCGGCGTGCCTGATGATGCGGCGGGCGGTGTTCGAGCGGGTGGGCGGGTTCGACGAGGCGTTTGCCGTCGGGTTCAACGACACGGATCTTTGCCTGCGTGTCCGGGCTGCCGGGCTGCATGTGCTCTACGATGGGCACACGGTGCTTCGCCACCACGAGTCGTCAACCCGGGCCGCGAGCAAGGAACTGGCTGATCCGACCGGGGACGAGCAGCGCTTCCGGGCGCGGTGGCCGGCTTATTTCCAGGGCACCGACCCGTTCTACAACCCCTGGCTCACGCTCGACGGCGCCGATCACCGGCTGCGGCTGGATGCGGGCTGGCGAGATCGGTTGGACGCGCGAACGGCGCACAACGCGCTGGCGGGTGTGCAAGCGGAGCCGATTCAGTAGGCTGTCGTTCGTGACCGCTCCCCTCACCTCCTCCCAGGCAGACCGCTTTGCTACCATTGCGCTCGGACATGTCGAGCGGGAATACCCGAACAAGCCGGGGCACGTGCTGGACGGGGCCGCCGATGCGGCGACGCCCGCCGCCTTACATCCGGTGTTCCATGGAAGCTTCGATTGGCACTCCTGCGTGCATAGCTACTGGCTGCTGGCACGGCTGATGCGGCGGTTTCCGCACGCGGAGTTTGCCGGCGAGATCGCCCGCTTGTTCGACCGCAAGCTCGTCGCGACGAAAGTCAGGGGCGAGTGCCAGTATTTCGAGCGCGACAGCGCGCGGGGCTTTGAGCGGCCATACGGGTGGGCCTGGTTGCTGAAGCTGGCGGCGGAGCTGTCCTATTTGGAAGGTCCTTGGCAGCAGGCTCTGGCGCCGCTGGCCGAAATCGTGGTGCAGCGGTTCACCGCCTTCCTGCCGATCGCGACCTACCCGGTGCGGACCGGCAGCCATGGCAACACGGCCTTCGCCCTACGGCTGGCGGCCGATTACCCCGGTCCGACGCTTCGGAAGCTGTTGGCCGACACCGCATGGCGCTGGTATGGCGCCGACACCGATTGCCCCGCCTGGGAAGAGCCCGGGGGAGACGACTTCCTGTCGCCCTCGCTCGTCGAGGCGGAGTGCATGCGGCGGTTGCATCGTCCTGCGTTCGAGGACTGGTTCCGACAGTTCTTGCCAAACATTGCAGCCGGCCGGCCGGCCGTGCTGTTCACGCCCGTCGAGCCGAGCGATCGGAGCGATGGCAAGATCGCGCATCTGGACGGGCTGAACCTGAGCCGGGCTTGGTGCCTGCAGACCCTGGCGCCCTTTGGCGGCGAGCGGCTGCGTGAGGCAGCCGACATCCACCGCGCGGCGGCGCTGCCTTTCCTGGCGGGCCTCTACATGGGCGAACACTGGCTGGCGACGTACGCCGTGCTCGCGCTCGACGAGATAGGGGAGACGGATTGATGGGATCATTCAAAGCGTTGCGCGTGACGAAAGGCGAGCCGCCCACGGTGGAGATCGTGACGCTCGAGGACGAGGCGTTGATGGAGGGGGACGTGACGGTCGCCGTCCACTACTCGACCATCAACTACAAGGACGGCCTGGCGCTGACCGGGACGGCGCCGATCCTGCGGCGGTCGCCGATGACGCCCGGGGTGGATTTCGCCGGCGAAGTGATCGCGTCCGGAAGCGCCGACTTCGCGGTGGGCGACCAGGTCGTGCTCAACGGTTGGGGCGTGGGCGAGACGCATGATGGCGGTCTCGCGCAGCGCGCGCGGGTCAAGGCGGATTGGCTGATCAAGTTGCCGGAGGGGCTGAGCGCGGCCGAGGCGATGGCGGTCGGAACGGCGGGCTACACGGCTGCGCTATCGGTGCTGGCGCTGGAGCGATTGGGGATCGGACCCGCCCGAGGCGAAATCCTGGTCACCGGCGCCGCTGGCGGGGTGGGCAGCATGGCCGTCGCGCTTCTCGCGGCCGGTGCCTACCGGGTCATTGCGTCGTCCCGGAGGGCGGGACAGGAAGGCGAATACCTGCGCGCGCTCGGGGCCGCCGACATCTTGGACGCGGCGGAGTTGAGCGGGCCCGGGCGGCCGCTCGGCAAAGAGCGCTGGGCGGCGGCGATCGACAGCGTCGGCAGCCACACGCTGGCCAACGTCCTCGCGGGAACCCGGCACAACGGGGTGGTCGCCGCTTGCGGGCTGGCGCAGGGGAGCGATCTGCCGGGCACCGTCATGCCGTTCATCCTGCGCGGCGTGACGTTGACCGGCATCAACTCGGTCACGACGCCCAGGGATCACCGGGTCGAGGCGTGGAACCGGCTCGCGCGCGATCTCGACCGGGAGGCCCTCGCCCGCATGACCAGGCATGTCCCGCTCGAGCAAGCCGCGCAGGTAGGGGCCGATATCCTGGCGGGGAAGGTGCGCGGCCGGGTCGTCGTCGACCTCTGAACGGCGCCTAGGCGGTGCCGTTCTTCCCGTCGAAGAACTTCGCCACCTTGGCGAAGAAGCCGTCGCTCTCCGGGTTACCCTTCTCGTTCCCCTCGCTCTCGCGCGCGAACTCTTCGAGGAGTTCGCGCTGACGGCGGGTCAGGTGCTGAGGCGTCTCGACGGCGACTTGGATATACATGTCGCCACGTTCGGTGCTGCGGAGCATGGAAAAGCCCTTCGCGCGCAGGCGGAACTGCTCACCGGTCTGCGTGCCGGCCGGAATCTTGACCCGGGCGCGGGTGCCGTCGATGGACGGAACCTCTACCTCGCCGCCCAGCGCAGCGCGGGTTAGCGGCAGCGGCACGCGGCAATAGACGTTGGCGCCGTCGCGCTGGAAGATCTCATGCGGGCGGACGCCCACATGGACATAGAGATCGCCCGGAGGCGAGCCTTGCGGTCCCGCGCCGCCCTCGCCGCTGAGGCGGATGCGGGTGCCATCCTCGACGCCGGCCGGAATGGCCACTTGCAGGACGCGTTCGCCCTGAACCGTCCCGCTGCCTTGGCAGACCTTGCAGGCGTTACGGATGACCCGGCCCGTACCGCCGCATGTCGGGCACGTCCGCTCGACCAGGAAGAACCCCTGCTGCGCGCGGACCTTGCCGGCGCCCCGGCAGGTGCCGCAGGTTGAATTCTCTCGCGACCGGCTCTCAGAGCCGGTTCCGTCACAAACCTCGCACTTGACGGGAGTCGCGACGCGGATCTGCTTTTTGACGCCCGCGAACGCCTCTTGCATGTCGATCTCGACCTGGGTGCGCAGATCGGCGCCGCCGCGCTGCTGCCGTCCGCGTCCGGCCATGTCGCCGAAGAGACCCTCGAAGATGTCGCCGAGTCCGCCTTCGAAATTGAAGCCGCCGGCAAACCCGCCGGGTCCGCCGCCACCACCCTGCTCAAATGCGGCATGGCCGAAGCGGTCATAGGCGCCCCGCTTCTGGTCGTCCTTGAGAACTTCGTAGGCTTCGCTGACTTCGCGAAACTTGCTTTCAGCGGCCTTGTCACCCGGATTGCGGTCGGGGTGATACTGCATGGCCAGTTTACGGTAGGCTTTCTTCAGGTCGTCTGCGCTGGCGTCACGAGAGACGCCGAGAGTCGCGTAGAAATCTTGCTTGGTCGACACCTCGGCCATCCTTGATTTGCTGATGGGTCCTCAGCAAGGGGGACCCTCACCCTGCCCTCTCCCGAAGGAGAGGGCGCTTTGGGCGTGGGTTAGGAGGCTTTCTTCTTTTCGCTGACGTCTTCGAACTCCGCGTCGACGACCTTCTCGCCGCCCTGCGACGTCTCGCCGCCCGGCGCGCCGCCGCCGCCGGCCGAAGCACCCGCGGCCTGCTCGGATTGATACATGGTCTGGCCGACCTGCATCGCCACCTGCGTCAGGCGTTCGCTGGCCTTCTTGAGCGCCTCGGCATCCTCGCCGCCGAGCGCGGCCCGGGCTTCGGCGATGGCGGCCTCGGCCTCGCTCTTCTGCTGCGCCGGAACCTTGTCGCCAGCATCTGCGAGGGTCTTTTCCAGCTGGTGTACCATGCCTTCGGTGGTGTTGCGAGCCTCGACCTGCTCGCGGCGCTTCTTGTCCGCTTCGGCGTTGGCTTCCGCGTCCTTGACCATCTTCTGGATGTCGGCCTCGGACAGGCCACCGCTTGCCTGGATACGTATCTGCTGCTCCTTGCCGGTCGCCTTGTCCTTCGCACTGACGGAGACGATGCCGTTCGCGTCGATGTCGAAGGTGACTTCGATCTGCGGCACGCCACGCGGTGCGGGCGGGATACCGGTCAGGTCGAAATTGCCGAGCAGCTTGTTGTCGGCGGCCATCTCGCGCTCGCCCTGCATCACCTTGATGGTGACCGCGCTCTGGCTGTCGTCGGCCGTCGAGAAGACCTGGCTCTTCTTGGTCGGGATCGTCGTGTTGCGGTCGATCAAGCGCGTGAAGACTCCGCCGAGCGTTTCGATTCCCAAGCTGAGCGGCGTCACGTCGAGCAGCAGCACGTCCTTCACGTCACCGCGCAAGACCGCACCCTGCACGGCGGCGCCGATCGCGACGACCTCGTCCGGGTTGACGTTGCGGGCGGGCTCGCGCCCGAAAAACTGCTTCACGGTCTCGATGACCTTCGGCATGCGGGTCATACCGCCGACCAGGATTACCTCACCAATCTCGGCGGCCGATACGCCGGCATCCTTCAGCGCCGCGCGGCACGGCTCGAGCGTCCGGGTGATCAGGTCATCGACCAAGCTCTCGAGCTTGGCGCGCGACAGCTTCATGACGAGGTGCTTGGGGCCGCTTGCATCCGCGGTGATGAACGGTAGGTTGATCTCGGTTTCCTTGGACGAGGACAGCTCGATTTTGGCCTTCTCGGCAGCCTCCTTGAGGCGCTGCAGCGCCAGCTTATCCTTGCGCAGGTCGATGCCCTGCTCGCGCTTGAACTCGTCGGCCAGGTAATCGATCACGCGGTTGTCGAAGTCCTCGCCGCCGAGGAACGTGTCGCCGTTGGTGCTTTTGACTTCGAACACGCCATCGCCGATCTCGAGCACGGACACGTCGAACGTGCCGCCGCCGAGGTCGTAGACCGCGATGGTGCCAGCGTGCTTCTTGTCCATGCCATAGGCGAGCGCCGCGGCGGTCGGTTCGTTGATGATGCGGAGCACTTCCAAGCCGGCGATCTTTCCGGCGTCTTTGGTGGCTTGCCGCTGGGCGTCGTTGAAGTAGGCCGGAACCGTGATCACGGCCTGGCTCACAGGCTCGCCGAGATAGGCCTCGGCGGTCTCCTTC
>JAVVHH010000042.1:0-26518 GCA_032249615.1 Acetobacteraceae bacterium
ACCAAGGAACCCGAGTGAATCAGCAGGCCAGACGGAATGCAACTGTAATGCTAGAGTTGGAGCGGATCGAGCGAGATGACGATCACACCGTCGTAGCTGCCATCGGCCGTCATCAGCTTACGGGTCAACTGCACCGACCATTTGCGGCTGATCCTGCCGAGCACAGGCCTGCTGATGAACAGCTAGGCCGCATCAGGGTGCATGGCGTGCACACGGATATGCTCACGGTGGCTCAAATCGACATCGTTGGTGTCCGTCAGCAGGTTCGACCCGCGCAAGCGGCCGTTACGACCGACAATCGATATCTGGAACGTTGGGTCCGTCAGCGCCCCCGTGCGTCGGGTCCAGTCGCCGACGTCGAAGGCCAGGGGATTGCGCTGGTAGCTTTCACGGGCGAACAGCAGGCTTTGGTCGACCGACTAGATGGTGCGGTGATCTGCTCTTCGAAAGCCCGTGTCAGGTTTTCGGCCGAACGCATCGCATCGTCGACGGCCTGCCGGCGTTCCACCGAGAGAAAGTGCAGCACTCCCGCCCATAGCAGGGCGACCCCGATCAAGCCCAGGGTGAGGCCGCTGTTCTCATAAAGAGACCGCAGCAAAGGGCGCAGCCTTGGTCTCCTAAGAAAAATGGGCCCCCGACGCGCATTCGCGTCGCTTGAACGACTCATTCCGGTCTCGACGTCGATACCGCGAGTCTGGTCCGAATACGTTAAAATCTAGATAACTGATCCAACAGGTTGGGTCCCGGGCAGCCCAGCGGATTACGACCGACGCGCCAGGACCTTACTCGTCGGACTTCGGCTCTTTGCGGCGCGGGCCGGTCACGGCCGTTTTCATCTGCGACACCGCGGTCTCGAGGGTCCGGTATTTGGTCGCCGCGTCGCTCATCTGAGTCACGATGCCGGCGGCGCGGGATGGGTCGGCAATGCCGGCGATCAGTGTCACCACCAGCGTGAGCTGATGGCCGCTCTTGATGGCGCGATCGTAAGCCGGGAGGTTGGTGATATCGAGGCCTTCGCTCAGCCCCATCCGGCAAGAGGAGTGAGGGCAGGGGCTCGGCTTGTCGCCATGGAAGGACCAAGCCATCAGCAGCACCTCGCCGCTTCCAGTGGCAGTGCCGTCGAAGCCGGGCTTGCCGTATTTAGCGATCAGCTCGGCTCGGACCTCCTGCAAGGGCGGCGCCGCGCTTTCGTCGCGGAAGCTCTGCTGCCGGGTCACCTCCACGACCGCGTTGCCCGTCGTCGGCGTGCCGAACCAGACGGCCATCTGATCGATATCTTTCTGCGCCTGCATCTCGGTGATGAAGTTTTGCGTCTGGACGACGTTGCCGCCGTTCTCGAGGCCCAAATTGTTCTGCGTGACGACGACGTTGCCGTAATGCTGGGAGAGGGCCTCGCGCACAGCGTCCGGTCCCATCCCCGGGGAAATGCCGAGAACGTCGATCGGGTGCCCGCCGGGCCGATAGACCGCGGGGGGGCCAACCTGCTTCAGCACCACCGACGCCGCCATCGCGGCCTGGGGCACGCAGAGGGTGGGGAGGCAGAGAGCGAGGGCAAACAGCCCGGCGGCGCAGCGCATTGCGAGAAACTCCCGGGACTTCGTTCTGGCTCCGTGAGTAGCCGCGCCGGAGGCCGCGGTCCAGCCGCGGGTTGTGCGTTATCGGCCTGCACACCTCCGCGCATGGCCGCCACGCTTGCGCCGGCCGCCGGGTCCGCCTATGTGGGCTCGCCAAGGTCCCATCGCCGGGGCTTGTGCGGAAAGGTCTTCCTGCCATGGCGCCCGATACCAATGCTCCCGAGGTCTTTGCCCCGCTGCCGGCTGTGGCGAGGGTCGAGGAAGCCTTGGCTTTCGACGACGTGCTCGTCGTGCCGAATTACTCGCAGGTGCTGCCGACGACCGTCTCGACCGGCACCCGCCTGACCCGGGCCATCAGCCTGCGCATTCCGCTGGTCTCGTCGGCGATGGACACCGTGACCGAGTCTGCGATGGCGATCGCGATGGCGCAGCTGGGCGGCATCGGGGTGATCCACAAGAACCTCACCATCGAGGAGCAGGCGGGCCAGGTCCGGCGGGTCAAGAAGTATGAGTCCGGAATGGTGATCAACCCTTTGACCATCTACCCGGACCAGACCCTGGCCGAAGCTCGGGCGATGCAAGCGTCCCACAATATTAGTGGCTTCCCGGTCGTCGAGCGCGAGACCGGGCGCTTGGTCGGGATCTTGACGAACCGCGACCTGCGGTTCGCGACGGACCCGAACACGCGCATCTACGAGCTCATGACCCGGGAGAACCTCATCACGGTTCGCTCGGAGGTCGACCGCAACGAGGCGCGGCAGCTGCTGCACCGGCACCGGCTCGAAAAGCTTCTGGTCGTCGACGAGAACTACCGCTGCATCGGCCTGATCACCGTCAAGGACATGGACAAGGCGCAGGCCCATCCGCTTTCCAACAAGGACGAGCTCGGCCGTCTGCGCGTGGCGGCGGCCACCGGGGTGGGCGAGGACGGCTTGCTGCGGGCCGAAGCGCTGGTGGCGGCCGAGGTGGACGTGATCGTCATCGACACCGCGCACGGGCACTCGCAGGGAGTGCTGGGCTCGGTCGCCCGCATCAAGCGGCTCTCGAATGCGACGCAGATCATCGCCGGGAACGTGGCCACGCCCGAGGGTGCGCGCGCGCTGATCGAGGTGGGGGCGGACGCGGTCAAGATCGGGATCGGGCCGGGCTCCATCTGCACGACGCGCGTCGTGGCCGGCGTGGGCGTACCGCAATTCAGCGCGGTGCTAGAGACGGCGGCGGCATGTCGCGAACTGGGCGTGCCGGCGATCGCCGATGGCGGCATCCGCACGTCGGGCGACGTCGTCAAGGCGATCGGGGCGGGTGCCGACTCGGTGATGATCGGCAGCCTGCTCGCCGGGACGGACGAAGCGCCCGGCGAAGTGTTCCTGTATCAGGGCCGCTCCTACAAATCCTATCGCGGCATGGGCAGCATCGGCGCGATGGCGCGCGGCTCGGCGGATCGGTACTTTCAGCAAGAGATCACGGACACGCTGAAGCTGGTGCCGGAGGGCGTCGAGGGCCGCGTCGGCTACAAAGGCCCGGTCTCGGCCGTGGTGCATCAGCTGGTTGGCGGGCTGCGGGCCGGGATGGGCTACACCGGCAGCGCCGACATCGCCGATTTGCAACGGAATTGCCGGTTTCGGCGGATCACCGGCGCCGGGCTGCGCGAAAGCCATGTGCATGACGTGGCGATCACGCGTGAGGCGCCGAACTACCGGCAGGAGAGCTAGACGGTGATCGAGGCCGTCGTCTTTGACGCCTACGGCACACTGCTCGACGTCCACGCCGCGATGCAACGCCACGCCGGCGAGCTGCCCCCGGATTGGGAGCGGATCAGCACGGAGTGGCGAACCAAGCAGCTCGAATATACCTGGATCACGACGTTGACCGGTCCGTCGCACTACCGGGATTTCTGGACGATCACGGAAGCATCCCTGGACTACGTGCTGCAGCGCCACCGCGTCACCGACCCGGCGGTCCGTGCCGCGTTGCTCGAAACCTATCGCGAGCTCCCCGCCTTCCCCGATGCCAAGCCGACGCTGGCCACGCTGCGGTCGATGGGTCTGAAGACGGCGATCCTGTCGAATGGCGAGCCGAAGATGATGGAAGCCGCCGTTGGCGCCGCCGGAATCGGGGGGCTGCTCGATGCGGTCATCAGCGTCGACCTGATCAAGACCTATAAGCCGAGCACGACCGTCTATGCGCTGGCCGAGCGGACGCTGGGCGTGGCCGCTTCGCAGACCGGCTTCGTTTCGAGCAATGCCTGGGACGCGCAGGGCGCTGCTGTAGCCGGGTTCCAGGTGTTCTGGTGCAACCGCGGCGGCAACCCGGCCGAGTATGGGCTGGAGCATCGCGCCACGGTCATTGACAGCCTCGCCGATCTCGAGGCGATGCTGGCCAAGGAAGCGCAGGCCTGACCCCGACCGCACGCCTCGCCGCCGCTATCGACCTGCTCGCCGAGATCGAGGCCCATCCCCGCCGCCCCGCCGACGCGGTCGCCAACGAGTTCTTCCGCAAGCGGCGCTTCATCGGGGGCGGCGACCGCCGGGCGGTGAGCGACCGGGCCTGGCGCGTGCTGCGGCACTGGCGCCGGTTCGCCTGGTGGCTGGAGCGCGGCGGCGCGCGGCCGACGCCGCGGCTCCTGGTCGCGGCCTCCATGCTGTTCGAAAGCTGGGATCTCGGCGGGCTGCACCGGGCGTTTTCCGGCGGCCAATACGCACCTGCTGCCTTGCTCCCGCCGGAAGCCGATGTGCTCCGGACGCTGGACGGGCACACGCTCGAGCACCCCGACATGCCGCTCGCGACCCGGTTAGAGGTGCCCGATTGGGTGCTGCCGCGCCTGCAGGAGCGTTTCGGGCTCGCGTTGGTTCCGGAGATGCAGGCGTCGCTGGAGCCGGCGACCCTCGATCTCCGCGTCAATCTGCTGGCCGGCACGCGCGAGGCGGCGCAAGCGGCCCTGGCCGCCGAGCAACTCGAGACGGCCCCGACGCCGCTCTCGCCATGGGGCCTCCGCATCGAGGGCCGCCGGGCCGTGACATCCGGGCCGGCGTTCCAATCGGGGTTGGTCGAGATCCAGGACGAGGGCAGCCAGCTCGTGGCCGCGCTGCTGGGCGCAGGTCCGGACATGCGGGTCGTCGACTATTGTGCCGGCGCGGGCGGGAAGACGCTCGCCGTCGCCATGATGATGCGCAACCGCGGCCATCTCGTCGCTTGCGACGTCTCGGCCCCGCGGCTGGAAGGCGCGGTCCGCCGGCTGCGTCGGGCGGGCGTGCACAATGTCGAGCGCCATCTCCTTGTGGCCGGCGACAAATGGGCCAAGCGGCGGGCCGAAGGGTTCGACCGCGTCCTGGTCGACGCTCCCTGCACCGGCACGGGGACCTGGCGGCGCAATCCGGACGCAAGGCTCCGTCTGCGGCCCCGCGACCTCGAGGAACTGCTGCCCAAGCAGGCCGCCATCCTCGACCAATCTGCCCGGCTGGTGCGACCCGGCGGGCGGCTCGTCTACGCTACTTGCTCGCTTCTCCCGGCGGAAAACGAAGCGCAGATCGAACGGTTCCTGGCGCAAAATTCCGCCTTCAAGCTGGTTCCGTACGCCGAGGCGTGGCCGCTCCCGACCCCGCTGCCGTCGCCCGGCCCGTATCTCTCGCTGACCCCGCTGGCGCACCGCACGGACGGCTTTTTCGGCGCGGTGCTGGAACGGACGGCATGATCGAAGTGCGCCCGGCAGCCGAACGTGATGCCGCCGGCATGGGCGCGGTGCATGTCGGCGTGTGGCGCAGCGCCTATGCCGGCATCCTGCCCGACGCCTACCTCGCCGGCCTCTCCGCGGTGCGGCAAGCGGCTTATTATCATACAGGCATCGTCCGCGGGCACGCTGCGCTGATCGCTGAGGCAAACGGCCGGGTCGTCGGTTTCGCAACCATGGGCCTCACGAGAGATGCCCTTGGCCAATCCGAGATCGAAACCCTCTATGTCGCCGACGATTGGCGCGAACAGGGCACGGGTCGGCGGCTGATGCAGCGCGCGGGGCAGGACCTCGCCGCGCGGGGCGCCGCGAGCGCCTTCCTATGGGTTCTCAGCGACAACCCGAGCCGCTGGTTCTACCAGAGGCTTGGCGGCCGGCGTGCTGCCGAAGGACATACGAGGGTCGCCGGTATCGTCATCCCCAAGACGGCCTATGTTTGGGACCCCATCCAACTGCTGCTGCCTCCGAGGTAAGAGTGTCCGACCCCCAAGCGCCCGAGCATGACCGCGTCCTCATCCTCGATTTCGGCAGCCAGTTCACCCAGCTGATCGCCCGCCGCGTGCGCGAGAGCGGGGTCTATTGCGAGATCCTCCCGGCGACGGCCGAGCCCGCGCGGATGGAAGCGTTCGCGCCGCGCGCCTTCATCCTCTCCGGCGGCCCGGCCAGCGTCACCGGCGATAGCAGCCCGCGCATCCCGGAATTCGTCTTCCGCTCCGGCCTGCCCGTGCTGGGCATCTGCTACGGGCAGCAGGCGATGTGCGCCCAACTCGGGGGCGAGGTCAGCATCAGCGACCATCAGGAATACGGCCAGGCGTCGGTGGAGGTCGTCGAAGACTGCGCTCTATTCCATGGCGCCTGGGCGCAGGGCGCGCAGGAAACCGTCTGGATGAGCCACGGTGACCGCGTGACCCGGTTGCCTCCAGGGTTCCGCCGGGTCGGCCGTAGCGAGAGCGCGCCGTTCGCCGCCATCGCCGATGAGGTACGCCACTATTACGGGGTGCAGTTCCACCCGGAGGTGCACCACACCCCGCACGGCCGGCAATTGCTGCATAACTTCACCCACCGCGTGGCCGGCTTGGCGGGCGGCTGGAGCATGAAGGGTTTCCGTGACGCCGAGATCGCGCGCATCCGGGCCCAGGTGGGGCAGGGTAGGGTGATCTGCGGCTTGTCCGGTGGCGTCGACTCCTCCGTCGCGGCCGCCATCATCCACGAGGCCATCGGCGACCAGCTAACCTGCATCTTCGTGGATTCCGGTCTGTTGCGGCAGGGCGAGGCGGAGGAGGTCGTGGCCACCTGGCGCGGCCGCTTCAACATCAAGCTGGTGCATCGCGATGCGAGCGAGCTGTTCCTGCGCGAGCTCGAGGGCGTCACCGATCCGGAGCTCAAGCGCAAGACGATCGGGCGACTGTTCATCGACGTGTTTGAGGAGGAGGCAGCCCGCGTCGGGGGCGCTGACTTCCTCGCCCAGGGCACGCTCTACCCCGACGTGATCGAGAGCATCAGCGCGCATGGCGGCCCGAGCGTCACCATCAAGTCGCACCACAACGTAGGCGGCCTGCCGGCCCATATGAGGATGCAGCTCGTTGAGCCGCTCCGGGAGCTGTTCAAGGACGAGGTGCGTGCGCTCGGCCGCGAACTCGGCGTGCCGGAGAACATTGTCGGCCGACACCCGTTCCCCGGGCCGGGCCTGGCCATCCGCATCCCCGGCGCGATCACCCGCGAGCGGCTGGACATCCTCCGCCGGGCCGACGCGATCTATTTGGAGGAGATCCGCCGGGCCGGGCTGTACGATATCATCTGGCAGGCCTTCGCCGTGCTGCTGCCGGTCCGCACCGTCGGCGTCATGGGCGACGGCCGCACCTACGACAACGCGTGCGCGCTACGCGCCGTGACCAGCGTCGATGGCATGACGGCGGAGGTCTACCCGTTCGACATCGCCTTCCTCAGCCGCGTGGCGACGCGGATCGTCAACGAGGTGCGCGGCATCAACCGCGTGACCTACGACATCACCAGCAAACCGCCGGGCACGATCGAGTGGGAGTGAACCGAAGTCGCTCGAGCGACTTCTAGTCGGACGATCCGCACGGAGACAAAGATGGACGACGAATCTGTCGGTGAGTGGCCGGGCAAGGCGGAGGGGGTTCCGCGACCGCCAACTCAGGCCGAGTTGGACGATGTAAGCAAGCAGCAGGGACTGATTGCCGACGAGTGGGCGCCGAACAGCGCGCCGGAGCCCGGCGGCAACCCCACTCAGTAGATCAGGCTGCCGCCCGCTCCCCTTCATCGACGTCCGCTTCCGTCTCGGCGCTGACGCCTTCCTCCAACCGGGCTTCGTCTGCGGCGAGCGATTGAGCGTCACGCTCGGTGATGCCGAAGCGAGCCGCGACATCGGGCGCGTATTTCAGCAGGTCGGGGCGCAACCGCAGCAGGCTGAGGTCCTTCGACTTTCCCTCCATCATCACGTCGAACACCAGCCCTTCCGCCATCCCCATGAAGGTCGCGAACTCGAATGGATTGGTGAAGTCGGCGTGCCCCGTCCAGATCGGCGGCCGCAGCACGGTCTTGATCCGCGCGGACGCCTTCACTGGCGTTTTCAGCAGCTCGCCCTTTTTGCTCTTCGCCGTGCCAGCCCGCGCGGCGGCCCGCTGCTTCGGGGTGATCTTCTGCTTGACCTCGCGCAGTTCCGTCCGTGGGGAGGAGAAATGGATCTTCGGCCGAACCCCCGCGGGCCAGGTCGCGACGAACCGCGCGAGCGTGTCGCGCATCGCGAGCCGTTCGGGGTTGAGGCACCAGAAATGCTGGTAGTCGAACACCAGCCGCACGCCCGTCCGCTCGTGGATCCAGAGCGCGTCGGCGGCCGAGAAGCGGATGTCGTCATTCTCCAGCACCAGGCGGCGCCGGACGTGCTCGGGGCACTGCTCCCAGCCGGTGATCCAGCGGGCGCGGCTTGCCGCATGGTCGTCGTAGACGCCGCCGACATGGGTGACGAGCACGGCTTCATCGTCGAGCCCCATCCGGTCCAACATCTCCGCCTGGCTCGCGAGATCCCAAATGCTCTTCCGCGTGAGCTCCGGGTCGGGGGCGTTCAGCAACACGTATTGCGACGGATGGAACGAGAGCCGGATGTCAAAGGCACGCGCTTTGGCGCCGAACGCCCGCAACTCGGCATCGCTATCGGCGACCATGCTGTGGAATTGCGGCATATCCGGGTGCGTCGCGTAGGGGGCGAGGTCGGAAGACAGCCGATACATGTCGAGCTTCTCGGCTTTGAGGTAGTCGAGGATGTGGTCGACCAGCTCGAGCGAGCACTTCAGGTGGGGACCTTTCTGCCAGCGCCGCGTGTCCTGCGACTTGAGGTCCGGCCGGCCCATGATCTTGACGGGGAAGCCGAGCCGGAGAGGCCGGTCGGTGCTGGTCATGGCGTCACCTGTGCTTGGGGCAGTCCGAGGCCGGCGATGAAGCCGTTCCAATCCGCGACCGTCAGCGCCCCGCCGGTCGCTTGCGCGTGACCGTTACCGAAACGTCCGTCGGCATTGGCCGGGCGGTGGTCGGCAAGGAAGGCGATGAGGTCGCGGCCGCTCGCGGACCGGGCGGCGAAATGGACCCAACCGGGCCGGTAGCCACTATTGGCGGCGATGACGATCTTGTCCCGCAGGCGCCCGCGCCATTGCTGGGCGATGAGCGGGTGGATCTGGCAGGGCGTGTGCAGCGGGATAAGGGCAACGTCGCCGGCAATGGCGGGGGGCACGCGTTTGGCGTCGTCCATGGCCGCGCGCACCTCCGCCTTGGCCGCATGCAGCGCGAGGGCGTCGGCGTCTGCGCCCCTCGTGATGTCTTTCGGCCCGGACGCGCGCAGCAACAGCCGAAGCGCCGGCCCGGCATCGGCCGAGGCGGTCCGGCGCGGCGCGTTGATCAGCGACGTCGCGTCTCGCAGCGCCGTCTTGCCCCAGCGCGCCTGCGCGGCCGCGAGCTCCGGCCAGCTGCGCTCCTCGGCCATGTCGCCGATGAGCCCGATCGCCGCGAGCCACAGCAGGTCGGCCTGGTCGCCCAGCGCGGCCGCCGCCCACCAGGCCAGCAGCGCGGTCGTGGGCTCCGGCACGAGGCCGTTGCCGCTGAGCGTGATGGCGGCCTCCGGCCCGCCCGTCGGCACGTGGTGGTCGATCACCAGCGTCGGGCAGCCCGGCAGGACGGCCTCCGGCCGCATACCCAAATCCGCGAGGATCAGCCCGGCCGGCGCGAGGTCCGACAGCCGCAAGCCGACCGCCGGGTCCCAAGGCGTCTCCGTCTTGCCGATCACGACGGGTAGCGCCGGACGGTCCAGCGCGCGGAGTGCCCGGACCAGAATGGCGGCCGACGCCAGCCCGTCCGCATCGAAGTGGCACAAGACGACCACCGGCCCGGTCCCTCGCCACGCCGACACCGCGTCGCGCATCGCATCCCGCGCGCCGCCGCGGACATCCTCGAGCCCCATCAACCTGCCGATCATGCGGCCCACAACGAGGCGCCGCGCCGGCCGCTCCATCACTTCCGCGCTCGTCAGCGCGCGGGGCCTCGCGCCGGGTCGCGGCTCGACTCGCCCACCTCCGCCAGCAGCCAGGATCGGAACGCGCGGACCCGGGGCGGCGCGTGCGGGCCCGTCCGGCTGAGCAACCGGTGCAGCACGCAGCGGATCGGCCGGAACCGCCCGCCGCCGAGCCGCACGAGCTGACCCGCGGCGAGTTCGGCTTCCACGAACCGCTCGGTCTCGAGCGCGACCCCCATCCCCTGGACCGCAGCCGAGATCACCAGCGCGCCGCGGTCGAACCCCGTCATCGGCCCCTGCGGATGACGCCCGAGCCCGTTGGCGGTGAACCAGTCGGACCAGCGGATCGGGCTCACCAGCGATTCGATCAGCGGCAGCTGCAGCATGGTCCGCCGGCCGAGGTCCGGAAACCTTGTCGCCAACGCCGGCGCGCAGAGTGCCGTGACCTCCTCCTCGCCGAGATCGTCGACCGACAGCCCCGCGCCGACGGGCGCCTCGCCGTAGACTATCGCGACATCGGTCGCTTCGTTGCGGAGCAGGTCGTAGCTCCCGGCGCCGGACGACAGGCGGATCGCAATGGAGGGATGCCGCTCCATGAAGCCGGCCAGCCGCGGCCCCAGCCATTTCGCGGCAAAGCTCGGCGCGCAGTGCACGGTCAGGGTCGAGCCGGTGGCTTTCGGCGCCACCTCCGCGCAAGCCGTCTCGATCGCGTCGAAGGCATGTGCCAGACCGGCGGACAACCGCGCGCCATCCTCCGTCAGCACCTTCGCCCGCGAGCCGGGGGCGAACAGCGGTCGCCCGAAATACGCCTCCAGCGAGCGCACCTGATGGCTGATGGCGGACGCGGTGAGATGCAGCTCCTCCGAGGCGCGGACGAAGCTCCCGTGGCGCGCCGCCGCCTCGAACGCGCGGAGCGAGTGGAAGCTAGGCAGCCGCCGCATCGGACATGAACCAGATTCATCCTGAGATGAGAAAAGGTCGTTTGCCACAAATCAAACGAGGGCGCCACAAGGTCGCCAGGCAAACGACACGCAGCCCGTCGAGGGCTGACCCTCTTACCTGAAGGCAAGGAAAGCCCATCATGCCCGACACCATGATCAGCAGCATTCCCCCCACCAAGAAGGAACGCATCTCGATCTACCAGCCGGAGCAAGAGGGCCTGATATTCCCGGAAATCCCGGAGTTCGAGAGCGTCGAGGCCGAGCGCCGCTACCGCAAGGAACACCTGGTCGCCGCCTGCCGTGCGTTTGCGATTCATGGCTTCGACTACGGCTTCGCCGGCCATCTCACCGTGCGCGACCCGGGCAACCCCGAGCTCTACTGGACCAACCCGATGTGCGTCCATTTCTCCCAGGTCAAGCTGTCCAACCTCATCCTGGCGGACCACAAGGGCAAGGTGATCGAGGGCGACTATGCCATCAACCGCGCGGGCTTCGTCCTGCACGGGGCCGTGCACGAGGAATATCCGGACGTCATGGCGATGTGTCACGCGCACACCACGTACGGCACCGCCTGGTGCGCGACGGGCCGTCCGCTGGACATGATCAGCCAGGACGCGGCGGCGTTCTACAACAGCCACGCTGTGATCGGCGCGTCGGCCGGTGCAGTTGCGGTCGAGGAAGAGAGCGGCTGGTCGGTGGCCAAGCAGATCGGCCGCAACCGCGGCGTGCTGCACCAAAACCACGGCCTGCTAACCTGCAGCCGGCACAGCATCGACGATGCCGCCTTCTGGTTCATAGCGCTCGAGCGGGCCTGCCAGCAGCAGCTACTTGTCGAGGCTACCGGCATCAAGCCGCAGCCACTCTCGCAGAAAACGGCCGAATACAGTCGCGAGCATGTCGGCAGCGACTACATCGGCTGGCTGCACTTCCAGACGCTCTACAGCCACATCGCGGCCACCCAGCCCGACATGTTCGGCTAACGGCCAGGTCTCAGGGGGCAAAGGCCTCCGCATCTTGCCAGCGGAACGCTAGGCCGAGGCCGGGCCGCGAGAGATCGGGACGGATCATCCCATCGCGAGGGGAGGGCGCCCCGTCGAACAGTTTATGTTCGATCCGCACGTGATCATGGAACCACTCCAGATGGCGCAGGCGCGGCACGGCGCATGCGACATGGAGGTGCAGGGCAGGGGCGCAGTGGCCCGAGAGATCGAGGTGAAAGGCGTCGACGAGCGTGCCGGCGGCAAGGAAACCCGTGATGCCGCCGCAACGCGACGCATCTGCCTGCTGCACGTCGACAGCCCGGGCCGCGAGCATGCGGCGGAAATAATCGAGGTCGTAGCCGTATTCGCCGGCCGCGATCACGAGCCCGGCCGGAACGCCCGCCCGCACCTCTCGCAGCCCCTCGAGATCGTCGGAGGAGACGGGCTCCTCGAACCATCCGATGTCCGCCTCCTGCTTGAAGGTTTGCGCGAGCGCGATGGCTTCTTTGACGGCGTAGGCGCCGTTTGCGTCGACGAAGAGTTGGGGGGAATCGCCGATGGCCGCCTTAGCGGTTCGCACACGCGCCGGGTCACGGCCGGGTTGCGAGCCGACCTTCATCTTGACCCAACGGCAGCCATCTTCCTCCACCCAAGACGCAAGCTGCCGCGCGAGTTGGCGGTCGTCGTATGACGTGAAGCCGCCGCTGCCGTAGATGGGCACCGCCTCCCGATACGCGCCGAGCAGTCGGACCAGCGGCAGATCGAGCAGCTTGGCCTTGAGGTCCCAGAGCGCCGCGTCGATGGCGGAGATCGCCGTAGCGGCCAGGCCCTGCCGGCCGATGTTGCGCACGGCCCGATGGAGCGCACGGTTGGTCCCCGGCGGGTCGAACGCGTCCGACCCGCATACCGTTTGGGCAAGCTTTTCGTTGATCAGCGTCACGGCCGACGCGTCCGCATAGGTATAGCCGAGGCCGGTCTGCCCGCCTCCATCCACTTCGACGACCACGAGCGTCGTCGAGTCCCACGCCATGGTGCCGTCAGCTTCGGGAGCATCGGTGGAAATGGTGAAAGCCCGGGCCCGCAGCCCGGTGACGCGAGCAAGAGGAACCATGCGCTTGCCCCCGAGCCGGATGGGTTGCGAAGCCGGATCTCTCTACGCCGGGGCGGCCTCGGAGTTTTCGTGCTTACGCGCGAACGCTGCTGTGTGATGGTGGGCGGTGACGGTTTCGAACCGCCGACCCTCTCGGTGTAAACGAGACGCTCTACCGCTGAGCTAACCGCCCTTCTCTGCGATAGGCCAACGTTGCTCCGGCCCGGGGGCCGGAGCAACCCGCCTTCAGTGTGGTAGTGAAACCTCGGGTTGGACCGTGGGAACCACTGGCTCCGGCGGCTCCACCCACTCGATCGCCTCAGGCTTGCGGGACAGCGCCTGGCTGATCACCTCGTCGACATGCGCGACGGGGATGATCTTGATGTGGCGCTTCACGCCTTCCTCGATCTCGGCGAGATCTTTCTCGTTGTCCTTCGGGATGAAGACAGTCGTGATGCCGGCACGCAGCGCCGCGAGCAGCTTCTCCTTCAGACCGCCGATGGGCAGCACACGGCCACGCAGCGTGATCTCCCCCGTCATCGCCACGTCGCGGCGGACAGGGATGCCCGTCATGACGGAGACGATGCTGGTTGCCATCGCGATTCCGGCGGAAGGCCCGTCCTTCGGAGTGGCCCCCTCCGGCACGTGGACGTGGATGTCCTTCTTGTCGAAGATCGTCGGCTTGATGCCGAAACTGACGCCGCGGCTGCGGACGTAGCTCAGCGCGGCCGAGACGCTCTCCTGCATGACATCGCCGAGTTTACCGGTGTGCTTGACCTGACCCTTACCCGGAAGCAGAACGCTTTCGATGGTCAGTATCTCGCCGCCCACCTCGGTCCAGGCCAGGCCGGTGACGACGCCGACCATGTCCTCGGCCTCAGTCTCCCCGTAACGGAAGCGGCGCACGCCGGCGAACTTCTCGAGGTTTTTCACGCCGATGGTCACCTTCTTGACCTTCTTGGTGACGATCTCCTTGACCGCTTTGCGCGCCACGTTCGCGATCTCGCGCTCGAGACTCCGCACTCCGGCCTCACGGGTGTAGTAGCGGACGAGGTCGCGGATGGCGTCCTCGGACAGCGACCACTCCTCCTTCTTCAGGCCGTTGGCCTCGGCTTGCTTGCTGACGAGGTGCCGCTTGGCGATTTCAACCTTCTCATCCTCGGTGTAGCCGGGGATCCGGATGATCTCCATCCGGTCGAGCAGCGGTTGGGGCATCCGCAAGCTGTTCGCCGTGGTGATGAACATCACGTCCGAAAGATCGTAATCGACCTCGAGGTAGTGATCCGCGAACGTCGCGTTCTGCTCGGGGTCCAGAACCTCAAGCAGTGCCGACGACGGATCGCCGCGCCAATCGGCACCGAGCTTGTCGATCTCGTCGAGCAAGAACAGCGGATTGCTGGTCTTGGCCTTCTTCATGCCTTGCACGACCTTGCCGGGCATCGAACCGATATAGGTCCGGCGGTGCCCGCGCACCTCGGCCTCGTCACGCACGCCGCCGAGCGACATCCGCACGAAGTTCCGACCGGTCGCCTTGGCGATGCTGCGGCCCAGGCTGGTCTTGCCAACACCGGGGGGCCCGACGAGGCAGACGATCGGCCCCTTGATCTTCGCACTGCGCGATTGCACGGCCAGGTACTCGAGAATGCGCTCTTTGACCTTGGCCAGACCGTAATGGTCAGCGTCGAGCACCTTCTCGGCCTCGTTGACGTCGTTGCTGATCTTGCTGCGCTTCTTCCACGGAATGGACAGCATCCAGTCGAGGTAGTTGCGAACCACGGTGGCTTCGGCCGACATCGGGCTCATGGTGCGGAGCTTCTTCAGCTCGGCCATCGCCTTTTCGCGCGCTTCCTTGCTGAAGCGGGTCTTCTTGATCCGCTCCTCGAGTTCGGCCGTCTCGTCCTTACCGTCCTCGTTCTCGCCGAGTTCCTTCTGGATCGCCTTCAGCTGCTCGTTGAGGTAGTACTCGCGCTGGGTCTTCTCCATCTGCCGCTTGACACGGTTGCGGATGCGCTTCTCGACCTGCAGGACACCGATTTCGCTTTCCATGTGGGCGAAAACGCGCTCCAGGCGATCGTTCACCTTCGCTGCTTCGAGCAGTTCCTGCTTCTCGGCGATTTTGAGATTGAGGTGGGCCGAAATCGTGTCGGCGAGCTTGCTCGGTTCCTCGATCTGGTTGAGCGAGACCAGCACCTCGGGCGCGATCTTCTTGTTCAGCTTGATGTATTGCTCAAACTGGCCGACCACGGTACGCCCGAGAGCCTCGAGCTCCTTGGCGTCGCCGTCCTCTTCGGGGAGTTCCCGAATGTATGCCTCGAAATAGGCTTCGGTATCCGCAAACTTGGTGATCTGCGCGCGCCGGCTTCCCTCGACAAGCACCTTCACCGTGCCGTCGGGCAGCTTGAGCAGTTGCAGGATGGTGGACACCGTGCCGACCCGGAACATGTCGTCGTTCCCCGGGTCGTCCTGCGTCGCGTTCTTCTGCGCGACGAGCAGGATTTGCTTGTCGTCGCGCATCACCGCTTCGAGCGCGCGGACGGATTTCTCACGACCAACGAACAGCGGGACGATCATGTGGGGGAACACCACGATGTCGCGGAGCGGCAAGACCGCAAGCGGCTCAGCGGCAGGGTTACGCGGATGGGTGGCCCGCTGTGAATCGGTCATAGGACCTCCTTGATTGGACAGTCATGTCATCGCGCCCAAAGATGGCACGCGCTGACGATGCAGCTTAAAGCCCCGACCCCTGCCGGCGGCTTCAGCCAAGATATCGTCAGCCTCGCGTCCCACCACAAGGGGTGGGATCAGGCGCCGCCCTCTGCCCGATTTTTACCATACGTGTACAACGGGTTCGCACGGCTTTCCGCAACTTCGCGGTTGATGGTCACTTCTTCGACCCCGTCCAGACCGGGCAAATCGAACATGGTGGACAGCAAGATCGACTCCATGATGGACCGCAACCCGCGCGCCCCGGTTTTCCGGGCGATCGCACGCGTCGAGACCGATCTTAGCGCGTCTTCAGTGAAGGAAAGCTTTACGCCCTCCATCTCGAACAGGCGCCCGTACTGCTTGACCAACGCATTTTTCGGCTTGGTCAGAATTTCGACCAGGGCCGCTTCGTCCAAATCCTCGAGCGTCGCGACCACCGGCAAGCGGCCGATGAACTCGGGGATCAAGCCAAACTTGAGCAGGTCCTCCGGTTCGACCTCGCGCAGGATGGCGCCGGTGCGCCGGTCGTCGGGATCGCGGACATCGGCACCGAAGCCGATTCCCGATCCCTTGCCGCGCGACCCGATGATTTTCTCCAGCCCGGAGAACGCGCCGCCGCAGATGAACAGGATGTTGGTCGTGTCGACCTGCAGAAACTCCTGCTGCGGGTGTTTGCGACCACCCTGCGGCGGCACGGACGCAACCGTGCCCTCCATGATCTTGAGCAGGGCCTGCTGCACGCCCTCGCCGGATACATCGCGGGTGATGCTCGGGTTGTCCGACTTCCGGCTGATTTTGTCGACCTCGTCGATGTAGACGATGCCGCGCTGCGCCCGCTCGACGTTGTAGTCGGCCGCCTGCAGCAGCTTGAGGATGATGTTTTCTACGTCCTCGCCAACGTAGCCCGCCTCGGTCAGCGTGGTGGCGTCGGCCATGGTGAAGGGCACGTCGAGGATGCGTGCCAGCGTCTGCGCGAGCAGCGTCTTGCCCGAGCCGGTGGGGCCCACGAGCAGAATGTTGCTCTTGGCGATCTCGACGTCGTTGTTCTTTGCGCCGTGCGCCAAGCGCTTGTAATGGTTATGGACCGCGACGCTGAGCACGCGCTTTGCGTGGAACTGGCCGATGACGTAGTCGTCGAGGACCTTGCAGATCTCCTTGGGAGTCGGCACGCCGTCACGCGACTTCACGAGGTGGGTTTTGTGCTCTTCACGGATGATGTCCATGCAGAGCTCGACGCATTCGTCGCAGATGAACACGGTCGGACCCGCGATCAGCTTTCGCACTTCGTGCTGCGATTTCCCGCAGAACGAGCAGTACAGCGTGTTTTTAGAGTCCGGGGACTTACTCATCGACACTCCGGCCCCGCAGATTGGGGGCAAGCCGTAGGGAGACTATATCCTGGCGGCGGAGGGGGACAAGCATGTTGCCAGCCTCCCTCCGCGTTCAAGCCGAGCGGTTCAGATGTGGCGCACTCCGCTACATTGCAACGGCATGACGCGCCAGGCAGCGTTTCGTGCGTCAGGACTTGCTGGCGTCCGCCGGGGTAGGGCGATTCTCGACGACCTCGTCGACCAACCCGAACTCGCGCGCTTCCTCGGCCGACATGTAGGAGTCCCGCTCCAAGCGCTTCTGGATGGCTTCCACCGGCTGGCCGGTGTGGCGGTTGTAGATCTCGTTGAGCCGCTTGCGGAGATGCAGGATCTCGCGCGCCTGGATCTCTATATCGGAGGCTTGCCCCTGCGCGCCGCCGCTCGGCTGGTGAACCATGACGCGGGCGTTGGGCAGGGCGTAGCGCTTGCCTGCGGCGCCGGCGCAAAGCAACAGACTGCCCATGCTGGCGGCCTGGCCGATACAGACCGTGCTGACCGGGCTCCGGATGTATTGCATGGTGTCGTAGATCGCTAGACCGGCCGAGACCACGCCGCCCGGGCTATTGATGTAGAAGCTGATGTCCTTGCTTGGGTTGTCGCTCTCGAGGAAGAGCAACTGGGCTGAAATCAGCGAGGCGACTCCGTCGAACACCGGGCCGGTCAGGAAGATGATCCGCTCCTTGAGCAGGCGCGAATAGATGTCGAACGAGCGCTCGCCACGGGCGGTCTGCTCGATGACCATCGGCACCAGCGTGTTGCCGTAGACCTCGACCGGGTCGCGATCTCTCATGTACTCGTCATCCTTAGTATATGTCGTGCGGAGATAAGCAGGCACGATCGAAGGGTCCAGCGCAGCCCGGGCTATTGCCCGGGTCACGTCGCATCAGGCTTGCGGGCCGGCGGGCGCGTCGGGATCGGCCGAGAGCTCCTCCGGCGTCACGGTGCGGTCTTCCACGGTGGCGAGTTCGAGGATGAAGTCGATGACCTTGTCTTCGTAGATGGGGCCGCGCAGCCCGTCGGCGGCCTGGGGGTTCTTGCGGAAGAACTCCATCACCTGCTGCTCCTGGCCCGGATAGCGTTGCGCCTCGGTGCGCATGGCCCGGGTCATCTCGTCGTTGCCGACCTGGATGCCGTTGGCGCGGCCGATCTCGGACAGCAGCAGCCCGAGGCGGACGCGGCGTTCGGCGATGGCGCGGTACTCGGCCTTGAGGGTCGCCTCGTCCTTGTCCTTGTCCTCGTCGTCCAGCTTGCCGGCCTTCATGTCGGCCTCGACGCGCTGCCAGATCTGGTTGAACTCGGGCTCGACCATGCTCTCCGGGGTCGCGAAATCGGCCTTCGCGGCCAGCGCGTCCAGCAACTCGCGCTTGATGCGCATGCGGGTCAGGCCGTCGTACTCACGCTGAATCTGCTGGCTGATGAGCTTGCGCAGCTCGTCCATGTTCTCGAAGCCGAGCTTCTCGGCCAGGCTGTCGTCGAGCGGCGCGGGCTTGGGCTGCTCCAGCTTCTTGGCCGTGATGTCGAAGGTCGCCGGCTTACCGGCCAATTCCTTGGCGTGGTATTCCTCGGGGAAGGTCACCGTGATCTGCCTGACCTCGCCGGGTCGCATGCCCTCCATGCCTTCCCAGAAGCCCGGGATGAAGCCGGCGCCGCCGAGTTCGACCGCCATGTCCGTGCCGGTCCCGCCCGGGAAAGCGACGTCATCGACCTTGCCGACGAAATCGACCGTCAGCACGTCGCCGCTCCGGGCGCCGCGATCCTCGCTGACCGGTTCCAGCTCGCGCTGGCGGCGGGCGATCTCCTCGACGGCCTTGTCGATCGCCTCTTCGGACGGAGCCGCCTTGAGCCGGCTCAGGCTGAGCGCGCTGAAATCCGGCATGGCGATGTCCGGCAGCAGCTCGAGCTCCACCGTGAACTCGAGGTCCTTGGCTTCGTCGAGCGAGGTGACGTCGACTTTCGGCTGCGTGGCCGCTCGCAGGCCTCGTTCGGTCAACACCTGCTGGGTAGCCGTGTTGACGCTTTCTTCGAGCACCTCGGACATCACCGCCGTGCCGAAGCGTTGCCGCACGACTGCCATGGGGACCTTGCCGGGGCGGAAGCCCGGGAGCTTCACCGTCTTGCCGAGCTCGCTGAGGCGTTTGGTTCGTTTGCTCTCGATGTCGGAAGCCGGCACCGTAATGGCGAAGCCACGCTTCAGTCCCTCGGAAAGTGTCTCGGTAACCTGCATGACCCGGCCCTAATCCCTGTCTCTCGATCCCAACCGATTCGCGCCCTGACGACGCGTCAGGACGATCGGAGGCATATGCGGGCGGAGGGACTTGAACCCCCACGGCTTGCGCCACCAGAACCTAAATCTGGCGTGTCTGCCAATTTCACCACGCCCGCGGTAAGCGGGGGCGTTTAGCGCACCGTCGGGGAGGCGGCAAGGATGCGCCCGCGATCCGATGTGCTAAGGATAAAGCATGGCAACGATGTGCGACGTGTTGGTGATCGGGGGCGGTCCCGCGGGCTCGACGGCAGCGGCAACGCTGGCCGGTCGCCGCCGGGACGTGGTGATCGTCGAGAAGGAACGGCATCCGCGGTTCCATATCGGGGAATCGCTGCTGCCGCTGAACACGGCGATCTTCGACCGGCTCGGCATCACGGACGCGGTCGCTTCGGTCGGCCAGCACAAGCCGGGGGCCGAGTTCGTGTCAGACGCGACGGGCCGCGCCGTGCAGTTCTCCTTCGCCCAGGGCCTCGACCAACGCTACACCTCCTCATGGCAGGTTCCGCGCGCCGCGCTCGACGACATCCTGTTCCGCACCGCGCGCGACCGCGGTGCCAAGGCGTTCGAGGCGACTCGGGTCACCGCGGTGACCCCGGGCCGTTCCGGCGAGCGGGCGCGGGTCGAGGCGGTCGGACTCGGCGGGGAAGCGCTCGTTTTCGCGCCCCGATTCGTGCTGGACGCCTCGGGGCGGGACACCTTCCTGGCGGGGCGGCTGCGCACGAAGCGCGCCAACAAGCAGAACAGGACCGCCGCGGTCTATGCGCATTTCCGCGGTGCCGAGCGCCGGACGGGCGAGCTCGACGGCTACATCAGCGTGCATCTCGTTGATGATGGCTGGTTCTGGCTCATCCCACTGCCGGACGACGTGATGAGCGTCGGCTTCGTCGGCGACGCGAGCGCATTCAAGGGCCGCAGCGGCACACCGAGCGAGATGCTGGAGCAGCGCATCGCCCGAAGCCCGACCGTGGCCCGGCGGATGCAGGGCGCGACGAGGATTGGGGACGTCACTAGCACGGGCAACTACTCTTACTTCTGCGATCGGGCGTTCGGCGACGGCTATATGATGGTGGGCGACGCCTTCGCGTTCCTCGATCCGGTGTTCAGCAGCGGCGTCCTGCTCGCGATGACGTCCGGCGAGATGGGGGCGGACGTCGCGGAGGCCTCGCTCGACGACCCGGCGCGCGGGATGCGCAAGGCCGCGGCCGCGGAGACCGAAATCCGTCATGCCATGCAGCGGCTCGCCTGGCTCGTCTATCGGATCGACCGGCCGGCACTGCGCCTGCTGTTCATGACGCCGAGCAACCGGCTGCGGATGCGCGACGGGTTGGTGAGCCTGCTCGCGGGCAACCTGCGTTCCCGGCCGGATCAGCGCGTGCCGGTCCTGGCGTTCAAAGGCGCGTACTACGTCGCGTCCGCCTTGCTGCGGCTGGGCCTCATCAAGGACCCGGCCCGGGCTTGAGGACGGCAGCGCCGGTGTGGGGCACCGGCGCTAGCCAACTCATTGTTTCTGCGAGGTGCCGTTGTGCGACCCCGCTTGGGCCAATGGGGCGATCTCCGTGACGGAATCGGGGTTGATCACCATCATGATCGGCCGGCCCTGCTTGTCCTTGGCGCGGACGAGGAAGGAGCTCGGCATGACGTGGACGTCGGTGAAACCGGCCTTCTCCAAATCGTTCCTCATCTCACGCTGCAACGATCCGGGCTGCGTGGACGCACTTGCGCTCGAGCCGTTAGTGGACGTGGTCGAGCCCGTGTTGGACGAGTTCGTGTTGGTTTGAGCCATTGCGGGTACCGCGCACAGCAATCCGAGTGCTGCCGCAGCTGCCATGACAGTACGCATGTGTTGCCTCCGAATTCCGTTAGCCGTCGAACCGGCATGGACTGAACGCGACGCCATCGGCCCGGCAACACTTACGTACTGTCCATGTGCTGAATTGTCCGGGAACATGCCGGGCTAGGTATTGTCACCCTCCAGCGCCGCCAGAACGGCGCCCGTCACCCGGCGAGTGGTGGCCGTGCCGCCCAGGTCTGGCGTGTGATTGGCCGGGTCTGCCGTGGTCCGCTCCACCGCGCGCATTAGCCGTGCGCTCGCTTCGGGCTCGCCAAGATGGTCCAGCATCATCGTGGCGGTCCAGAAGGTGCCGATTGGGTTGGCAATCCCCTTGCCGGTGATGTCGAACGCGGAGCCGTGGATTGGCTCGAACATCGAGGGGTAGCGCCGCTCGGGGTTCACGTTGGCCGTCGGCGCGATGCCGAGCGAGCCGGCCAGCGCCGCCGCCAGATCGCTGAGGATGTCCGCGTGGAGATTGGTCGCAACGACGGTGTCAATCGAGCCGGGCCGGTTGACCATCCGCATCGTCATCGCGTCGACCAGCATCTTGTCGGAAGTGACGTCGGGGAACTCGCGCGCGACCTCGGCGGCGACTTCGTCCCACATCACCATCGCGTAGCGCTGGGCGTTGCTCTTGGTCACCACGGTCAGCAGCTTGCGCGGGCGGGACTGGGCGAGCTTGAAGGCGAAGCGCATGATGCGGGCGACGCCGGCCCGGGTCATGACGGAAGCGTCGGTCGCGGTCTCGATCGGCATGCCCTGATGCACCCGCCCGCCGACGCCGGCATACTCACCCTCGGAATTCTCCCGCACGATCACCCAGTCGAGCTCCGGTCCTGAGACCGCCCGCAGCGGCGAGACGATGCCCGGCAGGATGCGCGTGGGGCGCACATTGGCGTATTGATCGAAGGGCTGGCAGATGGCCAGGCGGAGACCCCAGAGCGTGATGTGATCGGGGACGTCCGGCGCGCCGACCGCGCCGAAAAAGATGGCGTCGTGCTGCGCGATTTGATCCCGCCCATCGGCGGGCATCATGACGCCGTGCCGCTTGTAGTAGTCGGTGCCCCAATCGAAATGGTCGAACGACAGGGTGAACCCGCCGTCGCGCGCCGCCAGCCGGTGCAGCACCTCAATTCCCGCCGCGATGACCTCGACGCCGATCCCGTCGCCCGGAATCGCTGCAATCCGATAAGCTCTCATGTTCCTCCCCAACCGTGGCCCAGCGTCTCACAAGCGGCCACGCGCTTCCAATGCGGCAGGGTGCGGCCCGCACGCAACCCGGCCAGCCCTGGAGACTTTGTCTTGGCATGGCTGCCCCTGACCTCGACCGTTTCGTAACCGCCCAAGACCCCGTGATCGACACGGTCCGGCGCGAGCTGGCCGCCGGCGCCAAGCGGACCCATTGGATGTGGTTCATCTTCCCGCAGCTTCGGGCGCTGGGGCGCAGCCAGACGGCCAAATTCTACGGCCTGGACGGGGTCGAGGAGGCCCGCGCCTATCTGGGTCACGCCGTCCTAGGTGCCCGATTGCTTGAATGCACGGCCCTCGTGAACCACGTGCAAGGGAAAACGGCGTGCGAAATATTCGGCAGTCCGGACGACCTCAAGTTCCGGTCCTGCCTGACGCTGTTCGCCGCGGTGCGTGCCGAACCCTTCGGCGAGGCGCTGCGCCACTACTATGGGGGATCGCCCGATCCCCTGACGCTGGAGTTGCTCCATGCCGCTTGACCACGCCTCGCCACAGATCCTGTTCGACAACAGCTACGGGCGGCTGCCGGATCGCTTCTTTGCGCACCAGTTGCCGGTTCCGGTCCCCGACCCGCGCATCGTTCGGATCAACGTCGACCTTGCCGCGCGCCTGGGTATCGACCCGGCCGCGCTGGACGCCGACTTTCTGGCGGGCAACCGGATTGCCGCCGGGTCGACGCCCATCGCGCAGGCCTATTCAGGCCATCAGTTCGGCCATTTCTCGCCGCTGCTCGGCGACGGCCGCGCCGTTTTGCTCGGGGAAATCGTCGCGCCCGGCGGGCAGCGCTTCGACCTGCAACTGAAGGGCTCCGGGCGCACGCGGTTCTCCCGCGGCGGCGATGGGCGGGCGGCGCTCGGCCCGGTGCTGCGCGAATACATCCTCGGCGAGGGGATGCACGGGCTGGGCATCCCCACCACCCGCGCGCTGGCGGCGGTCACCACCGGACAGGCCGTCCAACGCGAGACGGCGCTGCCCGGCGCCGTGCTGGCCCGGGTCGCCGCGAGCCACCTTAGGGTCGGCACGTTCCAATACTTCGCCTCGCAGAACGACGAGGAGGGGGTACGCATCCTGGCCGATTACGCGATCGCCCGGCACTATCCGGACTGCGCCGGCGATTACCCCGCTTTCCTCCGCGCCGTCGTCGCGCGTCAGGCCGAGCTGGTCGCCAGCTGGCTCCTAGTCGGCTTCATCCACGGCGTCATGAACACCGACAACGTCTCCATCTCCGGCGAGACGATCGATTACGGCCCATGCGCTTTCATGGACCAATACGACCCGGCGACGGTGTTCAGCTCGATCGACCACGCCGGGCGCTACGCCTATGGCCGCCAACCCCGCATCGCCGGCTGGAACCTAGCGCGGTTCGCCGAAACGCTGCTGCCGCTGCTGGCGCCCGCGCAGGAAGACGCCATCGAGATCGCCAAGGCGGCGATCGCCGGGTTCGGGGAGCGCTTCGAGACGGCTTACCTGGGGGGCTTGCGCCGCAAGATCGGCCTCGAGACCGAGCGCGATGGCGATGGCGATGACGACCTGACGCAAGACCTGCTCCGCCACATGCAGGAGGGCGCCGCCGATTGGACGCTGACTTTCCGCGCCCTCGCCGACGCCGCCGACGGCAATGATGAACCCGTCCGCGCGCTGTTCAGCCCGGCCGCTGCTTTCGACGCATGGGCGCCGGCCTGGCACGCCCGGCTTGCCGCCGAGCCCTGCCCCGACCGTGCGCGGGCGATGCGGGCCGTGAACCCGCTCTACATCCCGCGCAATCACCTGGTCGAAGCCGCGCTTTCCGCCGCGACCCAAGACGCCAACTACGCCCCGTTCGAGCAATTGCTCGACGTGCTGGCCCGACCCTTCGAGGAGCGCCCAGGGCTCGAACGTTTTACCCTGCCGCCGCGGCCAGAGGAGCGCGTGCTGGCCACGTTCTGCGGAACTTAACGGCTCAGGAGCGGCGGGTCCCGCCGGAGCGCTTGCGACTTGAGGGGGCAGGGGTGGGCGCCGGGTCGCGTGGCTCCCGGGGCTTGCCGCCCCCGCGCTGGAATCGCCGCGCCCGCCCAATCGCCTGTTGCCGCAGCACCATTTCGATAAAGGTGTCGAGCCGCCGCCGCTCCTCGTTGGCGCGATCGGTTTCCGCGTAGGTTTCCGGATAGTGCTGGGCCAGCCAGCGCCATGACACGAGCCGCTTGGCGACCTTCTCGGCGCGCTCCAGCGCTGTCTGGTCGGCGCGCTCCGGCGGCGGGAGGTGCCCGACGCTCGGCGGCGCTATCTGCACGCCGGCCGCGTGGTCCACGCCCCAGCGCAGCAGCCGCTCGATGCCGGCGTCGCGTAGGTCGACCGGGCACAGCGCATAGGTCCATCGGTCCAGCAGCGACAAGCCGGTACCGTCGATGGCGGCGGCGATCTCCATCTGCTGTTCGAGGTCGGCGAGCCGGTAGTTGGGATCACCCGGCCGCAGCACCGCCTTGCTGATCCGCCGCAGCGTCTCCAGGAGCGATTGCGTGCCCAGTTCTTCCGCCACGCCCTGCACGATCCGGCGGTCCGGCGAGACGAGTGGGCGCAGGTCGGCGGGCGCCGCCGGCTCCGTCCCCATCAGCGCGCGCAGCCGCCTCGGTTCGCCGCCGCCCGAGAGCACGGCGACGACGCCCTCCTCATGCTGCCCGTAGCGTCCGGCCCGGCCGCCTATCTGGCGCACCTCGGCGGGCGTCAACGAGCGGTCTTCCCGGCCGTCCCATTTCATCAGGCTCGAAAACAGCACACGGCGGATCGGCAGGTTGAGACCCATCCCGATCGCGTCGGTCGCGACCAGCACGGGTGCTTCGTTCTCGCGAAAGCGGCGGCTTTCCGCACGACGCACCTCCGGCCCGAGCGCCCCGTAGATCACCGCGGGCGTGAGGCCGCGGGCGACCACCTGTTCCCGCATGGCGAACACCTCGCGCCGCGAGAACGCGACGATGGCGTCGCCGGGCCCGATCGCGCCGATGCCGACGGACTCATCGGCCACGCGCAGCGGGCTCTTGCGTTCCAGCCGCACCACCTCCATTGGCTCGTCGCACAACTCCGCCAGGCGCTGCACCAGCGGCTGGCAATCCGGGGCGCCGAGCACGATCACCTCGCGCGCGGGAATGCCCATGATCGCGGCCGTCCACGACGCACCCCGGTCCGGATCGGCCAGCATCTGCGCCTCATCGACGATCGCCACGTCGACGATGCGCCCGGTGTTGGCCATCTCGACGGTGCAGGCCACATGCTGCGCCCCCGGCACGATATGCCGCTCCTCGCCCGTAATGAGACTCGCCGGCACGCCGCGGGCCGCCAGCGCGTCCTGGAACTCGAGCGCTAACAGCCGCAGCGGCGCAAGGGCCACTCCGCTTTCCGCGGCCGCCAGCCGGTCCAGCGCGTAGTGGGACTTCCCGGAGTTGGTGGGCCCGACCACCAGCGTGATCCGCCGGTCCAGCGCCCGCGCCTCGGCGAAATGCGCGGCAAATCGGTCCAACCCGGCGCGGCGCGCGATCGCGCCGTTGGGCACGCGGACCTTGCGCTGCGCATCAGGCTCCAGGCCCTTCCAGCGCGCGACCTGCGGCAGGAGAGCCGCGATCTGCTCAGGATGGAAGTCGAGCTCCTCGACGATCTGGCCGTTCTGCCGTGTCGTGGTGGTCCGCGCGACGGGGATCAGCCCTTCCGCCAGCCAGCGATCGACCAGGCGCCGCGGCACGCCCAGCAGGGCCGGCAGCGCCTCGGCGCCCACGAGCTCGCTTTCCCACTCGCGCCGCCGTTGCTGCTCGGACTGCTCCAGCGCGCGGGCGCGCTCCTTGGCCGCCGCCGCCGCCGCCCGCCGGCTCTGCTCGGCGGCCACCAGCCGCTGGCGGAGTTGGTTGGCATCCGCCGGGTCCAGCCCGGCGGCCCTCGCCACGAGCGTTGCCAGCGCTTGCAGGGCAGGGACGCCGGGCGGGCGTCCGCTCAGCTCCTCGCTTCGCTCGGCTGCCTCGGCGAACGCTATGTCGGGGTTGCGGCGCGCCACCGGCGCAAGCCGATCGGCAATGGCGCCTTGCAGGGCCGCGACCAGCTCGTCCGTGCCGGCATCGGGTGACGCCGACGCGGCCACGCTGTCCGCATCCGTCAGCGTTGCCGGCAGGTCTTGCCGGGCGCGGGCGAGGGACATAAGGCGCGCGGCGACGCTGGCCTGGTTGAGCGCTTCTGTCATGGTGCTGATGCCGAGATGAGGGAGGGAATGTGCCGGAAATCCATCTGATCGGGTTCAACGAGGAC
>JAVVHH010000043.1:0-26341 GCA_032249615.1 Acetobacteraceae bacterium
ACTTTTTTTTTTTTGGGGGTGGGGCGCCTGGGGGGGGGGGGTGGGGGGCTCCCAATTTGTTGGGCGTTTCGGGCCTTGGGGGGGGGTGGGGGGCAGATTGGCAGGGATAGCTGCCGCGCATATGACCCGCGTGCTCCGATCGGGCGAGGGATCATGATCAAAGCGCTGCGCCACTTGCGATATCGACCTTCCTTGCTGGTGGGCCTTGCGGTCGCCATCGTGGTCAGCGCGGTCGCGTCGATTACGCTACAGGCCATGACGGCCGTGTTGGTTGGCTGGGACCTCGGGGTCGTCGCATATGTCGTGACGTTTCTGGTTCTGATCCGGCATTCAACCTCCGATAGCCTCCAGCGTGTGTCCGCCTTGCTCGACGAGGGGCGCTGGGGCGTGCTGGCCGCAACGATCGCCGCGGCGCTCGCCTCGCTGGGCGCCATCGTCGCCGAACTCGCCCAAGTGCACGGCAAACCTCACGCCGGTTGGATCGAGGCACTGGCGGGGGCGACGGTGGTGCTGTCGTGGTTCTTCATCCACATGATCTTCACGACCCACTACGCCCATGAGTTCTGGCGTCGCGGGACCGGGCTGAGCTTCCCTGGTAACGACACCCCGACGTATTCGGAATTCCTCTACTTCTCGTTTTGCATCGCGGTGGCGAGCCAGGTCAGCGATGTCACCACCCAATCCGCCTCCATGCGCCAGCTCGTGCTCGCGCACTCGATGGTGGCCTACCTGTTCAACACGGCCGTCATCGCGCTCGGCGTGAACATCGCCGCATCACTGGCGGGCTGACCTGACCGCCGGTCTCCCTAGGCCGGCAGTGGGACCGCCCGCGTCACGCAAGGAGAGTTTATCGGGAACAAGCCCGACGGCGCCCAAATACCGGGCGTCGTTGGAGGATTTCTGATGGTGAAGACAATCAAGGCAATCGCGCTCTCCAGCGCGATGCTCCTCGGCAGTGCCGGGGTCGGTGCCTACGCCCAAAGCTCAGGCCAGCCGAACGCTTCCAACCAACCAGCCTCCGGCGCGACGCCGACGGCACCGACGATGGGCGGCGGCCGGTCCGTTGGCGCCGCACCGGGGACCGCGGTCGGGGGCAGTACCAGCAGCCAATCGCTTGGTGCGGCGCCGGGTACGTCCGTCGGCGGCAGCGGGATCAGCAGCGGATCGCTCGGGGCGGCACCCGGCACATCAATCGGCGGACACCGATAGCAGCGACGTGGCTCGGCATTCGCGTCCCTTGGAGGAGGGGCGTTACTCCGCCGCGTTGCGCTCCCGGCCGATCGCCGCGTTGACGCTGGGCATCACCTGCTCGGCCATCAGCACCTTGCTGCGGCGAGCGATGTCGCGGTCGGCCCAGTCGTGGCCGGCGTAGAGCAGGGTGCCGAAATCGCCGACTTCGTCGCGGAAGGCGAGCAGCTTGTCGGCGACCTCGTCCGGCGTGCCGTGGATGATCAGGCGGTCGCAGATGGCGTCGAGCGAGACGCTGTCGTCCGACTGGCTGCGGTCTTCCTTGAACAGCTCGGCCCGGCCGGCGCGCTTCATCTTGGTCAGCAGCTGCTTGTAGTAGAAGCGGTAGGGGCTGTCCGGGTCGGTCGCGTAGCGGCGCGCCGTCTCGCGGTCGTCGGCGACGCAGATGCTTTTGGCGACGCGCCAGTTGGCCGGGTCCGCCGGCCGGTTCGCGCGGGCGCAGCCCTCGACGTATTTGGGCCAGTGGCTGCGGACCCATTGCGGCATCAGGAAGTTCGCGCTGATCGGCTCCCAGCCGCGTGCTGCCGCCTCCGTCACGCCCTTGGAGAACGGCGCGACGACGGTGACGACGATGGGCGGATGCGGCGCTTGTAGCGGCTTGGGGATCAGGCCCTGGCCGATGTCGGCGATCAGCGTCTTTTCCGTCGTGATCGACCAGTATTTGCCGACGATGTTGTAGGGCGGCTCGGACGCCCAGATCTGCAGCACCTGGTCGATCGCTTCCACGAACATGGCCGCGCGATCCGCACCCAGGGTGCCGAATGCCTCGGCGTCCGACGGCAGGCCGCCCGGGCTGATGCCGAAGTTGAGGCGTCCGTCCAGCAGGTGGTCGAGCATGGCGATCTCGCCCGCGACCCGGGCCGGGTGCGTGTTGGGCAGGTTGACGGTGCCGGTGCCGAGCCGGATGCGCTTGGTGTGCCCGACGAGGCTCGCCAGAAACAGCACGCAGGAGGTGATGTTCTCCGCCTTGTCCGTCGTGTGCTCGCCGACATAGGCTTCGCTGAAGCCGAGCTTGTCGGCCAGCACGAAGGTCTCGCGATCCTCGCGCAGAGACTGACGCCAGTCCTTGTCGAGCGGGTGGATCGGCATGGTGAAGAAACCGAGCTGCATGGTCTCCATCGGGGCTATGATGGTGGCAGCATAAGCCAAGCCGGCTCGCTGCCGTCATTATCGATTGTGCACCCGGCCATCAGCCCGGCTGATGGTCACCCGGCCTTTGCCGCCCAGAAAGCCGGCAACCAGGTGCAGTCCCGACCGCCCCAGCCGGCTTGGCTCGCCTGGTCGAAGCTGGCGAGGGCGGCCGAGGCGGCGGGCAGGGGCACACCGCGCCCGGCGGCTTCGGCCACCATGGTCGCCAGATCCTTGCGGATCGAGTCGATGTCGAAGGTGACGGCGTCGGGGTCCGACCCGGCCAAGGTCGCCGCGATCGCCTTGCCGCGGTTCCTCAACACGGTCGGCGCGCCGGAGGTGTCGGCGAAGAACTCGACCAACCAGGCCGGGTCGAGGCCGAGATGGCGGACCAGCGCGTTGGCCTCGCCGAACGATTGCCAGAACACCAGCAAAGGTAGGTTGATCGCGAGCTTCAGCGCGGCTGCCGCACCGTGGCCGCCCACGTGCTCGACCCGGCGGCAGAGCAGATCGAGCACCGGCCCCGCCCGGGCCACGTCGGCGGCCTCGCCGCCCGCCATGCCGAGCAGCGTTCCGGCCCGCGCCGGCCCCGTCGTGCCGCCCACCGGACATTCGAGGGCAGCGCCGCCCCGCGCCGCCACCGCTTCGGCGAGCGCGATCTGCGTGTGCGGCCGGAGGGTGCTCATCTCCACGACCAGCTTGCCGGTCAGGTCGGCCGCGAGCAGTCCGTCGGTCTCGTGGAAGACGGCATGGACGGCGTCGTCGTCGAACAGGCTGGTCAGGATCAGGTCCGCACCTTCCGCCAGGGCGCGCGGCGTGTCCGCGACGGCGAGGCCGGTCGCCTCGGCGCGGGCCCGGGTGCGGTTCCACACGGTCGGCGGCTGCCCTTGCTCGGCCAGGCGCGCGGCCATGGCGGCGCCCATCTTTCCCATTCCAGCAAATCCGATGCGCATGGACGTTCCCCGTGGTTGCAGCTTATTTATCGGTCGATCGACACATTCGGCCACATCATAGGGAGCAAACGCATGGAAAAAGAAGCCGGCGTCATCGGCCTGGGCATCATGGGCGGCGCCATGTCCGCCAATCTCGTGCAGAGCGGCTGGCGCGTGCACGGGTATGACCCGAGCCCGGCGGCGCGTGAGGCCGCGGCGGCTTCCGGCGTGACCGTTCACGAGGATGTGGCCGGGGTCGTGGCGGTGGCGCCCGTGCTCATGACCAGCTTGCCGTCTCCCGCCGCGCTGCACGCGACGGCCAGCGCGATCGCGGCCGCGAAGACGGCGCCACGTGTCGTCGTGGAGGTCAGCACGATGGCGCTCGAAGACAAGCTGGGCTTCGGCGAGGTGCTCGCGGCGGCAGGCCACACGGCGCTCGACTGCCCGATCAGCGGCACCGGCGCGCAGGCCAAGGTCCGCGACCTGGTGATCTACGCCAGCGGGGACAGCGCCACGATCGCCCGCATCGCGCCGTTCTTCGAGGGCTTCGCCCGGGCGACGCACGACGTGGGCGCCTATGGCAACGGCAGCCGGATGAAATACGTCGCCAACCTGCTGGTCGCGATCCACAACGTCGCTTCCGCCGAGGCGATGGTGCTGGGGGAGAAGGCGGGGCTCGACCCGAAGCAGATCGTGGAATTGATCGGGGCGGGGGCCGGCACCTCCCGTGTGTTCGAGCTGCGGGCGCCCATGATGGCGAGCGGCGAATACGAGCCGGCGACGATGAAGGTGTCGATCTGGCAGAAGGACATGGCCATCATCGGCCAGTTCGCCACGGCGCTGGGCGTGCCGACCCCGCTGCTCAGCGCTTGCATCCCGGTCTACGCCAGCGCGATGTCGCTCGGCCATGCCGCGCACGACACGGCGGCGGTGTGCGACGTGCTGCAGCGGATGGCCGGGTTGCCCCGGTAACCCGTTTGCGTCGGTAACCCGCTTGCGTCGGTCGCGACTGCGGGCTTATCTGTCGATCGATAATCAAGACATGCGGCTCAGCCGCTGCCGGGAACGTCTGCATGGGTGACGGCGACATACGCGACGGAATGCGCATCGACTGGGATGTCGGGATCGTCATGGACGACGGTCTCGTGCTGCGCGCCGACGTGTTCCGCCCCCTGCAGGAGGGGCGCCATCCGGTACTGCTCACCTACGGACCCTACGCCAAGGGGCTCTCGTTCCAGCAGGGCTATCCGAGCGCCTGGGACCGCATGGTCTCGCAGCATCCGGACGTGGCCGAGGGGTCGAGCAACGCCTACCAGAACTGGGAAGTGGTCGACCCGGAGAAATGGGTCCCGCACGGCTATGTCTGCGTGCGGGTGGATAGTCGCGGCTGCGGGCGCTCGCCGGGCTACGTGGACCATTTCAGCCCGCGTGAGACGGAGGATTTCTACGACTGCATCGAGTGGGCGGGCGTGCAGGCGTGGAGCAACGGCCGGGTCGGGCTGAACGGGATCAGCTACTACGGGATCAACCAGTGGCAGGTCGCCAGTCGCCAGCCGCCGCATTTGGCCGCGATGTGCATTTGGGAGGGCGCGGCCGACTGGTATCGCGACATGACCCACCACGGCGGCATCGTCAGCACGTTCTGGGCTAATTGGTACGACATGCAGGTGAAGACCGTGCAGCACGGGCTGGGCGAGCGCGGCCCGCGCAGCGTCGTCACCGGAGAGCTGGTCTGCGGCCCCGACACGCTCGACGAGGCGACGCTCGAGGCGAACCGGTGCGATTTCGGGCGCGAGATCCTGGCCCATCCGCTCGACGACGAGTACCACCGAGCGCGCTCGCCCGACTGGTCGCGGGTGACGGTGCCGTTCCTGTCGGCGGCCAATTGGGGCGGCCAGGGGCTGCATCCGCGCGGCAATTTCGAGGGGTTCATGCGCGCGGCGTCGACCGAGAAGTGGCTCGAGGCGCACGGGATCGAGCACTGGACGCATTTCTACACGGATTACGGCCGCACGCTGCAGCGCCGCTTTTTCGACCATTTCCTCAAGCAAGATCCCGCGTCCGATTGGTCCGAGCAGCCGCGCGTCTTGCTCCAGGTCCGGCATCCCGATCGGTTCGAGGCGCGCGCGGAAGCCGATTGGCCGATCCCGCGCACGCAGTGGACGGAGTTCGAGCTCGACCTGCATGACGGCGCGCTCGGGCCGCACTCCGCGCCCGGCACGCTGGCATTCGATGCGATGGGCGACGGCGTGACGTTCATCGCGCCGCCCGCCGCCGCGCCGACGGAGATCACCGGCCCATCCGCGGTGCGGCTGTTCATGTCGTCCAGCACGGCGGACGCGGATCTGTTCGTGATCCTGCGCGTGTTCACGCCCGACCTGCGCGAGATCACCTTCCAGGGCGCGATCGATCCGCACACGCCGATCGGCCAGGGCTGGCTGCGCGCCTCGCACCGTGCGCTCGACCCGGCGCTCTCGCGGCCCTACCGCCCGTATCATACGCATACCGATCCGCAGCCGCTCACCCCCGGAGAGGTCGTCCAGCTCGACATCGAGATCTGGCCGACGAGCATCGTGGTGCCGCCGGGTCATCGGATCGCGCTGACGGTGCGCGGACGCGATTACGAGTCGGCGGCCGAGGGCGGGCGGCTTTCCAACTTCAAAAACGTGCTGCGCGGCTGCGGCCCGTTTCTGCACGACGACCCGGTCGACCGGCCGCCCGAACTGTTCGCCGGCCGCACCACGCTGCACGCCGGCCCCGGCCAGCAACCCGTCCTCATCCTGCCCATCATTCCCCCGTCCCCGGAGGCTTCATGACCACCATCAACCGACGCACACTGATCGGCAGCGGTCTCGCCCTCGGGCTTGCCGGGCGGGCCCGGGCGCAGGAGAGCGGGCCGATCCGGCTCGGGTTCCTGACCGTCAAGACCGGCCCGCTCGCGGCCGGCGGCATCCAGATGGAGCAGGGGCTGCAGCTCTGGCTGAAGCAGAACGGCAACAAGATGGCCGGACGCCCGATCGAGCTCTCGACCGCCGACACCGGCGGCGTTCCCGCCAACACGCGCACCAAGACGCAGGAGCTGGTCGAGCGCGACAACGTGTCGGCCATCATCGGCCCGCTCGCTGCGTTCGAAGCGCTGGCGATCGATGATTACACCAAGGAGCGCGGCATTCCGGTATTCAGCGTCGCGGCCGCGGAAGACATCACGCAGCGCCATCCGGATCCGTGGTTCTGCCGCGTGACGTCGTCCTCGGCGCAGTGTGCGCAGCCGCTGGCGGACTACTCGCGCAAGGAGCTGAAATACAACCGCATGATCACCATCGGCGACGACATCGCCTATGGCCAGGAGCAGAACGCGGGCTTCCAGCGCGTGTTCGAGGACGAGGGCGGCCAGATCGTGCAGAAGCTGTGGCCCCCGCTCAACGCGCCGGACTACGGCACTTTCATCGCGCAGCTGAAGAACGCGGACGGGATATTCATGTCGTTCGCCGGGTCGAACGGGTTCCGTTTCTTCAAGCAATATAAGGAATATGGCGGCACGATGCCGATCGTGGGCGGCATGACCGCCGTCGACGAGGCGGTACTGCAGCAGATGGGGCCGGACGCGATCGGCATGATCTCGACCAACTGGTATTCGGCGCAGCTCGACAACCCGTCCAACAAGGTCTTCGTGTCCGGCATGCTGGCCGAATACAAAGTCGAGCCCGGTTACTACGCGGCCGGAACGTATGTCGCCGCGCAGGTCATGAACGCGGCGCTCGGCATGATCGGCGGCAAGATCGAGGACAAGGCCGCCTTCATCAAGGCGGTTCGGGAAGGCGATTTCCCCGACACCGCCCGCGGCCGCGTCCGGTTCGACAAGTTCGGCAACGTCGTCGGCAACGTCTACATCCGCAAGGTCGAGAAGAAGGGCAACCGCCTGGTTAACACCGTGATCAAGACCTATCCGGACGTGAGCCAGTTCTGGACCTATGACCCGGCCGCGTTCCTGAAGGAGCCGGTCTACGCGCGCGATTACCCGCCGGCTCGCAACCTCGACAAATAGCCTCCATGCAGTTCTGGCTGATCCAGACGTTGAACAGCGTCGCGTTCGGCGGGCTGCTGTTCCTGCTCGCGGCCGGGTTCTCGCTGATCTTCGGGTTGTTGCGGATTCCCAACCTCGCGCACGGCGCATTGTTCATGCTGGGGGCCTATCTGGGCGCCACGTTGCTGGGGCTTGACTGGCCGCTCTGGGCCGCCGCGCTGGCAGTGGCGATCGGGGTGGGCGCGTTTGGGGCGGTGCTGGAGCGGCTGCTGCTGCGCCGGCTGGCCGGCAACGAGCAAGGCCAGGTGCTGGTGACGCTGGGCATCGCCTTCATCATCGCCGATTTCTGCCTCAGCACCTGGGGCGGCGATCCGATGCCGTTGGCAAGCCCGGCTTCGCTCAGCCGGCCGCTGCGCCTGTTCGGCTATGCGTTCCCCACGTACCGCCTCGTCGTGCTTGTAGTCGCAGTGGTCGCGCTGGTGTTGCTCGTGCTGCTGCTGAACTACACGCGGCTCGGCGCCATGATCCGGGCGGGGGTAGATGACCGGATGATGGCCAGAGGCGTCGGGATCCGTGTCGGCGCGCTGTTCAACACGGTGTTCTTCCTGGGCGCCGCGCTGGCCGGCTTCGGCGGGGTCGTGGGCGGGCCGATCCTGTCCGCCTATCCTGGGCTCGACACCGACATGCTGCCGCTGGCGCTGATCGTCGTGATCCTGGGCGGCGTCGGCAGTCTCGGGGGCGCGCTCGTCGGCAGTTTCCTGATCGGCTTCATCTACAATTTCGGCAACGCGCTACTGCCTGACTTCGCCTATGTCGTCTTGTTCCTGCCGATGGTGCTGGCGCTGGTGTTCAAACCCGAAGGCTTGTTCGGGCGGGCCGCCCCTTGAGGATCATCCCCGTCGCCCTCGTCATCATTGCGGCGCTGGCTGTCCTGCCCTGGCTGTTGCCGGGTGCGTTCTACGTGGCGATCGCGACGCACGTCCTGGTCGCCGCGGTGCTCGCGCTCAGCCTCAACATCCTGATCGGCTACTGCGGCATGTCCTCGCTGGGGCATGCCGTCTACCTGGGCGTGCCGGCCTATGCCTATGCCTGGCTGATGGCCAATACCGGCCTGGGCGTCACCGCTTCCGCCATCCTGGCCGTGCTGTGCGGAACGGTGTTGGCGGCGGGCTTCGGCGTGCTGGCGCTGCGGGCGGCGGGGCTGGGCTTCCTGATGATCACGCTGGCGTTGGGGCAGGTGGTCTGGGGGCTGTCCTACCGCTGGGTCTGGCTGACCGGGGGCGACAACGGGCTGCGGGCGGCGCGGCCGGTGTTGCCGGGCATCGACCTGATGCAGCCGCGGTCGTTTTACTATTTGGTGGCGCTGGTCTTCCTGCTCGCGCTGGCGGCGCTGTGGCAGCTTTCCCGGTCGCCTTTCGCCGCATGTTTGCGGGGCTCGCGCGACCAGCCGCGGCGCATGCGCATGCTGGGGCATCCGGTGTGGCTGATGCAGTGGGCGGCTTTCGTGCTGGCCGGGTTCTGGGGTTCGATCGCTGGGCTGCTCTACATCTGGGATTACGGGTTCATCAGCCCGCAGACCATGTCGTTGCAGCAATCGGCCGAGGTGCTGCTGATGGTGGTGCTCGGCGGCGCCGGCACGCTCGCAGGTCCCGTGGCCGGCGCGGCCGTGATCACGGTCGTGAAGACGGTGATCAGCTCCTACGTGGACCGGTGGTCGGCCCTGCTCGGGCTCATCTTCATCGTGGCCGTGATGTTCATGCCGCGGGGCCTGGTGCCCGGTCTGGCGCCGCTTTTCTCGCGCCGCACGCCGCGACGTGCGCCGGCCCGGGCCTGAGGCGATGACGACTCCGGCGCTGCAGGTCGAGGGGCTGTGCAAATCGTTCGGCGGCGTTGCCGCGACCCAAGGCGTTTCGCTCACCGTCATGCCGGGCGAGCGGCGGTTGCTGATCGGGCCGAACGGCGCCGGCAAGACCACGCTGTTCAACCTCATATGCGGCGATCTGCGGGCGGATGCGGGCAGCGTGCAGGTGTTCGGCCAAGAGTTGCACGGCCTGCCGGTCCGGGCGCGGGCGCGGGCCGGCTTGGGGCGGACCTACCAGGTGCTGACGCTGTTCCCGGGCGAGACGCTGCTGCACAACGTCGCGTTGGCGGCCATCGGCACCAGCACGCTCGGTTGGATCCCGTGGGGATCGTTTGCGCGCCGGCATGACGTCAACGCGCGGGCGCTGGCCGCGTTGGAGACGGTCGGGCTGCAGGACCAAGCCGGGCGCGTCGCGGCGGAGACGTCGTACGGCGAACGGCGCCGGCTCGAGCTCGCGATGGTGCTGGCGCAACAGCCCCGGCTGCTGCTGCTGGACGAGCCGCTCGCCGGGCTTTCGGCGGAGGAGCGGGTGACCGTGCGCGCCGTGCTCGAGGCGCTGCCGCGAACGGTTTCGATCGTGCTGATCGAACACGACATGGACGTCGCGCTCGCGCTCGCGGACCGCATCACCCTGCTCAATTTCGGCTCGGTCGTGCTGGAAGGCACGCGTGCGGAGGTGGTCGCCGACCCCCGGACGCGGGAGGTGTATTTCGGTGGCTGACGCGCTCGTCCTGCACGAGATCGACGCGGTCTATGGCGACAGCCACGTGCTGCACGGCGTGAGCCTAACTCTCGGCGAAGGCCGGCTGTTGGCATTGCTAGGGCGCAACGGCGCCGGCAAGACGACCTGCATGGGCGCGATCATGGGCTTCGTGCGCGTGCGGGGCGGCAGCGTCAGCGTGTTCGGCGAGCGGCTGCGCGCGCTGGTGCCCGAGCAGGTCGTGCGTCAGGGCGTGTCCATCGTGCCGCAGGGGCGGCGCATCTTTCCGTCGCTGACCGTCCGCGAGAACCTGGCAGTGGCCGCCCGGAAGGTCCGTGGTGCCGCCTGGACGGCCGAGCGGGTGTTCGACACCTTCCCGCGCCTGCGCGAGCGGGCGTCGCAACGGGCCGGGCTGCTGTCCGGCGGCGAGCAGCAGATGCTGGCGATCGGCCGCGCGCTGATGGGAAATCCGCGCGTGCTGCTGTTGGACGAGCCGTCGGAAGGGCTCGCCCCGAAGATGGTCACCGAGATCGGCGAGACGATCGCGGCGCTCAAGCGCGAGGGTCTGTCGATGATCCTGGTCGAGCAGAACGTGCATCTCGCGCTGTCCCTGGCCGACGACGTCGCGGTGCTGAATACCGGCCGGGTCGTCATGCAGGGTGATGCGGCGGCGCTGGCTGCCGACCACGAGACGATCAACCGCCATCTCGGCGTGTTCTGAAGGAGAGTTCGTTGGCAGACGAGACCAATCATTACGGCGCCACCGCCGCGCGGACGCATGGCCGACCCGGCCGCGACGTGCGTCCCCGCAGCGTCACCATCGACATGCACTCGCACGTCATGGTGCCGGAGGCGGCCGCGCTGACGCAGCCGCACGTTGACTTGAGCAAGGTGCCGCTGGCGCATTTCGCGACCGAGCCGACCAAGGCGTTGAACCGCAAGCAGGACCAGGACCGCCGGCCGAACATGGTCGATCTCGGCGTCCGCCTGGCCGACATGGACGCGGCCGGCATCGACGTGCAGATCATCATGCCGCCGCCGCCGCAGTGCACCTATACCGTGCCGCTCGAGATCGGGATTAAGGCGGCGCGAATCGTCAACGCGGGCTTGGCCGCGTTCGCCGCGCAGAAGCCGGAGCGTTTCGCCGCGATCGGCACGGTGCCGATGCAGGACGGCAAGGCGGCGGCGGACGAGCTCGAGCGGAGCATGCGCGAGGACGGCATGAAGGGCGCGCACATTCTGACCAGCGTGAACGGCCTCGAGCTGTCGGACCCGCAATTCGCCCCGTTCTGGGAGAAAGCCGAAGAGCTGGGCGCGGTGGTTCTGATCCATCCGAACGGCTTCACCGAGGCCAGCCGGATGACCCGGTTCTACTTCAACAACGTCATCGGCAACCCGCTCGAGACGACGCTTGCGCTGCACTATCTGATTTTCGACGGCGTGCTCGCGCGGCATCCCGGGCTGAAGCTGATCGCGGTGCACGGTGGCGGCTATCTCGGCGGCTATTCCGGCCGGATCGACCACGCGTGGGGCGCCCGCTCGGACGCGCGCGGGGAGCTCAAGGAGCCGCCGACGACGTATCTCAAGCGCGTCTACGTCGACTCCGTGGTCTTCACGCCGCACCAGTTGCGGCATCTGATCGAGGTGTTCGGCCCTGATCACGTCCTGATGGGCACCGATTACCCGTACGACATGGCCGAGAGCGACCCGGTGAGTCACCTCGCCTCGGCCGGGTTGGACGAAGCGACCTTCGCCAAGATCGCCGGGGGTAATGCACAGGCGCTGTTCGGCCTGAGCTAGAAGTCGAGCAGGGCCGTTTCCGTCATCACCGCCGCGGGTGTGTGGTGGCGGGCGGCGGCCTGGCGCTCCTCGTCCGTGCTCTGCTGGGCCTGCATGTAGGCGCCCAGATGCCGTCCCCGGCGCAGCAGCCGCCGCCCGGCCGGCAGCCGCTCGGACTGGTAGCGCTCGAGCGCCGCGGGCAGGCCGGGCGCGTTGGCGAGCGCGGCGGCCAGGCTGGCCGCGTCCTCGGCTGCCTTCGTCACGCCGGCCCCGACATGCGGCCGCACCACGAAGGCCGCGTCGCCCAACAGCGCGACCCGGTCCCACGCGATCCGCGTCGATTCCAAGTCATAGATCGGCTGCAGAAAGGGGAGGGCGGTCGCCGCGACGACGTTGGCGAAGATCGGCGCGAGCGTTCGCCGCGCCGCCTCTCGCATGGAGGCGGTGACCTCTGGCCGGATCAGGGGCGGAGGGATCGACAGGCTGTGGGTCTGGCCCCGCGCATCCGTGAGCAGGTCCGGCAGCGCCCCGGCCTCGTCAGCCGGTCGATACCAGACGAAATTGAACCGACGGTGACCCGGCCGTAGATCGTTGTTCTCGCCCGCGACGGGATAGCCGAGCATCTGCTCACCAGGCGGCAGGCAAAAGCTGAATCGGCCAAAGATGTCTGGCGCGACCGCCGATTCGGCGAGCAGCCCGCGCCAGGCCACATAACCGGCATAGACCGGAGCGATTTCGGGCGCGAGCAAATGGCGCACCATCGAGCGCACGCCATCTGCGCCGATCAGCAGATCGCCCGCCGCCTGCCGCCCGTCGGCGAAGATCGCCCGCACGCCGTCCGGATGCTGCTCGATGGCGCTCAACTCCGCCGCGTGCCGGTAGCACTCGTCCGGGAAGGCCGCGCGGAGCATGCGGAACAGGCGGTCCCACGAGGTCGCGACCTGTGCGCAGGGAAAGCTGCCGATCACGCGGCCATCCGCTCCAAGCGTCACCCGCTCCTCTACCGCGACGCCGAAATCTCGTTCGGCATCCAAGCCGAGCCGCTCGAGGATCGCGCGCAACTCCGGATGGGTGATGATCCCCGCGCCGCGGCTGGCGAGCGGCGTCGGCACGCGCTCGAATACGGTCGCGTCCCAACCCTGCCGCCGCAGGAACAAAGCGGCGAACAAGCCACCGATGGAGCCACCGATGATGATCGCGCGCCGAGGCGCACCGGATGCCACGTGGATCGTCCAACCCTCTATTTATCGAACGATCATCGAACTGCGGCGCGCTTCCTGTCAACCCGGCCTGGTTCGCCGCCCAGCAGCGCCCGAACCGTGGTGGGCAGCCCGTTCAGCAGTGCGTCCACACTGGTTTCGATGAAAGAGGCCAGGGTCACCTCGCTCTCCTGCCCGTACACTTCGCGGCGCTGGCCGTAGTAGAAGATGCCCCCGTGGAACAGCCAGCAGAGCTCGATCTCTTCGGCGCTGATCGGATGCGTGTCCGGGCTCGGCAGGTCATGCGCTTGCCGCAGCGCTTCGGCCAATCGGCGCAGCAGGTGATGCTCCACGAAGGTGATCCACCACTGGTTCATCTCGAGCCCCCGCAGTCCGGCGAACAGGTAGATGCGGATCCATTCCGGCGTGAACACGGCGCGGGTGAATTGCGTATAGAAGTTGATCAGCCGATCCCGGATCGGCTTGGCCGGGTCGCTCAAGGCGCGCTCCCAATCCGGCTGCCAGCGGGTGAGATAGACTTCCTGATAGACGGCCTGAATCAGGTCTTCCTTGGACGGGAAGTAGCGGTAGATGAGGGGTTGCGTGACTTGCAGCCGCCGCGCCAGTTCCCGTGTGCCGCCGTCGAACCCGACCTCGGCGAAATAGCGCACGGCGGCATCGAGGATCTGCCGCTTGCGGTCGCCCGGGGCGAGCCGTTGGCTGCGGGTCCGTTCCGGCTTGTCGCGTGTCTCACCCATCGCCCGGTGCTACCGCGCCATGGTTCGGAGCGGAAGGGCAGGCCCGGGGCGCTAGGCCGAATGAAACGCCGGTGGCGGGATCCGCCGCTTGGAGGCGCCCTCGTAGGCCGATGCGATCCGCAGCAGGACGTCCTCGGCGCCCGGTTCGGCGCGGAACACCAGCGAGAACGGCAGCCCAGGTGCGGCGATCTCGGTGGGCTCGTCCGACAAGGTCGGCTCGTAGCGCAGGCGGTCGGCGCTGAGCCGGAACACCGGGTCATAAGCCACGCGGACGTAGCCGGCCGGCACCAGCACCTCGGTCAGCCCGGCATTCGGGCCGTAGAACGATTCGAGCCGAAGATTTTGCGGCGTCCCCGGCTCGATCGCGCCGCCGATGAGGCCCGGAGGCAGGGGCGTGTGCAGCCGCACCAGCGCGTCGAGCCGGTTCTCGAGCAGCACCATCATGTCCACCCGCCGCAGCAGCTCGCGCAGCATGATGCGTTCGTTGACCCCTTGCCGACCGTCCAGTCGGTTGCGCGGGTCCGTCACCTCCTCCCAGTTGAGGAAGGCGGCCCGCTGATCATCGCCCCAGAACGACGAGCGCGCGTTCAACGCCGCCCAGTCCGCCAAGCTCTCCCGATATCCCTTCTCGGCCCAATCGGCGGCCCGGCGCTGCAGATATTGCGAGATGTGGAAGCGGAAGGTGGGCGCCAGCTCCTGCTCCTGGATGGTGGCGATGTCGAGGTTGGGCGGCGGGTCGATCCGTCCCTCGGCCATCGCCACCATGTAGTCGATCGGGGCCATGTCGCCGTTGCCGAACACGCGGCCGGGGAGAAACTCGGTCGGCCGGATAGCTGCGGCGAACGCCTCGAAGAGCGGCTGGCCATCGGCGCGCAGGCGGAACAGCAGCTCGGGCATGAACACCGGCACCAGCCGCGCGAGCGCCTGGCGGAAGGTGGTGCGCATCGGCTCGCAGGCCGGGTCGGGGGTCCAGGCCGGATCGGCCGATTCGACGAGCGTCGCCCCGAGATGCTCGCCCAGCACGGCGCGGATCTCGGCGGCGGCTGCCGTCGTGATCGGCTCGACCAGCTTGATGCCGGGGTTGAGCATGGACTCGCGGACGACCCCGAGACGCCGGCCCGCGAGCGCGCCCGCACCGCCCGGCGCGGCGGCGTGGTGCGTGTAGCCGCCGGGGAGGACGGAGGGCCGCGGCACCGTCGTGTAGGGGTCGCGCGGGTCGTAGTAGCCGTTCGCCGGATCCTTTAGCGCGTCCAGCACGCGCGCCGCGTCGATCAGGCGGCGGGCGTGGATGCCGCTGCGGTCGCAATAGATGTCGGCCCCGATGGCGCCGCCGTCGAAGCCTAGCATCGCCTTGTGCGGCAGGATGAGCGCCACCGCGTTGTGGTTGGACGGGCCGCGGCAGGAGGCGCGGGTTTCCTCGCCGAGGCTGACCATGACCATGTTTGTGCTGACCGACAGCGCCGAGCCCGAGCTGGAGCCGAGGGAGGCGGAGCGGGTCGCGTCGTAAGGGTTGGCCGGGTTGCCGCCCCAGGTGCTTCGCTGATAGCCCAGCGTCGAAGGGAGTACGTGCTCCGGTTCGTGCCGCCCGCCCGGGTCGCCGGCGCGGCCGTTGTATTCGGTGCAGACCGCCTTGGCGAAGATGATCGCGCCCTTGGCCCGCAGCTGGTCCACCAGGATGTGGTCGCGGGCCGGCACGTCCATATCGTAGGCGGCATCGCCGCCGCCGGTAGAGCGCATGTCCTTGGTGTCGAACGAATCCTTGAACGACGCGACGACGCCGTACATCGGCATCGCGTCGAGATCGGGGTTGCGCCCGTAGGTCGCGTCCAACTCGGCCGCGCGTTCCAGCGCGTCCGGATAGTGGCGGAACATCTCGCACATCGGCGGCGCGCCGGGCGGCAACGGCCCCTCGCTGGGCTCGCGATCGAACGCGCCGCGGCAGGTGACGGAGCGCTCGCCGCGGATGTTCAGCGTGGAGAGTGCATTGACCTGGCCGGCATCGGGGATGCCGGTGATCATTCCGTATTGCTGTTGCACGGCCGGGTCGGAGAGGGTGGGCGCCATGCGGCCGTATTCCAGCGGCGGGCCGGCATAGCGGTCCAGATCCGGCAGGATCGACGCGGCCGCGACCGTCTCGGTCGGGAAGCGCAGCGCCGCGCCGCCGCGAATGGCGCCCGCGGCCTCAGAGACCGGCGCGCCATCGGCGGTGACCAGCATGCTGCAGACGCCGTTGAAGGCCCGCACCCGGTCGAGATACTGCCGGACCACGTCCACGCAGGTCGTGCGGCCGTCCCGGATGGCGCGGTGCAGCTCCTCGATCGTCGCCTCTTCGACCCGGAACGGCGTTTCAGTCCCGGAATCGACCGCGTCTTCGAGCTTAGGCATGGACGACCTTCTCACGGTGCATTCTGCCCTTTCAAGGCTCTTTCTCCCTATCCAAGCCTCCCCGAGGACGGCAGCATGTCGGCGGACCGGCAGGGAAATGGCATGCATGAGGGCTCGAAGCTGATCGAATTGGCTGTCGCATGAGCGATCCCTCCGGCTTCCGCGAGCGCGTCCCGTATGCGCCCATTCATCGCCGCCCCAAGCTCCGGCTCCCTGGTGGCGCCCGGGTCGCGGTGTGGACGATCGTCAACGTCGAGAACTGGCACCCCGACGCGCCGATGCCGCGCACGGTGCTGCCGCCGCCGATGGGGCAGCCGCTGCTGCCGGACTTGCCGAACTGGGCCTGGCACGAATACGGCATGCGGGTCGGCATCTGGCGCTTTCTCGAGACGCTGGGCCGGCGCAACCTGCGCGCCACTTTCGCCCTGAACGGCACCGTGTGCGAGCTGTATCCCGAGATGTGCGCCGCCGCGCACGCCGCCGGGTGGGACTTCATGGGCCATGGCTGGGTGCAGAAGCCGATGCACCGGGTCGAGGACCAGCGCGCCGCCATCCGCGCCACCATGGATGCGATCGCCGGCGTCACCGGCAAGCCGCCCCGCGGCTGGGAGAGCCCGGGCCTGACGGAAACGCCGGAGACGGCGGACCTACTGGCCGATGAGGGCATCGAATACGTCGCCGACTGGGTGCTCGACGACCAGCCGGTGCCGATCCGCACCCGCACCGGGCGCCTCACCTCCGTGCCCTACACGGTCGAGCTGAACGACGTGGCGATCACCGCCGTGCAGCAGCAGCCCTCGGACACGCTGCTGCATCGCGGGCGCGATCAGTTCGACCGGCTGTATCAGGAGGGGGCGGAGATCCCGCGGGTGATGGCGATCTCCATCCATCCCTACCTCACCGGCGTGCCGCACCGGATCAAGTATCTGGAGGCGCTATACGACTACATCCTCGGCCATGACGGCGTGGTGATGTGGACCGGCGCCGAGATTCTCGACTGGTATCTGGAGCAAGTTCCGGCCTGATGGCTGGCCTGTCGCTGTTCCAACTACTGAACGGCCTCACCTTCGCCTCGCTGCTGTTCACGGTGGCGAGCGGGTTCACGCTGGTGTTCGGCTTGTTGCGGATCGTCAATCTCGCCCACGGCGCGCTTTATCTGCTGGGCGGCTACGTTGGCTATTCGGTGACGCTGGCCAGCGGATCGTTCGCACTCGGTGCGGCGGCGGCGGCGGCGGCGGCGGGGCTGGCCGGACTGGCGCTGCAACGGGGCTTGCTCCGCTTCGTAGGTGGATCAGAGCTTCGACAGGTGCTGCTGACGCTGGGGGTCGGACTCGTGCTGGACGATCTGGCGCTGGTGGTGTGGGGTGGCGACACCTTCACGGTGCCCAAGCCGGCCAGCCTGGGCGGCGCGCTGCGGTTTTCCGGCGTCATCTTTCCGCGGTACCGGCTCATGGTGCTCGTCTCCGGCGTGGTCGTGTTCGTGCTGTTGTGGCTGTTGCTGCACCGGACCCGGCTCGGGGCGCTGATCCGCGCCGGCGTCGACGACCCCGAGATCATCGCCGCCATGGGCATCAACATCGGCCGGATCTTCCTGCTGACGTTCGTTCTCGGCACCGCGTTGGCCGGGCTGGGCGGAATGATCGGCGGCGGGCTGCTGACGCTCTATCCGGGGGCGGATGCGGAGATCCTGGTGTTCTCCCTGGCGGTCGTGATCATCGGCGGCCGGGGCAGCTTGGTCGGGGCTGCGGTGGGGGCGATCCTGGTCGGGTTGCTGAACACGATCGGGCAGGTGATGTTCCCCGAGCTCGCCTATTTCGTGATCTTCGGCCCGATGGCGGCCATCCTGGCGTTCCGGCCGACCGGCCTGTTCGGCCGCCCCGCATGAGGCTGCGTCTCGTTGCAGCGCTGCTGATCGGGGGGCTGATCGTGCTGCCGCTCGTGCTGCCGACGTTTGCCGTCAGCATCGCCACGCAGGTGCTGATCTTCGCCATCCTGGCGATGTCGATCGACGTTCTGGCCGGGTTCGCCGGGCGGACGTCGCTGGGCCACGGGGCGATCTTCGGCACGGCCACCTATGTCGTGCTGTGGTGGATGGCCGCGCCGGGCAGCTCGCTCTGGCTCGCGCTACCGCTGGCCGTGCTGGCGTCGACCGTGCTGGCCGCGCTGTTCGGCGCGATCGCCATCCGCGTGTCGGGCGTTTATTTCCTGCTGCTGACGCTGGCGCTCGGCATGGTGGTGTGGGGCGTCTGCCTGCGTTGGACGGGGGTGACCGGCGGCGAGAACGGGTTGCGTGGCGCGATCCGGCCGCGGGAGTTCGCCGACATACGGGTGTTCTACGAAGCAATTCTGGCCGTGACCGCCGTGCTGGCGTTTGGCCTGTGGCGGCTCGTGCGCTCGCCGTTCGGCTTGGCGCTGCGCGGCATCCGCGACAGCGAGAGCCGGATGCGGGCGCTTGGCTTCAACGTTCCGCTGCACCTTTTCGTCGCCTTCACCGCATCTGGCTTCTTCGCCGGCTCGGCGGGCGCGCTCTATGCGCTGTTCAACGAGTTCGCCAGCCCGAGCACCGTGTCGCTCGGCCAGTCCGTCCGGGGCTTGCTGATGGCGATCACCGGCGGCGTCGGGACGATCTTCGGCTCGCTGGTCGGCGCCGCGCTGATCGTCACGCTGGAAAATTTGGTCAGCATCTACACCGCGCGCTGGCAGACGGTGATGGGGCTGATCTTCATTGCTTTGATGCTGGCGGCACCCGATGGCATCGTCAGCCGAATTGCCTGGGTGGCGCGTGCCGGCCCGCAAAGGAGATAGGAATGCAGCGTCGAACTTTTCTTGCCAGCACGGCTGCCGCGGCCCTGACCGCGCCTTCCATCGTGCGGGCGCAGGCCACTCCGATCCGCATCGGCGTGCTCGCGCCACTGACCGGCGTCGTGGCCGCGGGCGGCAAGGAGATGGTGGACGATTTCACCCTGTTCTGGTCGCAGGTCGGCAACACGGTGGCGGGCCGGCCGGTCGAGATCATCACGGAGGATGACGGTTCCAATCCCGACGTCGCGTTGCAGAAGGCGAGGCGGCTCGTGGAGCAGGCCAAGGTCGACATGCTGTTCGGCGACCTGCTCGCCAACACCGGGCTGGCTGTCGCCAACTACGTCAAGGGCACCGGCACCCCGTATTTCATCCCGGTCATTGCGGCCGACGACCTCACCCAGCGGACCCGTATCCCCAACGTGGTGCGGATCGCGGGATACAGCGCCAGCCAGACGACCCGGCCGCTCGGCGATTGGGCGTTGAAGCAGGGCTACAAGCGGGTCGCCACCATCAGCCAGGACTATACCTTCGGCCATGAGCAGTGCGGCGGCTTCTGCCAGACCTTCACCGAAGGCGGCGGCACGATCGTGTCGCAGCTCTGGAACCCGCTGAACACCGCCGATTTCAGCCCGTACATGGGCCAGCTCGCCGATCTCAAGCTCGACGCCGTGTTCGCGATGGAGACCGGGGCGGACGCCACCCGGCTGATCCAGGCCTATGCGAGCTTCGGCCTGAAGGACAGCGTGCCGCTCATGGGCTCGATGAACCTGACGGACCAATCCATCATCCGGACGCTGGGCGACGAGGCGCTCGGCATCATCTCGCCGGGTCACTTCGCCGAAGGGTCAACGAATCCAAAGGTGCAAGCCTTCGTCAAACTGCACCAGGAGAAGTTCGGCACCATTCCGTCGCTATACGGCTTCTCGATGTATTCCGGCGCCATGTGGATCTACCGCGCCTTGGAGAAGGATGGCGGCAGCACCGACCCGGCGACTTTGCTCAAAGCCGTTTCGGCCACCCAACTCGACGACAGCCCGCTCGGCACCACGGTCAAGCTCGATGCTTACGGCAACCCGATCTACGACGTCTACATCCGCAAGGTCGAGCGCAATGGGCAAGGCAAGCTCTGGAACGTCCCGATCGCGGAGTATAAGGCCGTGTCGCAGTTCTGGCACTATGACCCGGAAACCTATCTGAAGCAGCCGCCCTACTCGCGCAGCTTTCAGGGGATCAAGAAGAGCTGACGGCGCGAGCCTCCCTCAGCCTGCGCGACGTCTCGGTCCGCTTCGGCGGGCTGGCCGCCGTCGATGCGGTCAGCCTCGAGGTGCCAGCGGGCGAGCGGCGCGCGATCATTGGCCCGAACGGTGCCGGCAAGACGACGCTGTTCAACGCGGTGACCGGCGCCGTCCGCGCCACGGGCGGCCGGATCCTGCTCGGTGGCCAGGACGTGACCCGGATGGCGACCCACCGGCGCGCCGCGTTGGGCCTCTGCCGCACCTTCCAGGTGACCAACCTGTTTCCTCGCCTGACGGTGGCGCAAACCATGCGCCTGGCCTTGCGCGGCACCGCGGGCCGGCACTTCGCCCTGTTCGGGCGCGACCGCCTCAGCCCCGAGCAGCAGGCGCGGATGGCGCGTGCGCTCGACGCCGCCCGGGTCGGAGCCCGGCTCGAGACGCCGGTCGCCAGCCTCTCCTACGGGGAGCAGCGTCAGCTCGAGCTGGCCATGGCGCTGGCCGCCGATCCCGCCGTGCTGATGCTGGACGAACCGGCGGCCGGGCTGTCGCCCTCCGAGCGCGGCGTCGTCGCCGACATTGTCCGCGGGCTGCCGGGCAGCATGACCGTCGTGCTGATCGAACACGACATGGATCTGGTCCTGAACCTGGTCGATCGGATCACCGTGCTCGTGACCGGGCGCCTGCTACTCGAGGGCAGCCCGGCCGACATCCGCTCAAGTGCCACCGTGCAGGACGTCTATCTCGGCCGCCCGCATGCTTGAGGTCGAGGACCTGCACAGCTTCTACGGCGCCGCGCACGTGCTGCAAGGCGTCACTTTGCAGGTGCCCGAGCGCGAAGTGCTCGCGGTGCTGGGCCGCAACGGCATGGGCAAGACGACGCTGGTGCGCTCGATCATGGGGTTGTCGCCGCCCCGGATCGGCGGCGGCGCGATCCGGTGGGAGGGCCGCTCGCTCGCGGGGCTCACGCCGTATCAGATTGCGGCAACCGGCATCGCCATCGTGCCGCAGGGCCGCCGCCTGTTCCCGTCGCTGACCGTGACGGAGCATCTCACCTGCCTCAAACCCGCCCGCGCCCGGCACGGTTGGACGCTCGCCCGGCTGTTCGCGCTGTTTCCGCGGCTCGGCGAGCGGCGGCACCATCGGGGTCACCAGCTCTCCGGCGGCGAGCGCGGGTTGCTGGCGCTCGCCAGGGCGCTGGTGACCGATCCTCGCCTGCTGCTGCTGGACGAGCCGTCCGAGGGCTTGGCGCCGGTGATGGTCCAGCATGTGGAAGAGATCATCGCCGAGCTGAAACGGTCGGGCCTCGCGCTCCTGCTGGTCGAGCAGAACCTCCGCAGCGCGCTGTCGGTCGCGGACCGGGTCTGCGTGCTGGAAGCAGGCCGGGTGGCCTATTCCGGCCAGGCGGAGGACGGCGAGACCATCGGCCGCTACCTCGGTCTCTGAGCCAGGCGCGCGGCGAGGTGGGCCGCGGGGATCTCGCGTTCGGGACTAGCGCCGATGCGTTTCGGTCGCGTAAAGTCGTCGCCGTCGTGTCGTTGTTTCGGAGGAACGGATGATGCGTGGCCTGGTTCTCGTCGGTGCTGCACTGGTCTTGGCAGGCGCGGCGCCGCCGGTCCCGGTACCCTGGTCCGACCCGCCGGTTCTCGTTCCGGACCCGTCCGGCACGGTCGCACTGGACGCCCGCGTCGGCGACGTGGACGTCCCGGGGCTCGGCCGCGTCCGCGGCGCGTCGTTCTACGATCTTCACCAGGGGCGGGCCGGACGACCCGGGGCCGGGGGCAGCCTGATGCCCGCGGTCCTGCAGTTGGGCAAAGGGAGCGCGCTCGAGCTCTACCTCCACAATCATCTGACGACGGTGCCGGCAGTCGAGCTCGGCAAGCCGCGTCCCCAGCGCCTGCCCGACCCGACCAACGTGCACACGCACGGATTCCTCGTCCCGCCCACCGGGATCGGCTTCGGCACAGCCCGGCCGCGCCTGGGCGACTGCGTTCTGCCGCTCGCGGCCAGCGACGCCGCGGGTCCCGCGCAGCCAGCCCATATGGGCCACGGCGCGCACGAGGCGACGCTCGCCGCCGATCCCTGCGCCCCCGGGACGGCACCGGGCATGCCCCTCGCGGCCGCGCTGACCTACGCCTACACGATCGCCCCGGACCACCCGAGCGGCCTGTTCTGGATCCACCCGCATCCGCACGGCCAGTCGGAGATCCAGCTCTCCAACGGCCTGTCCGGGCTCGTCTCGATCGGCTCGGTCTGGGATTCGCTCTACTTCGGCTGCCGCCTGAGCGCTGCGCCCGATGTCGGACCCGGCGCCTGCCGCACCCAAGAGGATCAACGGCGTGAGGCCGCGCTCCAAGCGCGCGCCCGCGCCGGCGCGGTCCGCGTGCGCTATTTCGGCCTGAAGGATATCCAGGTGGAGCCGCACGGAGGCGCGGCGTCGAACCGGCCGGACTACGACCTGATCCCGTTCCCGCGGCGGCCGGACGGCAGCGACGACGCTTTCGGCGCTGCGAACGATGCCCGCAAGGCGCGCTGCGGCGACCTCGTCCGCCCGCAGGGCGATGACGATGTCCTGGCGCAGGCGGGCGGACCCATGCCGCAGGGCCTTTGCCGTGGCGCGGACGGAACCGCCTGGGTGTTCCCCGTCTCCGGCCAGGTCTTTCCCCGCATCACGGTCCGCTCCGACACGACCGAGCTGTGGCGCATCGCCAACATGAGCGCCGACGTCAGCTACCGCCTGCAGCTCAAGGGCAAGGACGGCACGCTCTATCAGATGCGGCCGGTGGCGATCGACGGCGTGGTCATTCCGGCGCCGCAGCCGGACCGCCCGGTCGGCATGGCCGCCGGTGGCAAGGGCACCTCGACCTCCGGCAACCCGGTCACCGAGATCGTGCTGATGCCGAGCGCCCGGATCGAGGTCGTGGTCGAACGCTGCAGTGCCGGCGCCGCACCGGGCTCCGGCTGCGTGCCGGCCGATCGCGAGGTGCACGCGGTGCTGCACACGCGGGGCATGGCGACCGGCTACGGGGACAATGGCGACCTGTGGCCGGCGATTGACCTCGCGCAGATCGAGTTCGCGTCCGGCGCCGCTCATCGCGAGACGCTGCCGTCGCGTCGGGCGCTGCTGCCGCCGCTGCGCACCGCCGCCGTTGCGCCCGCTTCTCCGCCACCCGCACCCCCGGGGGCTGAGTCAGCAGCTGCCTCCCCGGCCGGATCGCCGCCGCAAGCGGGTCCGGGCGCCCCGTCCTGCACCTACGAGCACGGACCCGGCGCCTTTCCGGTCGGCGGCACCCAAGCCCGGCTGATCCGGCTGAACAACGCCGCCTTCGAGCAGGAGAACCAGGAAGCGTTCGGCATCCATGACGAGCTGTTCTCCCTGTCTCGTCTATCCGGTGGCGCGCCTGTGACGCTCGCCGCGCTGATCGACGAGGGCGCGGCCGCCGCGACCGGGCCGTCTCTCATCAGCGACATTCGCCTGCCCGATCCGTGCACCGATACCAGCACGCTCGCCGGCTTCCGCGACTACTACCGTCCGTTCGACCCGACCCGCGACAACGTGACGGTTCGTTACGGGGCGGAGGAATACTGGCTGGTCGTGAACGACAGCCCGGAATGCCACAACTTCCATATCCACCAGATGAAGTTCAGCGTGATCGACGCCGATTTTCGCGGCACCACCGCTGCACAGACCGGCGGGGCGCCGATCCCGTCCGACCAGTGCGCCGGTGATCGCACCGCGATCCGCCCGATCAACCAGGCAGCGTTCCTCGACAACTACCCGATGCCGCCCGCCGCCCGGGTATTGTTCCGGGTCCGCTTCGACGGTCCCAAGCTCGGCCGGTTCGTGTTCCACTGCCATATTCTCGAGCACGAGGACAAAGGCATGATGGCGCTGCTCAACGTGGTGGAGTGACGCTTCCCCACACAAGCCACGGCATCGTCGCTCGACGACCGCTTTCTCGCGCATAATGATAATTCAAGCGAACGAGTGCTTAAGAAAAATGATGGGTCGCGTGATGCCATGCTGACTTACCAATGTAACGTGATCAAGGACATTGCGAAGTACCCAGCTGAACGGGAGATCCCTGTCTGTATACAGGCGCTCGACATCTTTGGCATGACAAGCAGACGCTGCTCGGTCGGATCCGAACATGAGCGCGCGCATTTTCGCAGCCTTGTTGCCGCTCGCGCTCGCGGCCTGCACGTTGGCCTCCTCCCTGGGTGGCGATGTCGTGTTGGGCCAGTTCGAGCGGCCGGAAGGGGGGCAGCTCGTGCTGAGCCGATCCGCGACCGCACCGGTCACCTACCTTGCCTCACTTGGCAGCGGGTATGGCCCCCTTCACGTACGCCGCCTGGCCGACGTGGTCATCCATGAGGTCGGCAGCAAGGAACCGATCTACTACACCTACCATCAGAACGAATTGTATGGTCCGGCTCGTCTCCCTCGCCCGGCGGCGGCCCGGGCTCCTGCTCGACGGCTGCCCTCGGCACCACCAGCAAGCCCAGCGAGATCGGTCCGATCAATCTCGATCAATTGCCGTTGCCGGCCGCCCGTGTCCCCACCGATCTCGACCGATAATCGCCGGCGGGAGAAGCCGGTCCGTCAATCCTGGAAGCCGAACAGCGCTCGCGGGGTTTCCCAGAAGATCTTCCGCTGTGCAGGCTCAGGCACGAGGGTGCGGGCGAGCGCAATCAGCGGGCCGTAGTCGACCCGCTCGGCGGCGCGCAGGAAGGGCCAGTCGGAACCCCACACGCATCGGTCCGGCGTGAAGCCGTCGAGCAGGGCGGCGACGAACGGCCACGTGTCGGCGTGGGGAGGGCGCTGCAACGAGAACTGGCCGTAGCCCGAGAGCTTGACGTAGGCGCGGCCGGCCCGGCCCAGCGCGAGCAGAGCCTGGAAGCCCGGCTGGTCGAGCCCGCCGGCGGGGAAGGGCCGGCCGCAATGGTCAATGACCAGGCGCACTCCGGACCGCTCGATCGACGGGAGCACGGCCAGCAGCTCGTCGTTCTTGAACTGGAGCTGCAGGATGAGGTCGAGGTCGGCGAGCTTGCGGAGCAGCTCATCGTTCAAGACGTCTCCGCCACCGGCGAGGGCGGTGTTTGCGGCGACGCCGACGATGCCGCGCGCCTTGAGCCGGGCCAGGTCGGAGGCGGCGATCGCCGGGTCGACGACTGCGATACCCTTGTGACGACCGTCACCGCGGTCGAGCGCGTCCAGCACCGGGCTGAGGTCGACGCCGTAGCCCGAGAACGTCGCGACGATGAGGGCGTGGCGGACGCCATGCTGCGCCATGATCCGCTCGAGGCTGTCGAGCGGGGCGACCTCCTGGTTTGCGGGCCGATAGTTCGTGTCGGCACGATAGGGAAAGCGCGCCGGGTCGATGACGTGGCAGTGGCAGTCGACGAGGGGTGTCAAAAGGTCGCCGCTACCGCTTGCAGCAGCGCCGGGGTGATGTCCGGCCGCACGCCGAACCAGGCCTCGAACGCCAAGCGCGCCTGGTTCAGCAACAGCCCGAGGCCGTTCACCGTGACGTTGCCGCGCTCGCGGGCGGCGGCGAGGAAGGAGGTTTCCAAGGGGACGTAGATCAGGTCGGCCACGATCGCGCCGGGGGCGAGCCTGGCGAGCGACACCTCGAGCAAGGGCTTGCCGGCCATGCCGCGGTCGGTCGCGTTCACGACGAGTGCCATGTCCGCAATGGCCTCGTTGCGCCCTTCCCACGGCACGGTCGAGATCGGACCGCCGATCGCGGCGGCCATCGCCTCGGCGCGTTCGGCCGTGCGGTTGGCCACGGTGATGCGCGGGACTCCGGCTTCGAGCAGCGCGACCGCCACGGCGCGCGAGGCGCCGCCGGCGCCCAGCACGAGCACCGGCCCGGCCTCCGGACGCCAGCCCGGCGCCGCATCGCGCACGCTCTGCACGAAGCCGACCCCGTCGTTGTTGAAGCCGCGTAGGGTGCCGTCCGGCTGGACGACGATGGTGTTGACGGCCCCGATCCGACGCGCCATCGGATCGACCATGTCGAGGGACGGCATCACGGCCTGTTTCAGCGGCATCGTCACGTTGCAGCCGCGAAACCCCAGCACTGCTAGGCCCTTCAGCGCCCGCTCCAGCGTGTCGGGCGTGACCGCGAGCGGGAGGTAGCGGCCGGCGATCCCGTGCTGCTCGAGCCAGAAGTTCTGGATGACCGGCGAGCGCGATTGCGCGACCGGAAAGCCGATGATGCCGGCGAGGGGGAAGGCCGCGCTCTCGCTCACTTGTCCACTCCTGCTGCGGTTGACGCCCATTAGTCTAG
>JAVVHH010000044.1:0-25951 GCA_032249615.1 Acetobacteraceae bacterium
CGTGGTCCAGACTATCATAGTCTCTGGGCCACTCAGCGGGGGGCAGATCAGCCGCTCCTGTCGTGGTCAATAAGCTACGATCAGTAGGTATTGAAAAGCTACTGTTGGTAGTTTTATAAATGGACTTTCCATGGTCAGATCGCCACAGACAAATTGACCCGCTGCATCAAGTCCTCACCGCTCTCTTTGCGCTCAGAATAGCGGTCGGTCAGGTAGAACGAGACATCGCGCGTCAGCAGTGTAAACTTCACCAGTTCCTCCATCACATCGACGACCCGATCGTAGAAGGCGGATGGTTTCATTCGGCCTGCCTCGTCGAACTCCCGAAAGGCCTTGGCGACGGAAGACTGGTTGGGAATCGTCAGCATGCGCATCCAGCGGCCAAGCACGCGCATTTGATTGACCGCGTTGAAGCTCTGCGAGCCACCGGACACCTGCATCACGGCGAGCGTGCGGCCCTGCGTCGGCCGCACCGCGCCAATCGAGAGCGGAATCCAGTCGATCTGAGCTTTCATCACCGCACTCATCGCGCCGTGCCGCTCCGGGCTGGTCCAGACCTGACCTTCCGACCAGAGCGAGAGTTCGCGCAATTCCTTGACCTTCGGATGGTTGACGTCGGCGCCGTCCGGCAGTGGCAGGCCATGCGGATCGAAGATGCGCGTTTCCGCGCCAAAGTGATTGAGCAGACGCTCGGCCTCCTGCGTGAGGAAACGGCTGTAGGAGCGCTCGCGCAGCGAACCGTAGAGCAAGAGGATGCGTGGCGGATGGGTCGAGGGCGCTGCCCGGAGCCGGTCGATTGTCGGCACGTCAAAGCATGCGCCATCGATGTTGGGAAGATCACGCAACATCAGCGCTTCACCTCGGCAATGGCTCTGGGCTTCTCGCCGCGCTCATACCAACCTTTCGAGCGGTTCACGATCCAGACGACAGAGAGCATGACCGGTACCTCGATCAGCACGCCAACCACGGTGGCGAGCGCCGCGCCCGACTGAAAGCCGAACAGGCTGATGGCGGCGGCGACGGCCAGTTCGAAGAAGTTCGATGCTCCGATCAGCGCCGACGGCCCGGCAACGCAATGCTGTTCGCCGATCAGGCGGTTGAGGAGATAGGCGAGCCCCGAGTTGAAATAGACCTGGATCAGGACCGGCACGGCAAGCAGCGCGATCACCAGCGGTTGGGCGAGGATCTGTTCGCCCTGGAATCCGAAGAGCAGCACGAGCGTGGTGAGGAGCGCCACAAGCGACAGTGGCTGAAGACGATCAAGGAGCCGCTGCAAGGCCGGTTCGCCGCTATCGGCGAGGATCCGGCGTCGCAAGACCTGCGCGGCGATCACAGGGACGACGATATAGAGCGCGACGGACAGGACCAGCGTGCCCCAGGGCACGGTGATGGCCGACAGTCCTAGCAGAAGGCCGACAACGGGCGCGAAGGCGAACACCATGATGGCGTCGTTGAGCGCGACCTGGCTCAGCGTGAAATGCGGCTCGCCTTTTGTGAGGTTCGACCAGACGAAGACCATGGCCGTGCACGGCGCAGCGGCGAGGATGATGAGGCCCGCGATGTAGGAGTCGATCTGCCCTGCGGGCAGGTAGGGTCGGAACAGATAGCCGATGAACAGCCAGCCGAGCGCCGCCATCGAGAACGGCTTGACCGCCCAATTGACGAACAGCGTGACGCCGATGCCGCGCCAATGCTCCTTGACCTGGCCGAGGGCGGCGAAGTCGATCTTCAGCAGCATCGGCACGATCATGAGCCAGATCAGCGCCGCGACCGGCAGATTGACCTTGGCGATCTCGGCCGCGGCGATGGCATGGAAGACGCTCGGCATGAGATGGCCGAGAGCAATGCCCGCGGCGATGCACAGGGCGACCCAGAGGGTGAGATAGCGTTCAAAGGTGGACATAGATTTTTCCTCACGCCGTCGCGACGCGGCGGCCGTGTTCATCGATCACCCGCTCGCCGTCTTCCTTGACGAAGGCTCCGCGCTGCGGCGGCAGCAGGTCCAGAACCTCCTCGGAAGGCCGGCACAGCCTCACCCCGTCGGGAGTGACCACGATCGGTCGGTTAATGAGGATGGGATGCGCCATCATGGCGTCGACAAGCTGCGCATCGTTCAGCGCCGGATCGCCAAGGCCGAGTTCGGCATAGGGCGTGCCCTTCTCGCGCAGCAGGGCGCGAACGGGAATACCCATGCGGGCGATGAGCTGCTCAAGCATCCTCCGGCTCGGCGGCGTCTTGAGATACTCGATGACATGGGGCTCGACACCGGCGTTGCGGATCAGGCCGAGCGTGTTGCGCGACGTCCCGCAATCGGGGTTGTGATAGATGATGACGTCCATGACCGGCCTCACGCGACGTCAGGGCGCGGCGACGTGGCGACTTTGCCGCGGCCGATCTCGCGCAGCTTGGTGCCGAGCGCGGCCTTGTCGAGGCTTGCCACCGGCAGAGCCATAAAGACGGAAATCCGGTTTCGCATGTAGCGGAAGGCGGCGACGAACGCCTTTTCCTTTTCGATGTCCGGCCCCTCGACCGCGGCGGGGTCTTCGATACCCCAGTGCGCCGTCATTGGCTGGCCCGGCCAGACCGGGCAGGATTCGCCGGCGGCGTTGTCGCAGACGGTGAATACGAAATCCATGACGGGTGCGCCGGACTGAGCGAACTCCTCCCAGCTCTTCGAGCGGAAGCCTTCGGTGGGATATTCGAAGCTCCCGAGCACCTTCGGGGCGAACGGGTTAACCGCGCCCTTCAGCTGGCCGCCCGCTCGGGAAGCGCGAAAGCGGCCGGCTCCGTCCCTGGTCAGGATGCTCGCAGCGAGGATCGAGCGGGCCGGGTTTCCCGGGCAGGGGAGGACCTTATCGACGCGGTCAGTCATGGGCGGCCCCTTTGGCGGCGAGGAATTGCGGCGGGTGACAGGCGGACAGGTCGGCGATCAGTGGCGCGCAGAGCTCGGGGCGACCGCCACAGCAATCCTTGACGAGAAAGCTGGTGAGCGCGTGCACGGCCTCGAGCCTGGCGCGATAGATGATCGAGCGGCTGTGCCGCTCGGCGTCGATCAGACCGGCGCGGCTCAGCATCCCCAGATGTGTGGACATGGTGTTGTGCGGAACAGCCAGCCTGCGCGAGATCTCACCGGCTGGCAGTCCGTCCGTCTCATGCTCCATCAGCAGCCGGAAGACATCGAGGCGGGTCGATTGCGCGAGCGCGGCGAAAGCGAGGATGGCGGCTTCCGATTCCATATGTCGAGACTAATCGACATAGCGGGCAGTGTCTAGGTGGGAATGGCCAAGGCTCCGCCCTCCGCGTGGGGCCGCTTGCTAATCTGGGAGACGACGCTCAGTCGGCAATCAGCGCCCAGCCTCGGAGCTGCAATGTCGCCATCGTCGTCAAGGCCGACACGTCGATCTCGATATCCTTGCTGACGACAGCCGGATCGATCGTGTTGCCGATGAGCGCCTGGCTGCACACGCGCACCGATACGCCCGCAGCGCGCAATGCCTTCACCAGCGGCAGGTTCGGGTTTCTGGCGACCTTGGTTCGCTCGCCATAAGCGGGATCGTGCATGACCAGCACCGTCGCCGGCCCGTGGATGACGACGGCCACCTCCCCGGCGGCGGGCCGGACCCCATCGGCTCCGAGCAGATTGACGAAGCGCGCGACCTTCTCCAGCGTGGGGTTGACCTGATCAGGCGACGCGGCTGCCTTGGTGACGCTGAACAGGACGCGATAGCGGAGCGAGCGATCGGGTCGCTCTTTCGCTTCGGGCACGGGCGCAATTGCACCATAGCCATCGATCACCGGATGGCGCGGATCAGCGGCCATTGCAACGCCGGTCAGCGCCAGCATCGTCGCTGCCGCGACCAGACCCAATTTGAAGACCATGTGACACTCCTCGATCATCCGATCCGGACAAAAGCCGCGGCGCCTGTCGGGTCCACCGGTGCGGATGCTCGGGCGGCGACCACTCTGGCGACGGACCGCGCCGCTCCGAAGGCGGCGAACACTGCCCGCACCCTCTCGTCGAGCTCTTCGGTCACGATACGATAGTAAATCTGGCGCGCCTCTCGACGGGTCGCGACGAGATCGGCGCGCCGCAGCTCGGCAAGTTGCTGGCTGAGCGCGGGCTGACCGATCCCGGTCGCCTGTGCGATGTCACCCACGGCGCGCTCGCCTTCAAGAAGAACCGAGAGGATCATCAGCCGGTGCGGCTGCGCGAACGTCCGCAGCCGCTCGGCCATCGCATCGGCCTGGGGACGGTCGAGGCTCATGTGTCCGGCCTCAACCGGTGGAACCAGTCCGCCTCGCCATCGACCGGCAACGCCGGGGGCAGCAGCACGTCGTCCCCCGGATGCCATCCAGCCGGCGTCAGCGCGTCGCCTTTGCTGGCGCGCTGGAGAGCCTGGACGGTGCGCAGCATCTCATCGATCGAGCGGCCGACATTCATCGGATACCAGTTGATCGCGCGTACCACGCCTTCGGGATCGATGAAGAAGGTCGCGCGCACCGCCGCGGAATCGGTCGCGTCAACGTCGAGCATCCCGTAGGCGTGCCCGACCGCCATCGACGGGTCTTCCACCACCGGGAACGGCACCTCGATCCCAGCCATCTCGCGGATCGCGCGCATCCAGGCGACGTGGCTGTAGAGGCTGTCGACCGACAGGCCCAGCAGCGCGCAGTCGATCGCCTCGAACTTCGGCGCAGCGTGCGCGAGCGCGATGAACTCGCTGGTGCAGACCGGTGTGAAATCCGCGGGATGCGAGAAGAACAGCAGCCAGCGGCCTCGATACTGATCGAGGCTGACGCTGCCCATGGTGGTCCTCGCCGTAAAATTGGGGGCGCGATCGCCGAGACGGACGGGTCGCGGAGGAATGGCGGTGTCGTTCATCATCCTCGAACATGGCACCCGCCGACGGTTGACGCAATACACTTACACATCTAATCTAAGTATGATGTTGCAGGAGTCGGAAGTGACCGCTGATCCCCATATCGAACAGGCCGCAGGCATCATCGCGGCTGCTCGGTCCAGCGAGACGACTGCCGATGTGCGTGCATTCTTTGACGGGCCGACGAACAGTGTCAGCTATGTCGTCTCCGATCCGGTCACTCGCCATGCCGCAATCGTCGACAGCTTGCTCCACTTCGATCCGGCATCGGGGCGAACAGACACGGCGCCGGCGGATGCGCTCGTCGCCTATGTTCGCGAGCAGGGTCTGACCGTCGACTGGCTGCTTGAAACCCACGTTCATGCCGATCACCTGTCCGCGGCTGCGTATCTCCAGGGCCTTGTCGGCGGCCAGCTCGCGATCGGGCGCGCGATCACGCGTGTGCAGGACGTGTTCGCCAAGATCTTCAATGCCGGTAGCGAGTTTGCGCGCGACGGGTCCGATTTCGATCGGCTGTTCGATGATGGCGACCGCTTCGCGATCGGCAATCTCGCCTGCATCGTGCTTCACGTTCCGGGCCACACACCGGCGGACGTCGCCTTCGTGATCGGCGACGCCGCGTTCATCGGCGACACGCTCTTCATGCCCGATTACGGGACCGCGCGCGCCGACTTTCCCGGCGGTGACGCCGGCGAGCTGTTCCGCTCGATCCGTCGCCTGCTCACGCTGCCGAGCGAGACCCGCCTGTTCCTGTGCCACGATTACAAGGCTCCGGGACGCGGGGAGTTCCTGTGGGAGACGACGGTCGGAGCGCAGCGCGCCGGCAACGTCCACGTCCGCGACGGCATCGACGAAGAGACCTTCGTCGCGATGCGAACGGCGCGGGATGCGACACTCCCCGCGCCGCGGCTGATGCTGCCTTCGATCCAGGTCAACATGCGGGCGGGGAAACTGCCCAAGCCCGAGGCGAACGGCATCCGCTACCTGCGCATCCCGCTGGACTCGTTCTGATGCCCGGCTTTCCGCAGGCGATGCCACTCCACGGCCTGATCGGCGGGCTGATGATCGGGCTGGCCGCAGCCCTCATGTTGCTCGCCAACGGTCGGGTAGCAGGATGCAGCGGCCTCTTCGCGCGCGCGACCGGCATCGGTAGCGGCGACATGCCGCGCAGTCTCGCGCTCGCTTTCGCCATCGGGCTGCCGATCGGCGCCGCGATCGTCGGTGTGACGATAGGCGTGGAGGCGCGCTTTCCGGCATCGTTCGCATTGCTCGCGGTCGCGGGTGTGATCGTCGGCTTCGGCACCCGGCTGGGGTCGGGCTGCACCAGCGGACACGGCGTGGTCGGCCTGTCGCGACTGTCGCCGCGTTCGATCGCTGCGACAGCGACGTTCATGGCGCTGGGTATCGTCACCGCCACGGCGCTGCGCCTGTGGGGTGTGGTGCCATGAACCGCCAGACGCTCGTTTCGCTCGCCAGCGGTGCGCTGTTCGGGGCCGGCCTTGCGATCTCCGGCATGATCGACCCGGCCCGCGTGCGCGCCTTTCTCGACGTGGGCGGAGCCTGGGACCCGACACTTGCCTTCGTCATGGGCGGGGCGATCCTCCCCATGATCGTGGCTTGGGCGATCGTGCGCCGTCGCGCCCGTCCGATCGTGGCGACAGAGTTCCACCTTCCCGCAACGCGGCCGATCGACGGTCGCCTGATCGCAGGCGCGGCCCTGTTCGGCATCGGCTGGGGACTGGCGGGCCTATGCCCTGGCCCCGCCATCGCCAGCCTCGGCGTGGAGCCGATCCCGGCTCTCATCTTCTGTGCCGCGATGGTGCTGGGCTTCGGCCTGTTCAGCCTCGTGCCTCTTCCCTCCATCACCCGCAAAGGACTTGGCGATGGCTTTCAAGCAGCTCGATGACGGCATCGCGGTATCGCCGCAGCTCAGCCTCGCCGACGTCGGCCGGGCAGCGCGCGAAGGCTATCGCTCGATCATCTGCAATCGTCCGGACGGCGAGGAAGCGGGGCAGCCGACGGCCGCGGATATCCGAGCAGAGGCCGAGCGGCACGGGCTCGCCTTTGCGCACATCCCGATCGTGTCCGGCAAGGCAGGCGACGCTGACGCGGATAGGATGGCGCGCGCGCTCGCCACCATGCCGAAGCCCGTCCTTGCCTACTGCCGCAGCGGCGCGCGTTCGACGACGCTGTGGGCGCTGGCGAACGCCGACCATGCCGAGCCCGGCGACCTCATCGCACGTGCCGCCAGGGCGGATCACGATATCACCACGCTCGAACCCGCGCTCCGGCACCGCAGAAAGACGCATAGCATGATCTACGACGTCGTCATCGTCGGGGGCGGAGCGGCCGGCATCGCCACCGCCGCCAGCATCCTCAAGCGGCGGCCCGAGGTGACGATCGCGACCGTCGATCCGGCGACGGACCATTATTACCAGCCCGGCTGGACGATGGTCGGTGCAGGCGTGTTCACGGCCGAACAGACCCGCAAGGCCGAAGCCGACGTGATGCCGAAGGGTGTCGAGTGGATACGCGTCGCAGCCAATGGCTTCGATCCCGATCGGAACGCAGTTGATCTGGAGGACGGCCGCACGTTGACCTACCGCGTCCTCGTCGCCGCGCCGGGCCTCCGGCTCGCGTGGGAGAAGATCGAGGGCCTGGAGCAGACGCTGGGCCGGAACGGCGTCACCTCAAACTACCGCTACGATCTCGCGCCCTACACCTATCGCCTGGTTCAAGAGCTGAAGACGGGGCGGGCGCTGTTCAGCCAGCCCCCGATGCCGATCAAGTGCGCGGGCGCGCCGCAGAAGGCGATGTATCTGTCGTGTGATATCTGGCGTGACGCCGGTGTGCTGCCCGCGATCGACGTCGAGTTCCACAATGCCGGCGCGGTGCTGTTCGGGGTCGCGCACTACGTCCCGGCGCTGATGGAATATATACGGAAATACGGCATCGACCTGTGCTTCGAATCCAACCTCGTCGCGGTCGACGGCGACCGGAAGATCGCCACCTTCGCGCAGAAGACGGACGGCGAGACGGTGCGGGTTGAACGCACGTTCGACATGCTCCACGTCGTGCCTCCGCAGGTGTCGCACGATTGGGTGGCGAGCAGCCCGCTTGCTGCTGCCAGCGGGTTCCTCGAAGTCGACGAAGCGACGCTGCGCCACAAGAGGTACGAGAACGTCTTCGCGCTGGGCGACGGAGCCGCGACCAGCAACGCCAAGACCGCCGCCGCGGCGCGCAGGCAGGCCCCGGTGGTCGCGGTGAATGTGCTCGCGGCGCTCGACGGCAAGCCGCCGGTCGCGGACTATGACGGCTACGGCTCGTGCCCGCTGACGGTCGAGCGCGGCAAGATCGTGCTGGCCGAGTTCGGCTATGGGGGGAAGCTGCTGCCGAGCTTCCCGCGGTGGTTCATTGACGGATCGAAGCCGACACGTGCCGCCTGGTATCTGAAGGAGCGGCTGCTTCCGGCGATCTACTGGCACGCGATGCTGAAGGGCCGCGAGCCGATGGCCGCACCCCATATGATCGGCAAGTCGGCATGACGCTGGAGCCGATCCAGTATCTCTCCGGCAGCCTGTCGGGCGCTCTGGTCGGCTTCACGCTGGGGCTTGTCGGCGGGGGCGGCTCCATCCTCGCCGTACCGCTGATGGTCTATCTCGTCGGCGTGCCGAGCGCACACATGGCGATCGGCACCAGCGCGTTCGCGGTAGCCGCCAATGCCGCGACCGGGCTGATCGGCCACGCGCGCGCCGGCACGGTCAAATGGCTCTGCGGCGCCATGTACGCCGGGGCCGGCATCCTCGGTGCGCTCGCCGGTTCGACGGCGGGCAAGGCATTCGATGGCACCCGTCTTCTGTTCCTGTTCGCACTCGTCATGGTGCTCGTCGGCATCTTCATGCTGCGCGGTCGCAAGGCCGCGGGCATTCCAGGCGCTGACTGCAACCGTGAAAACGCGCCGAAGGTGATGGGGTTCGGCCTCGTCACCGGGCTGTTTTCGGGCTTCTTCGGCATCGGCGGCGGGTTCCTGATCGTGCCCGGCCTGATCGGCTCGACGCGGATGCCGATGCTGAACGCGGTCGGCACCTCGCTGGTCGCGGTGGCCGCTTTCGGCCTGACCACTGCGCTCAACTACGCCTTCTCGGGGCTGGTCGACTGGCCGCTTGCCGGGGTGTTCATCGCCGGCGGTATCGTCGGCGGCTTGGTCGGACTCGCTGCGGCGCGCCGCCTGTCGGAACGCCGGGGTGCGTTGACCAGCGTGTTTGCTGTGCTGATCTTCATCGTCGCTGCCTACATGCTCTGGAAAAGTTCGGGCGCGTTCCTCTGATGGGAAGCGCGGTCGTCATCGGGCCGCTCCGGCTCGCGGTCGATCGCCGCCTCGCGGTGCTGTGCACGGCCGTGTTCAGGGGCGAGACCTCCCTCGCCGGCCGCTTGCGCTTTGCTGGCGTCGTGTCTGCCGCGACAGGGCGCCAGCGACGCGGGCGATTTCAGGCGACCGTTCGCGCAGGCCCGGGCGTCAGAGTTACGGTTACGTAAGGACAACCCATGATCGAATACCGGCACCGGGGCATGACGGTCGCGTCGCTCCACGACAAGCGCACCGGCAGTTTCCAGTATGTCGTCGTCGACGACACGACCGGGGCCGCCGCGATCATCGATCCGGTGCTCGACTATGATCCGCGCGCCGGCGCGACCTCGACTAGCAACGCCGATCTCATTGTCGACTATGTTCGCGCGAACGGGCTCACCGTCGAATGGCTGCTCGACACGCACCCCCACGCCGATCACTTCTCGGCCGCCCCGTATCTTGCCGGCAAGATGGGCGGGAAGACCGCGATCGGCGAGAAGGTCGTGGAAGTGCAGAAGCTGTGGCAGAATATCTACTGTCTGCCCGATCTGCCAGTCGACGGCAGCCAGTGGGACCGGCTGTTCGCCGATGGCGAGACGTTCCGGATCGGCTCGCTCGACGCCCGCGTGATGCTGTCGCCGGGCCATACCCTCGCCTCGATCACCTTCGTGGTCGGCGATGCCGCCTTCGTTCACGACACGCTGATGGTGCCCGACAGCGGCACGAGCCGAGCCGACTTCCCGGGCGGCGACGCGCACGCGCTCTGGCGTTCGATCCGCGCGATCCTCGATCTCGCTCCGGCGACGGTGACCTATGTCGGCCACGATTACGGCAAGGACGGTCGCGAGGTGATCGGCCGTGCGACCGTCGCCGAGCAGCGCCGCGACAACATCCACGTTCGTGACGGCATCGACGAAGCCGCATTCGTCGCGACCCGCAGGAAGCGTGACGCGACGCTGCCGCTACCTGACCTGATGCTTGCCGCGCTTCAGGTGAATATCCGTGGCGGCCGTCTGCCGGACGCCGAACCGTGCGGGACCGCCTTCCTCAAGGTGCCGCTCAATCGCTTCGGGCAGGGCGGATGAGGGAGCCGCTGCCGCCGACCCCGGGCGACGACGGCGATGCGCCGCGCATCGTCAGCGCGATCGCGGCCGCCTTGCTGGTACTCATCGTCACTTACAGGATCGGGCGCTCGGATGCGCCGGTTCAGACGCGTGTGGACCCGATCGCTGCCAATGCGCCATTCGCGCCGCCTGCCGAGGATACCATCCCCGCCGGCCCGGCCGGTGATGCGATCCGTCGCGGTCGCATGATCTTCACCGCGACGTCCGCCCATGCCGGCCAGTATGTCGGCAACGGCCTGACGTGCAGCAATTGCCACCTCGACGCCGGACGCCGGGCAAATGCCTCGCCGATGTGGGCTGCATGGGTCAGCTATCCCGCTTACCGGGCGAAGAACGGCCGCGTGAATACGATGGAGGACCGCATCCGCGACTGCTTCCTCTATTCGATGAACGCGCCAGCCTCGAAGGCGGGCAACCCGCCGCCCTATGGCGACGATATCTACCGCGACCTGCAAAGTTACTTCGCCTGGCTGGCCACCGGCGCTCCGGCCGGCAAGTCATTGCCCGGCCGCGGGTTCGTGCAACTGGCGGAAGCGCCGCTTCAACACGATCCGGATCGCGGCGCCGCGGTCTTCGCCACACAATGCGCCTCGTGTCACGGTGCCGGCGGGCAAGGCAAGGCAAACCCGGACGGCAGCTATGCCATTCCGCCGCTGTGGGGACCGCAGTCCTACAACTGGGGCGCTGGTATGGCCGGGATCGCATCGGCGGCCGGCTTCATCAAGGCGAACATGCCCTACGGACAAGGGAACACGCTCAGCGATCAGCAGGCGTGGGACGTCGCGGCCTATGTGGACAGCCGGGAACGTCCCCGTGATCCGCGCCAGACAAGCACGGTCGAGGATGCCCGCAGGCGCTTCCACGCACAGGGTGATTATTACGGCGCGACGATCGGAGGGAAGGTCCTGGGAGGCGGCTGAAACCCGTCATACCATCTGTGCCTCACCTCCACACGGGTTTGGGCGACCTACGCCGGGCCATCTGCCAATCGACTGGATGGCCACGATGGGGCACGGTCGTCATCGTCTTGTTGCCGGGAGCCAATCGAGATGACCGTCACCCGAATAGTTGCCAACCTTGCCGCACCGGACCCGATGGCGTTGGCGAGGTTCTATCAGAAGGTTTTCGGGCTCGATCTGCCCTTTGACATGGGTTGGATCGCGTTTTTGAGCAAGGATACGGCGCAGAAGATTGAGTTGCACACCGCCTCGCAAGGCGGATCAGGCACAGAATTGCCGGTGATTTCAATTGGCGTGGACAATCTGCACGCGGTCGAAGCAGCGGTTCGCGCCGCCGGGGCCGAGGTGGTCTATGGACCGGTCGATGAGCCTTGGGGACTGCGCCGGTTCTTCTTCCGCGATCCAGCCGGCAATCTCGTCAATGTTGTCGATAGTTGAGGGCTTGCGGACAGGGTGTGTCCGCAAGCTGCCGGTCGCGAGCTGCTGGCGAGGCTCGGCCCGACCGCGGGACGGGCGCCTGACGAACCCGCTCCTCTCGCGCTCTTCGATCGCCTCGATCCGCGCACCATCGTCCTCGCCGGCAAGGCTGATGACGCGCCCGCCATTCTGATCGAGCGCTTCTCCGGCAAGCTCCAGCATGTCCGTCCCCGCCGCGATCAGCTCGCCGAGACCGTCACCGCCATGGTTCGGCTAGCGTTCCCTGCTCACCCCGGTGTTGGGAATGGCTGTTGCGGGCAGACTGCCGTCCGCTATGCATTGGCGATGACCGGAGGCTCAGGCCACAAAGGAAAAGGCCCCGGGCGGCGCGGCACCTCGTACGATGTCGCCCGGATCGCGGGCGTCTCGCAGTCGGCGGTGTCGCGCGCCTTCCGCCCGGGCGCCTCGGTTGCTCCCGATACGCGCGAGCGCATCTATGCTGCGGCCAAGACGGTTGGCTATCGCCCGAATGCGCTCGCCGAGGCGCTGATCACCCGCCGCTCAAACATGGTCGCGGTCGTCATCAGCAACCTGACCAACCTCTATTATCCGGAAGTGCTCGCCGAGCTGACGCTCTGCCTGTCGGGCCGGGGCATGCGGGTCTTGCTGTTCGCGCTGAAGGCAGAGAGCGACATCGATCATGTGCTCGATCAGATCTGGCGCTATCAGGTGGACGGTGCAATCGTCGCCGCCCGGCTTTCGGCCGCCCAGCTCGGCGCGTTCGCCGAGCAGGGCGTGCCCATCATCCTCTACAACCGCACCAGCGAGCAGGCGACGGTGTCGTCTGTGTGCTGCGAGTTCGCCGCCGGAGAGCGCGAGCTGGTCGACCGGCTGGTCGCCGGCGGCGCCCGACGCTTCGCGATCATCGGCGGCCCCGAAGATTCGGCCGTGGGCGAGGCGCGGGTTGCTGGCGCGCTAGCGCGGCTCGCATCGGCCGGCTTCGGCGACGTGCCGGTCGCGCGCGGGGACTTCTCCTATGAAAGCGGCCGCAGAGCCGCGCTTGCCTTGCTGGCGGGCGAGCGGTTCGACGCGCTCATCGCAGCGAACGACGTGATGGCGCTGGGCGCGATGGACGCCGCCCGGCTGGAGCTAGGCCTGGCCGTGCCGGCCGACCTCTCGGTGGTAGGGTTCGACGGCGTCGCGCCTGCCTTGTGGCGCAGCTACCAGCTGACCACCGTGCGCCAGCCGGTGCGGCGGATGACAGCCGCAGCGGTGGAGATGCTGGCGGAGCGGATCGCCGACCCGTCGATCGGAGTCGAGCGCCGCGTCTTTTCCGGCGACCTGATCGAGGGCACGACGATTCGGCGCTAGCGGCTTGCGGCGCCTTGCATCCCAAGTCAGGCTATGTTTGACGGGGCGGGGAGGTGCGCTTGACCCATCCTGTTGCCGCGCGGCTCGATGCGCCGCTTTTGAGCGCCGACCGCCTCGCAGCGCAGGCGGTCGTGAATGCCTGCCATCCGGTCAACCGGCTGGAAGGCGCGGATGCGATCCGGAGCGGCCTGATCGAGCCGCTGCGGCGGGCGTTTCCCGATGCGATCGAGCGGATCGACATCTGCCTGTCGGGCAGCTTTGCCGGCGGGCAGTGGACCGCGTCCTACGGCGCCTTCACGGGCGTGTTCCGCGCGCCGCTGTTCGGCATCGGCGCCTCGGGCCGGCTGGCGGCGCTGCGCTACGGCCGCTTTGACCGGTGGGAGCACGGCGAGATCGTCGAGCTCTTCATGATCCTGGACCTGCCGGCACTGATGCTGGAGACCGGCCAGTGGCCGCTCGCCGCGCCGATGGGCCCGGCGCTGGCGCCGCCGCCCGCGACGCGCGACGGGATCGTGGTGCACGATGATCCTGAGGCGGGCGCCCGCAGCTTGGCGCTGGTCGAGGCGATGATCGCCGCATTGATGCGCTATGACGGGCAGTCGCGCGCCAGCATGCGGATGGTCGATTTCTGGCATCGGGATTTCTGCTGGTATGGCCCGGGGCCGATCGGGAGCTTCCAGGGCCATGCCGATTACCAGCGCGGGCACCAGCGCCCGTTCCTCGCGGCCTTTCCGGATCGGGTCGGCGGCGACCATCGCTGCCGCATCGGCGCGGGCGCCTATGTCGCGTCCACCGGCTGGCCCAGCATCCGCGCCACGCACAGCGGCGGTGACTGGCTGGGGTTGGCGCCGACGGCGCGCCCCGTCACCATGCGGGTGATGGACTTCTGGCGGCGCGAGGATGCGCTGCTGAAGGAAAACTGGGTGTTGATCGATATCCCCGATCTGCTGCTGCAGCTTGGGGTAGACCCGTTTGAGCGCGCGCGGGCTCTGCGCGGCGGTGAAGGAAGCTGACATGGCAATCTGGTTGAAGCGCGGCATGGCCGCCGAGGCGCGCGAGCAGGTGGACCGCACGGTGCGCGACACGGTGGAGGCGATCCTCGCCGATGTCGCCGCACGCGGCGACGCCGCGGTGCGCGAGCTCAGCGTGAAGTTCGACGGCTGGGACCGCGAGGACTTCCGGCTGTCCCAGGCCGAGATCGACGCCTGCATGGACAGCCTCTCGGGTCAGAACCTGAAGGACATCGCGTTCGCGCAGGCGCAGGTGCGGAATTTCGCCGAGGTGCAGCGCGCCACGATCCGCGATGTCGAGGTGGAGACGCTGTCGGGCGTCGTGCTTGGGCATCGCAACATCCCGGTGAACGCGGCCGGCTGTTATGTGCCCGGCGGCAAGTATCCGCTGCTCGCGTCCGCCCATATGTCGGTCATCACCGCAAAGGTCGCCGGGGTGCCGCGCGTGATCACCTGCGCGCCGCCCTTCGAGGGGCGGCCGGCACCGGCGATTGTCGCGGCGCAGGCAATGGCTGGCGCCGACGCCATCTACTGCCTGGGCGGCGTGCAGGCGGTTGCCGCGATGGCGCTCGGCACCGAAAGCATCGAAGCCGTGGACATGCTGGTGGGCCCGGGCAACGCCTATGTGGCGGAAGCCAAGCGGCAATTGTTCGGCCGGGTCGGGATCGACCTGTTCGCCGGCCCGACCGAGACGATGGTCATTGCCGACGAGACGGTGGACGGCGAGATCTGCGCCACCGACCTTCTGGGGCAGGCGGAACATGGGCCCGACAGTCCGGCCATCCTGATCACCAACTCCGAGCGGCTGGCGCGGGAGACGATGCGTGAAGTGGAGCGGCTGCTCGATATCCTGCCGACGCGCGACATCGCCCGGCGAGCCTGGGATACGCACGGCGAAGTGATCCTTTGCGACGGCTATGAGGAGATGCTGGCCGTGGCCGACCGCTACGCCAACGAGCATGTGCAGGTGATGACAAAGGACCCGGACTGGTTCCTTCAGCGGATGACCAATTATGGCGCGCTGTTCCTGGGGCCGCGCACCAACGTGGCCTATGGCGACAAGGTGATCGGCACCAACCACACGCTGCCGACGCGGCGCGCGGCGCGCTATACTGGCGGGCTTTGGGTGGGCAAATTCCTGAAAAACTGCACCTATCAGCGGGTGACCACCGATGCGGCGTCTGCGATGATCGGGGAATATTGCAGCCGGCTTTGCGCACTGGAGGGATTTGCCGGGCATGGCGAACAAGCCAACGTGCGAGTGCGCCGCTACGGCGGGCGCAACATCCCCTATGCCGGCGCCGCCCTGCCGCTGACTGCGCAATGAGCTTGCCGCGCACGCCCAGCTTCTGCCTGGACGGGCGGCGGGCGCTGGTGACGGGCGCGGGCCGCGGTATCGGCCTGGCGGCTGCCGCGGCGCTCGCCGAGGCGGGGGCGGAGCCGGTGCTCGCGGCGCGCTCTGGCGCTGAGGTCGAGGCTGCCGCCGAGGCCATCCGGGCGGCGGGGGGCAGGGCGGAGGCCGCGGCGCTCGACGTGACCGACGACGGCGCCGTCGCACGCTTCTTCGAGGACCGTCCGGCCTTCCACATCCTCGTCAACAACGCCGGCACCAACCGCCCGATGAAGATGACCGAGGTGGGCCCGGACGATTATGCTGCGGTGATGGATCTGAACGTGCGCGCCGCCTTCTTCGTCGCGCAGCGGGCGGTGCGGCGGATGCTCGACGATGGGGTGCAGGGCAGCCTGATCCACATCGGGTCGCAGATGGGCCACGTGGCGGCCGCGAACCGCAGCCTCTATTGTGCGTCGAAATGGGCGCTGGAAGGCATGTCGCGCGCGTTCGCGCTCGACCTCGCACCCCACAACATCCGCTCCAACACGATCGCGCCAACCTTCATCGAAACCTCGCTGACCCGGCCCATGTTCGCCGATGCCGCCTTTCGCGCGTCGGTCGAGGCGAAGATCAAGCTGGGTCGCATCGGGCGACCCGAGGACCTCATGGGTGCGGTCGTCTATCTTGCCGGGGACGCCTCGGCGCTGGTCACCGGAACCAGCCTGCTCGTCGACGGCGGATGGACCGCAGATTGACCGCAGCGATGGTTGACTTCGGATGCATCGCCGGTCAGGGTTCGGTCGTGGGCAGGCACGTCCCTTTGGCAGAAATGCAGGCGCGGCTGGTGCGCTATGCCGACCTCGTGCCCTGCCTGAACGCCTTCGTCGACACCCGCAATCCGAGGAGCGAGGCGAAGGAAAACTTCACCATCATCGGACCCGGGGTTTCCGAAAATCCGGCGCAGCATGTCCATATCAGCGAGCCGCACGGGTTCAACGTCGGCGGCGCCCGCCAGCCGCCCGGCTGCGTCAACAGCCAGCACAGCCACCTGACCGCCGAGACCTTCTATGTGCTGTCCGGCCGGTGGCGGTTTGATTTCGGCGAACATGGCGACGATGTGCAGGTGGAGGCCGGTCCCGGCACCATCGCCTCCATTCCCCCCGGCATGTTCCGGGGGTTCACCAACATCGGGCATGGCCCGGGCTTCCTCTGGGTCGTGCTCGGCGGCGACGATCCCGGGCACGTCACATGGGCGCCGCAGGTGTTTGAGATGGCGGAGCGCTTCGGGCTGAAGCTGCTGGCGAACGGCAGGCTGGTGGACACGGCCGCCGACGAAGCGGTGCCGCCGGGCGCCGCGCTGCTGCCGCCCCCTTCGCCCGTCGAGCTTCAGACGCTGAAGACTCCGCCCCGCAGCCTGGTGGAGGCCTGTTTTGTTGCTCCGGGTGCTGCGGGGGGTCCGGGCTTTCTCGCCGCGCCGGGGGTGCAGGACAGCCTGATCATCGGCCCCGGCGGCCCGCTCGACTGGGCGCATGGCTTCACGCTCAGCCGTCTCGCCTTCGACGGCGGAACGACCGCGTGGCACGCGCAGACCGGACCCGAGGTGCTGTTTGCCGGCCGCGGGCGCATCCGGGTCGATTGGTCGGGCGGGACGCTCGACCTGGAGCCCGGGGACACGCTTTCGGTGCCCGTCGGCCTGCCGCGCAGGCTTTCGGGCGACGGCGAGCTGATCGCCGTCAGGCGCGGCGATGCCGCCATGCGGCCCGAGCCGGTGGCATGAGCCTGCCCGGCCTGTGGGGTCGGGATATCGCCGAGCTGCTGGCGCCGCAGGGGCCGCCACGCCAGCCGATGCGCGGGTTCGATCCCGACTATGCCGACATCGTCGACTATATCATCCGCTGCACCCACCGCATCTGGGAGCAGAAAGACCTCGGCCTCATCGAAACCCATTACAGCGCCGACTGCCCGGTCTGGATGCTTTCCGGCCCCGCTGCCGGCCTGCGCAGCGTGGTCGACGGCACGACCCGCACGCTCGCCACCTTCCCCGACCGCACGCTGATCGGCGAGGCGGTGATCTGGTCAGGCGATGACCGGTCGGGCTATCTGTCCAGCCACCGCATCCTATCGACCGCAACGCACCAGGGCGCGGGGGAGTTCGGGCCGCCCACCGGCCGCCGCATCGCCTTTCGCACCGTCGCCGACTGCCTGTGCCGGGAAAACCGGATCGTCGAGGAATGGCTCGTGCGCGACAACAGCCACATCGCGCTGCAACTGGGCCTGAGCCCGGCCGCGATTGCAGCCGCGCAGGCGGCGCACGACCGCCCGGACGGAGCCGCGCCGCGCTGGTGGGCGGCCGAGATCGAACGGGTGCGCGCTTCGCCGTCCACGGGCCTCCCGGCCGCCGCGATGCCGGCGCCAGAGGCCGCGCCCAGCGACTTCGCGCTGTGGTTCGCCGACACGATCGTCGCCCACCGCCGGCTGGCCAGGGTGCGCGACGCCTATGCCCCCGCCGCCGTGCTCGAAGCCCCCGGCGGCCGCCGCCTGTTCGGCCATGGCGAGATTATCGGCTGGTGGGCAGCGCTGCTGGGAAGCATCGGTGGCTCGCGGATCGTCGTCGACCATGTCGCCGCGCAGCCGGCGGGCGCCGATCCGGCCGACGGCGTCGACATCGCGATGCGCTGGAGCCTCGCCGGCGTGCACGACGGCCCGGCGCTGTTCGGGAGCAGCAGCGGCCGGGCCGTGCTGCTGCTGGCGGTTACGCACTGGCGCGTGGTCGGCGGGCGCATCGTGCGGGAGTGGACCGTGTTCGACGAGATCGCGGTGCGGCGCCAGACGCTGGCGCCCGCATGACGGTTTCCGCTGCGTTCGACGCGCTGGCGGAGGGCGATGCAGCCTCGCTCGCCCGCGTGCTGCTACACCGCTGCAGGCTGGAGGACGGGCTCGCCGAGGCGGTTGGCCGGCCTGCGGTCGTCGCGGCTCTGATGGTCGGCGGGAGCCTGGCGAGCGACATGAAGCTGGCCGGCAGCGGTTGGTGCTTCCTGCGGCTCAAGGGCGATGCCGAACGCCACCTCTGGGCCGTGATGGAAGCGGAGCGGGCGGTCGAACTCACCTTCGTGACGGGCCGGACGGACGGGTGGGATGGTGCCGAGGCCGAACGGATCGGCGCCGCCTGCCCGACGCACCGGCCGCTCGGCGAGTTGCGGAGTGGCGGCGGGCAGCTTGCAGCGCCTGCCGACGATCCCGCAGCCCCGATCGCCCTTCGCCTGCTCACGCTCATCAACGCCCGCTCGCTCGATGGCCGGCTGCATCTGCCCGACGCGCGGTGGACCGGTCCGGACGGTGCGGCGGGCACCGCGCTGGAGCGCCAGCGCTGGTGGCGCAAGCTGCTGGCGAAGGTGGCCGATGCCTGGCTGACACCCGTCGCGTCGCTGGCGGAAGGCGAGTGCATCGCGCTTCGCTGGCAGCTTCAGGGCCATCTGGACGGGCGGCGGGTCTCGCTGCCGGGCTCGACGCTGTTGCGGCAGGCCGACGGCCGCATCGCCGAGGAGCGCACGGCGTTCGACCTCTTGGCCCTGGCCGCCACCGCGCACCGTCCGTTCTTCCCCGACTGACCGTGTGGATCGTCGACGCCCACCACCATCTGTGGGACCTGAACGCCGTGCGCTACCCCTGGCTGATGGAGCCGGGGACGCAGCGCTTCTTCGGCGACCCGACACCGATCCGGCGCGACTATCTGCTGCCCGATTTCCGCGCCGACCATGGCGCGGAACGCGTGGTCGCCTCGGTGCATGTGCAGGTGGGAGCGGCCGACCCGCTGGCCGAAACGGCGTGGCTCGCAGCGCACGCTGCTGCCCATGACTGGCCGCTCGCGATCGTCGCCTTCGCCGACCTGACGGCCGATGACCTCGAACTGCGTCTCGACGCGCTGGACGCGGCCGCCGCGGGCCGGCTGCGCGGCATCCGCCAGATCGTCGCCCGCCACCCCTCCGAGGATGGCTCCAGCCCCGGCGCACTGCTCGACGATCCGGCCTTCGCGCGCGGTCTTGCGGTCCTTGCCGCGCGCGGCCTGTCGTTCGATCTGCAGCTGACCGCGCCGCTGCTGCAGCGGGCCGCCCGGCTGCTTGCCGATTTGCCCGAGCTGCAGGTCGTGCTGTGCCACTGCGGCAGCCCGTGGGGCCGGTCCCCTGCTGCGATGGCGGCCTGGCGCAAGGGCCTTGCGGCGATGGCGGCCTTGCCCTCGGTGACGTCGAAGCTGTCCGGGCTGGGCATGCTCCGCCCGGATGGCGATGTCGCGGATCTCGTTGCGGGCCTGCTCGATGCGTTCCCCGCCGACCGCCTGATGTGGGGCAGCAACGTGCCGGTGGACGCGCTTGCCCGGCCGTGGCGTGCGCTGCTGGACGAGGCGCGCCGGCATGTGCCCGCTCAGCTCCACGCCGATCTGTTCGGCCGCACGGCCGCCCGCGTCTACCGGCTCAATCCGCCCTGATCGCGGCGGCGAGCGCCTCGGCACCGGCCGCGAGGAAGGCGTGATCGGACTGCAGCACGAACAGGCTCGCCCCGGCCGCCCGCCATCGGCTCACCTCGGCTAGGCGCGGCAGGAACATGCCGGTTGCAACGCCCGCGGCCAGACCGGCCGCGACCACGCGCCCGACGGCGTCGACCACGCGCGGGTCGTCCGGCGTCTCGGCGCCGAGTGCAACGGTGAGGTCGGCGCGTCCGACGAACAGGCAATCGATGCCGGGAACGCGGGCGATGGCCTCGATCGCGTCCACCGCCTCGATATCCTCGATCTGCGCCACCACCGCGATGTGGCGTGCCTGGGCGCGGTGCGCAGCCATAGCGGTCCGACCGTAGCCGGCGGCGCGCGTGCTGCCGGCATAGCCGCGCCCGCCCGGTCCGTAATGGCAAGCGCGCACGGCCGCCTCCGCCTCCGCAAACCCGCGAATATGAGGCAGCAAAACCCCATCCGCGCCGCAGTCCAGCGCGTTCAGAATCTCCGCTGGCGTGGCGGAAGCCGGGCGCACCAGCGCCGGCTTTGCGATGGCGCGCGCGGCCATCAGGCAGAGGTCGAGCGCTGTCCGATCGAACGGGGCATGCTCGGCGTCGAGCACCAGGCAGTCGAGCGAGCTCGTGGCGAGGACCTCGACGACATGGGGGTGCGGTGTCTTCACGAAGGTGCCCGACAGGCAGGCGCCCGCGCGCAACCGGTCGCGAAAGCTCTTCATGCCGCCTGCCGGAATGGCTTACCGGCAAGTGCCGTGCCCTCGGCAAGCGTCTTCAGCTTTGCCCAGACGATGTCGGGGTGGACCGCGCCAAAGCCGGCGAAGGTGGAAAAGCCGCAGTCGGTGCCGGCGATCACCCGGTCGCGCCCGAACATGTCGATGAAGCGGTCGATGCGCTCGGCGACCACGCGCGGATGTTCCACGAAATTGGTCGTGCTGTCGATCACGCCGGGGATCAGCACCCGGTCTTCGGGCACGAGGTGGCGTAGCTCTCGGAACCAGTTCCAGTCATGGGCGTGGCGCGGATTGGCGGTCTCGAATAGCAGCCCCATGGGCTTCGCGCGCATCAGCGTGGGCAGGATCACCCCCATCTCCACGTCGCAGTGGTGCGGCCCCTCGTAATTGCCCCAGCATACGTGCATTCGCAACCGGTCGGCCGGCAGGTTGCGGAGCGCGTGGTTCAGCACCTTCACATGGCGGCCGATGCGCGCCAGATAGTCGGGCTCGCTGCGACCCTTGAACATCATGTGCCGGCCGAGCCCCAGGTCGGGGCTGTCGAGCTGCAGGATGAAGCCCGCGGCCACGATTGCTTCATATTCGGGGCGCATGGCCTCGGCGAGCGCCTCCAGATAGGCATCCTCGTCGCGGTAATGGTCGTCCGGCTGGAACAGCGCGATCACGCCCGGCGACGCTGCATTCAGGAAAGCGCCGCCACCCGGCCGCAGCGGGGTTGCCACCAGTGCGGCGCGGAAGTGGCGGATATCGGCCTCCAGCGGCGCGAGCGTCTTGGGCGCGACCGGTCCGACGCAGCGTGGCCGCCGGTAGCTTGGCGTGCCGCCGGCCTTGGCCTGTCGCTCCAGGAACCCGGGGAAGGCCTCAAGATCTGCGGGCGGCGTGCGCGGGCTGTCGCCGTCGAAGCCGCTGATGCGGTCCTTGATATAGGTCGCGTACGAGATCTTGCTCATTTCGCCGTCGGAGACGAAGTCGATCCCGGCCGCCACCTGACGGCGCACGGCATCGGCAACCGCGTCCGCGAGTATCCGCTCCGCTTCGCGCGGGCCGACAGGCTCGCCGCGCTCGGCCGCGAACAATACCCGCGTCACTTCGGTGGAGCGCGGCAGCGAGCCGACATGGGTTGTTCTGATGGCCGTCAACCGCCGCCTCTGCGTTGCATTCGGATGCAGCGAACCATAGTCTCGCCGACGCATGGAGGACAAGTCACCAAGCGCACTACCACCTGCCTGCCGGCCGCACTTCCACCATGCGGCCACGGCGGGCTGGATGAACGACCCAGTCGGCATGCGCTGGCACCGGGGGGAGTGGCATCTGTTCTTCCAGGCGAGCCCCGCAATCGACGGGTCGGCCATGGGCTGGGGCCATGCCGTTAGCGAGGACCGTCTGCGCTGGACGGCGCGGCCACCGATTCTCGCAGCCGATGCGTCTGGCCTTGCCTGGTCTGGCTCTGTGTGCCCGGACCCAGACGGCGCGCTGATCGCCTTCCACACCCGGCACGATCCGGCGACCGGGCAGGAGCAGCAGGCGGCCGCGCGCGAGACCGCGGAAGGCCTGTGGGAGCCCGTGCCCCTTTCGATCGGCGAAGCGCGGCCGGGTTGGCGCGACCCATTCGTGTTCGCGCACGGCAGCGGCTGGCGGATGCTGCTGGCCGAGCCGATCGGCTGGCAGCCGGCGCCCGGGGCGCGCTCGAAGCTTGCCCTCTACCGCTCGGCAGACCTCCGGCAGTGGGCGCGCGTCGGCGTGCTGCCGGTCGGGGCGATCGAGGGCGAACTGCTGGAAATGCCCGCGCTGTGCTGCCTCGCGCCTGACTGCTGGCTGCTACTCGCGGGTGTCGTCGACCGCAGCGGCGCGGGCGCGCCATGCCATAGCCGCGCCTGGCTCGGCCTCTTCGACGGCGACGCATTCGCGCCGCGTTTGGGCCCGATCCGGCTCGATCACGGGCCCGACTTCTATGCCGCCGGTCCGTGGGGTAGCCTGCCTCCCTTCGCCTGCGAGCTGACGGCCTGGCTCAACAGCTGGGACACAGCGCGCAGCGTGCCCGGCAAAAGCTGGAGCGGTGGGGTGCACAGCCTGCCCCGCCGCCTATCGCTCGTGGGCGACCGACTGCTCCAGCATCCTGCGGCTGATCCGGCAGAGGGGTGGGCGGAGAGGGAGGCGGAGCTGTCCGCCGGGGCCTCGCTCGCGCCCGGAGACGCTGCCCGGCTGCGGCTCGGGCTTGCGCCGGGGACCGGCTTCATGCTCGGCTGCGGCGCCGTCGAGCTTGCGGTGACGGCCGCCACCGACGAACTGCGCGTGGCGCGAACCGCACAGGCGGACGTGCCCGGCTTCGCCGGAGAATGGCGCCTTCCCTGGAGCGGCGCTGCGCTCACCCTGTTCCTCGATCGCGCGTCCGTGGAGATTTTCCTCGCGGACGGCACGGCGACTGCCAGCTTCCTGCTACCCTTCTCGCAAGCGCCGCTGCTGCACGTGGTCTCGGGCAGCGTCCGGGCACATGTCGCGACGATCGGGGAAGCAGCATGAGGCGGATGGTGGACGGGGTTGAGCTTGGCGGCACCAACGCCGTGATCGGTGTCGGCCGGGCGGAGCGGGCTGCTCGCCAGCGGCGCTGCGGGGGCGATCTCCGCAGCTTCGGCCCAGGCGGGCCGGAGCAACAGATGGTTGCCGGCTATCTCGGCCAGGCGCTCGCCACGCTGGCGCTCGCGGCCGCCCCGTCGCGCATCGCGATCGGTGGCGGGGTCATGAAAACACCAGCACTGCACGCCACCGCGGCCGGGCGCGATAGGTGCTGCGATGTCACCGCGCCGGCGCTCGCTGCGCCGGGCTTTGTGGTGCCGCCGGCAGCAGGGCTTACGGAAGCCCTGCTGCTGGCGGGGCGTGGCTGAATATCTGTGTCCAGATCGCCACCTCGTCGAACAGCAGCCATTCCGCCAGGATCCGTCCGCCCGAAACATGGGCGTGCAGCAGCCCCATCAGGTGCACCGGCGCACCGGTCGGAGCTCCGAACCGACCCCAGCCGACGTGGTGCGCCTCCAGCTCGAAGCGGACCGCGACCTGCACCGGCCATTCCGCTTCGCGCAGCACGGTCGCATCGCGGACGCGAAGCCGCGCATCGGGAAAGAACGCGAGCATGGAGACCAGCCAGCGATCGATCTCGCCATGGCCGTTGGCGACCGTTCCGCCCGGCAGGTGCACCGCGGCGCCCTCGGCGTAGAGTCTGCGGATGACGGCCGGGGTCTTTTCTTCCCACATCCGCTGCAGCCCGTCTGTCACCAGCGCGACCGCCGGGTCGTCCGGACATTCGGGGGTGTAGCCGCTCTGCACGTCCATGGCCGGCGTGAAAAAGGCGGGCGGGCGCCCGGCCGCGCGGTCGGCCTCATATTGCCGCAGGGAGAGTTCGCGCGAATTGGTCCCCAGCGCATGGGCGAAGGCCGCGCCGTCGCGGACCAGCCACTCTTCGGTCACCTGGCCCTTGTCCACTAGGCAGTCGGCGATGATGCGGGACTTTACCCTCGCACCCGTCGCCCGGCCCCAGCGCCCGTCGCCCGTGTGGTGCATCACCGAGATCAGCCGGTGAGACGACAGGAAGGCGCCGTTGCTCCCGACCGGTTTCCAGATCACATCCTCGCCGACCAGCTGCCGGTCCGGAAACTGGTGCAGCGTCATCAGCGTGTCGGCCGCAACGCCCGCCATCGAAGTGGTGAGGCCGCTCGGCGCCCGAACCCGGCAGTCGCCGGCATAGTAGCGGGCAAGACTTTCGCCGACGCCGCGCTCCTCCCAGATCTCGCGCGTGATTCCGTAGATGTAGGTCGGCACGTCGGGCCAGCGGCCGGTGCCGAGCGGTGCGCTCATGCCAGCGCCGCGCGTGCAAGGCCGAGGAAGCCGATGTCATGCGCGGTGCGCCCGTCGCCACTCGCGAGATCGGCCTGGATCTCGCCCATCACGCTGCAGAACTTGTAGCCATGATCCGAGCAGGGCGAGGCCAGCACGACGTTCGGATGGGCCGGGTGATGATCCACGATGAAATGTTCATCCGGGGTGTTGGTGAACATGCAGGCGCGCAGCGCCAGCGTCTCGCCCGCGCCGTCCGGAAAATATTGCGCGGCGAAATCGCGGAGCAAAGCCTCGTCCTCAGCGTCCGGCGCGGCATCCAGCAGCCGATCTGCATCTCCGGTTTCGCCCCGATGATGATAGCGCCCGAATTTGAAGCCGGGCACCTCGTAGATCGGCAGCCAGTAATAGCGTCCCTCGTCCACCTGCAGGTTGAATACCGGAAATCGATCCGGCTGAAACAGCGGCAGGTTGCGCGGCTGCAGCCAGGCCAGCACCTGCCGCTCTGGCACAGCTTGTACGGCGGCGTGGCCGGCAATCCATGCGCCGGTGGTTAAAATCAGGCGATCGGCGCGCCAGTGGCCCGCTTTCGTGTAGACGCTGACACCGTTGCCGTCCGCCTCCCAGCCCAGCATGGGCTCACGCGCGCGGACCAATGCGCCGCGCGCGTGGGCCGCCTCCACATGCGCCACGATGGCGCGTTCACTCGCCACCAACCCGCCGTCGGGCTGGAACACGGCCCGATGGCTTGCGGGCAGGCGATAGCCCGGGAATCGATCATTCACTTGCGCGCCGGTCAGCACATCGTGCACCAAACCGTGTAGACGCGCGGACGCGAGTGCCCCGCCGAACAGCGGATCATCTTCGGCCGATGCGTCGACCGAGCCCGTGATGACCAACAGTTCGCGCCCCGTTTCCGCTTCAAGTTCGCGCCACAGCGCGTAGGCGCGGCGCAGGAGCGGCACGTAGGCCGGATCCTCGTAATACGGCATCCGGATGATCCGGCTGATCCCATGCGAAGAGCCGTAGGGATGAGGAATGTCGAATCGTTCCAGCCCGAGAACGCGCAAGCCGCGCCGCGCCAGATGGTAGAGCGCGGCCGAGCCCATTCCGCCGACACCCGCGACGATCACGTCGAAACCGTCGCGGGCCGTCATCGCTGTTAGAAGCGCGCGCTGGCACGCAGCCCGTAGGTGCGCGGAAGGCCGTAGGACGCATTGATCGAGCGGTTTGCGCCGATGGCGGCGCGATTTAGCACCGCCGTGTCCTCAAGATTTTCGACAAAGCCCTGCAATGAGAACCTTCCCGAAAGCGAAGTCCACGTTAGCCGCAAATCCGTACGGGTGAACGACGGCGTTCTGGCAACCGGGAGATTGAGATCGAGATTGTCGTAGCCGCTGTTCACATAGACCTGTGCGAACGGCGTCAACGTACCAGCGTTGCCCAG
>JAVVHH010000045.1:0-25565 GCA_032249615.1 Acetobacteraceae bacterium
CTACGCGGAGGACACCGTTCGGATGGCGCGTATTCTCAACCCGGTGCTCGAGCCGCGAACCGGGACGGGCTTCGACGTCCACGTTTTCGAGGCCGGCCGCAAGCTGATCCTCTGCGGCATCGAAGTGCCGCACGAAAAAGGCCTGGCCGGGCATTCGGACGCCGATGTCGGCATCCACGCCCTCTGCGACGCCATCTATGGCGCACTCGCGGAAGGGGACATCGGCCGCCACTTTCCACCGAGTGAAGCCACCTGGAAGGACGCCGACAGCGCCCGCTTCCTGCGCCATGCGGCCGAGCGGGTGGCCGCCCGCGGTGGCCGGCTGGTCAATGCCGACGTGACCCTGATCTGCGAACGCCCGAAGATCACCCCGCACGCGCCGGCGATGATCGCCCGCGTCGCGGAGTTGCTCGCTGTCCGACCCGACCGGGTCTCGGTGAAGGCGACCACGACCGAGAGATTGGGGTTCGCCGGGCGCGGTGAAGGCATCGCCGCTCAAGCTGCGGTGATGTTGCTCATTCCTTAAACAAAGGAAGTGGTCGGAGCGGCGGGATTCGAACCCACGACCCCCAGTCCCCCAGACTGATGCGCTACCAGACTGCGCTACGCTCCGCCGCCGCGGGTCTTAGCAGTGTCACCCACGTCGAGCAACGCCCGTAGCTCGGTCAACTCGTGCAAGATAGTTTCCATCACCGCGCGCAAGGCAGCGGCCTGGTCGTTCGCGGGCGCGGGCGCAGCAGGCTCGAGCCCGGGCAAGCTTGGTGGGGCCGCCCGCTCCGCCTCGGCTGCCGCTCGTTCGGCCGGCGGCGCGGGCGGGATGTCGTCGGCGAGTTGTCCGCCCCCTTCGCGCAGGAGTCGCTGCACGCCCTTGATCGTATAACCCTGAATGTACAACAAATCCGAGATACGGCGCAGCAGCTGGATGTCGTCCGGGCGATAGTAGCGGCGGCCGCCGCCGCGCTTCAGCGGCTTGATCTGCGGGAATTTCGTCTCCCAGAAGCGGAGCACGTGTTGCGGGATGTGCAGCTCGTCCGCCACTTCGCTGATCGTGCGGAAGGCCGTTGCCGTCTTCTTGGCGCGCGGGCGCGGCGCGTCCAGATCGTCGGGCGACGCGCCGCCGTTTTGCTCACTCATCGTCATCCACCGCCGGGATCGCCAAGCCGTTGACCTGGGCCTTAAGGACTTGGCTCGGCCGGAACGTCAGAACCCGGCGCGGCAAGATGGGCACCTCGATCCCCGTTTTCGGATTGCGCCCGATCCGCCGGCCCTTCTGCCGCACGGAGAAGGTGCCAAACCCGCTCAGCTTGACCGGCTCGCCGGCCTCCAGAGCCTGCGACAAACGCTCCAGCACCGTTTCCAGCAACTCGGCCGAATCGTTTCGCGACAGGCCGACCTGCGCATAGATTGTTTCGGCAAGTTGCGCGCGCGTAACTGTGCTCATAGTGCCAGGCTATGGGGTCACATCACCGTGGTCAAGCAAACCGCTTGATATAAAAGAAGATCATGCCGACTGTGGGCGAACGAGTCGCGGCGAGTGTGGCCGTTCTGCTACATGCGAACGAGCGCGCTACCCCAGGTCAGCCCGCCGCCGAGCGCTTCCATCAGCACCAGCTCGCCGGGCTTGATCCGCCCGTCGCCATGCGCCTCGGCCAGCGCGAGCGGGATGGAGGCCGCCGAGGTGTTGGCGTGCCGGTCGACCGTCACCACCACACGCTCCGGCGGCAACCCGAGCTTCTTGCCCATCGCGTCGATGATCCGCCGGTTCGCCTGATGCGGAACCAGCCAATCGACGTCGTCATGGGCGAGCCCATTGGCCGCCAGCGCCTCGTCGACCGAGGCGGCGAGCTTGCCCACCGCATGGCGGAAGATCTCCCTGCCGTTCATGCGGAGATGGCCGGGCTGCTCCCGCCGCCCTACCGCGCCATCGATGTAAAGCAGATCGCCGTGGCGCCCCTCGGCGTGTAAATGGGTCGAGAGAATACCGCTCCCCGCAGCCGCCTCCGGCTCCATGGCCCGCAGGAACACCGCGCCGGCCCCGTCGCCGAACAGCACGCAGGTGCCGCGATCGGTCCAGTCGACGATGCGCGAATAGACCTCGCTGCCGATCACCAGCACGCCCCGCACCTGCCCGCTGCGGATCATCGAATCGGCGATGGACAACGCGTAGACGAAGCCGCTGCAGGCGGCTGAGACGTCGAAACCGAAGCCGCCCGCCATGCCGAGGGCGGCCTGCACGCGGACCGCGGTCGCGGGAAATGTCTGGTCGGGGGTCGCGGTCGCGACGATCACAGCGTCCACCTCGCCGATTTCCGCGCCGGCCCCCGCCAACGCGTCGCGGGCGGCGGCCGTGGCCATGGAGGCGCAGCACTCATCACCGCTCACGATGCGACGCTCGGCGATGCCGGTACGCTCGCGGATCCAGGCATCACTCGTGTCCAGCCGTTGGGCGAGTTCGTCGTTGGTGACGATCCTGGTGGGAAGATACCCGCCAATGCCGGCCAGAACCGCGCGAGGGGGCGCCGGCAGCATGCGTCAGGCGGAGGCGGCGACAGCGGGCGGCGGCAGGCTCAGCCCGTCGATCTGCGCCAGCCCATCGCGGATTTTGTCGTTGAAGCCATGAACGACCATGTCCATCGCGACATCGACCGCATGGGCGAACCCGATCCCGTCGGTGCCCCCGTGCGATTTCACGACGACGCCGTTGAGGCCCAGCATGACCGCGCCGTTGTAGCGGCGCGGGTCGAGCCATTCGCGCATCCGGTCCAGTCCCGGCCGCGCGAGGATGTAGGCGAGCTTGCCCAGCAAGCTGCCGGTGAAAATCGGCCGGAGCAGGTCGCCCATGAGCTTCATCGCGCCCTCGGCGGTTTTCAGCGCGACGTTGCCGGTGAAGCCGTCCATGACGATCACGTCGGTGGTGCCCGCGGCGAGGTCGTGCCCCTCGACGAAGCCGTGGAATTGCGAGGCGATATGGCTCATCCGGAGCAGTTCCGCAGCCTCGCGCACGCGATCGTCGCCCTTCAGCTCCTCCGACCCGACGTTCATCAACCCGATCGTCGGCGCCGGTAGCCCGAGCACGGTGCGCGCGAAAACCTCGCCCATCACCGCGAATTCCACGAGGTTCCGGGCGTCTGACTGAATGTTGGCGCCGAGGTCCAGCATGACAATATCGCCGCGCGACGTCGGCGCGATCGCCGCCATCGCCGGCCGATCGATCCCCGGCATCGTCTTGACCACGATCTTGGCCAGCGCCAGCAGCGCCCCGGTGTTGCCGGCCGAGACCAGCCCGGCCGCCTCACCATTGGCGACCGCATCGATCGCCAAGCGCATGGATGATTGGCGCACCCGCAGCGCCGCGGTGGGCTTCATCTCCGGCCCGATCGTCGTCTCTGCATGGCGCAGCGTGCAGGAGCGCATCACACGCTTCCGCTCCGCCATCAGCGGCCGCAACGTCGCTTCGTCGCCGATCAGCAAAAATCGGGCGTCAGGGTGCCGCTCGGCGGCCAACTCCATCCCATCGAGGACGATGAGAGGCGCTTGATCGCCGCCCATCGCGTCGATCGCGAGGGAAAAGCTCTCGCTCAATCCGGATCCAACCTTGCAAGCCGCCGGCGCCGGTTAGGCGCGAACAGCCCCCTTGAGCTCCTTGCCGGCCGCGACGACTTCGCGTCCGCCGTAGTAACCGCAATGGCTGCACACATGGTGCGGCCGCTTCAGCTCGCCGCAGTTCGGGCAATCGTTGTGCGCCTCGCCGACGATGAAGTCGTGCGCCCGGCGCATGCCGCGGCGGGAGGGGGAAGTCTTCTTCTTGGGAACAGCCATGGGAAATGCCTCTCCAAAAGGCTGTGACTTCAGGCGCACCGGATGGCGGCAGCTGGATCACGACGGGTTAGGGATGAACGAGCGGCGGGCCTTAGCAGAGTCGGCCGCGGGCGGCAAGAGACGTCGCGCTACTGCGGACGGCGCAGGCCAGCCAACGCGGCGAACGGGTTCGGCGTCTCCGGCTCGCTTTCTTGCGTTTCCGGCAAACCAGGCTTGCGCGGATAGGGCGGAAGCGCCAACGCGAGTTGCTGGACCGCGGCCTCGCCGAGGTCGATCGCTCCTGCCGGATAGCCGATCTCGTCGGGCGCGTCCGGATCATCGTCGTCCGACTCCGTCCCCTCCGGCACGAAGCGCACCACGAACTGCTCACCCAACGGTTGGTCGAAATCCTCCAGTGTGACGACGCAGGTCTGCGTCACGTCCGCCTCCAATTGGCCGGCCGCCTCGATGATGGATGCCTCGAGCCGCTTCAGCCGGAATGCGCAGCGCAGGCGGCTCACGCGGGGGATCAGCAGCCGGGCTGCGATCGCCGCCAGCTCGCCCGGCTCGGCTTGCACCGTCATCTCGAGTCCGGCCGTGCCAATTCGGTCCATCGCGACCAGTCGCTCCATCTCGTTCATGCCGCCACCGGCGCGAGGAAATCGACCTCTCCCTTTCGGAGCGACTCGAGGCTCTGCCCGGCCAGGTGCCGGTGTTGATCAAGGACGATCGTCGCCAACCGATGCGCCACGCCCGCAGGCGGCGCGCCACGCCAGACGTTGCGCCCGATTGCGTCGGCCAACCCGTCGACGTCTCCCGCCGCGACCGGCGCCTCATAGGCTTGCCGCCGCCCGTTCAGCGCCTCCCACATCGCCTTGTTCTTGCGCCCTACGGTAATGTCGCCGACGCCCAACTCGCGAAGCGTGTGATCCATGTCCAGGAACATCGCGTCGAAGACGGCTTGGGCCAGCGCCTTGCCGTCCTCCTCCCGATGCACCCGGTCGATCAGCAGAAACGTGTAGAGCCCGATCATGTCGAACCGGCCATCCATCGAGTCGGGCACGTCGAGGACTTGGTAGTAGAACGGGTCCCGCGCAGCCTTGACCGCTTCCGTGTAGAGGGCAAAGCCCGCCCGTTCATGCCGCTTGCGGCCAAATAGTCCGAGCAAGCCCATCATCCTCCCCTCTGTGCCGGCACCCGCCAGCGTCGCCGCCATTTGACACGCCGGAACGCGCGTGAGAGCACCCGGTCACACATAGGCGTCCGCAACCGTCGATCAATCTGGCCGGTCTCCCTGCGTGCGCCAACCAGCAGGACCAATGCGCGTGCGACGATATCTCCCCTCCGCCCTCATCCTCTTGCTCGGCGCCTGCAGCATCGTGCAAACGCCGCGGACGCTGCACGGCAACAAGGTGGATGCCGACATGCTGAAGGAGCTGGTCCCCGGAACCAGCACCAAGAAAGACGTGACGTCCCTGATCGGCTCGCCCACGCTGCATGCGACCTTCGACGACAATGAGTGGATCTACATCAGCCAGACCACCCACACCCGAATCGGCCAGCTCCCCGGGGTGCTGAAGCAGAACGTGGTCGTCATGGACTTCGACCCGGCGGGCACGCTTCGGTCCGTCAAGGAACTGAGCGAGAAAGACAGCCGGGACGTGGCCGTCGCTGGCGGAGCCACGCCGTCGCCGGGCAGCGATGCGTCGATCCTGCAGCAATTGCTCGGCAACGTCGGCCGCTACAGCGTCGGCAACCTCGGCGCCGACAGCTCCAACGTCGGCAGCAGCGGCGCCAACACCAGGTAGCCGCCCTTAGAAGTGGCGCCAGCCGCGGTTTTCGAGCGATAGGGCCCGGCCGGCGGCATCCAGCACGCGAACACCTGGCGCCGCGTCCGTCGTGCCGATCCGGGTCACCGGGATCCCGCGGCGGTCGGCATGGGCCTGGAATGTTGGCTCCTGCTCCGGGCCGACCGCCATGAGTAGCTCGTAATCGTCGCCGCCGGTGAGGCTCTGCACGAGCCATTCTGGCGTCGACATCGAGCGCGGCACCCGTTCGGCGAAGATCGTCGCCCCGACCCGGCTCGCCCGGCAGAGATGGCCGAGATCCTGCACCAGCCCATCGGAGACATCCATCGCGGCGCGGACCAGGCTCGGGTCCACGAGGCCGAGCCGCGGCTGCGGCAACCGGTAGCGGTCGGCCAGGCGCCCCGCCGGATCGGCAATCTCGCCGCGGATGGCCAGCAGCCCCAGCGCGCCATCGCCGATCGTGCCGCTCACCCACAAACCGTCGCCGGCCCGCGCGCCGGACCGGCGCACCATCTTACCCGGGCCGACATGGCCTATGGCGGTGACGGTGAGGCTCACCGGCCCCGGCGTCGACGTCGTGTCGCCTCCCAAGAGACTGATTTGAAAAGATTGCTGATCTTGACCCAGGCCCTCTGCAAACCGGGCGAACCACGCGTCCGAGGTTCCCCGCGGCGCCGAGATGGTCAGCAGGTAGGCGAGCGGAGTGGCCGCTTTGGCCGCCAGGTCCGACAGGTTCACCCGAAGCAGCTTACGCGCAACGAGGTCCGGCGGATCGTTGGGCAGGAAGTGGACGCCCTCGACGATCGCGTCGACCGTCAGCACCAGCTCTCGGCCCGGCGGCGGCGGCAATAGCGCCGCATCGTCCAGTAGGTCGAGACCGCCCGGCCCGGCAAGCGGCCGGAAGTGCCGCGCGATGAGGTCGAACTCGTCCGCCGCGTCGGGCATGCTCTCCCTGTCAGGTCGTTGCCGGCTGCACCGCGAATTCGGCGGGCCGTAATTCCCGGGCCAAACGGTCCAGCATCCCGTTCACCATCCGCGGCTCCTCCCCGGCGAAGAAGCCGTGCGCCACATCCAGGTATTCGTTGATGACGACGCGGGATGGCGGCCCATCGGCCATCGTCAGCTCCGCGCCGCCGGCCCGCAGCACCGCCCGCAGCACCGGGTCCAAGCGCACCATCGGCCAATCCGCCGGCAGCGCGGTGGCGATCAGGCCATCGAGCCGGTCCTGCTGCTGGACGGCGGTGCGGACGATCTGAGTGAACAGCGGCACGTGGGCATCCGGCATGCGCCCGTCCTCGACGCCGGGAGAGTCCGCCCCTGGCAACGAGCCGAGCCGGTGCCGCACGAACTGGTCGATGATCGTCTCGACCGTCTCGCCCCCCTGCTCGCTTTGAAACAGCGCTTGAACGGCGGCCACGCGCGCGGCTGTGCGCGGTCGGCTATTCTTGGCCGAGCGCGCCATCAGTGGGCCCCCACCGTCCGTGACGCCTTGATCTGCAGCAGCGCCGCCGCGGCCGCCTCGGCACCTTTGTTGTGGCCGTCATCCGAGGAGCGCGCGAGCGCCTGCTCGATCGTATGGACGGTGAGCAATCCGCTGCCCATCGCCAGGCCGAATTGCAGCGCCACGTTCATCAGCCCGGCCATCGCTTCCCGGCACAGGAACTCATAATGGTCGGTCTCCCCCTTCACCACGCAGCCGAGTGCCACGAACCCGTCGAACCGGGTCGTGCCGCGCAGCGCCAACCGTATCGCCTGCGGCAGTTCGAAGGCGCCCGCGACGTCTAGCACGTCGTGACGAGCCCCCGCTTGGCCAAGGATGCGCTCGGCGCCCCGGGTCATGCCGTCGACCACCTCGCGGTAGTAGGGTGCCCGCACCACGAGCAGATGCGGAGCCGGGCCAGGCACGGACGGCGCGGCGGGCAGCGGGGCATCGATCGTGCTCATTCGTGAGGCGCGCCATCGATCGGCTGCTGGTCGACGATGTTCAACCCGTAGCCCTCCAAGCCCACGATCGTTCGCCGCGTGTTCGAGAGCAGGATCATGTCGCGGATGCCGAGGTCGACCAGGATCTGCGCGCCGATCCCGTAATCGCGCAGGAAATGGCGCGGCGCCGGGTGGCTGTCGAGCAGCCGAACGCGGTCGGATAGCGCATGCGGCCGCGTGTCGCGGATCAGCACCACGGCGCCGCGCCCGGCTTGGGCGATGGTGCGCATGGCGCCGTGCAGGGTCGAGTGCTCGTGGTTGCCGACCATGTCGTTGACGATGTCGACCGCGTGCATACGGACGAGCGGGGGTTCGGCGCCGCCGAGATTGCCCTTGCTGAGCACGAGATGCTCCGCCGGGTCGAGCGTGGTGGCATAGACGGTGAGCGACCAGGTGCCGCCCACGGCATGCTCGAGCGTACCCTGTTCGACCCGGCGCACCAGCCGCTCCGTGCGGCGGCGATACCCGATCAGGTCGGCGATCGTGCCCAGCTTGAGGTTGTGCCGTTGCGCGAACGCCGCGAGCTCCGGCAAACGCGCCATGGTGCCGTCGTCGTTCATGATCTCGCAGATCACGCCGGCGGGGGTGAGCCCGGCCAGCCGCGCGATGTCGACCGCCGCCTCCGTGTGCCCAGCCCGCACCAGCGTGCCGCCATCTCGCGCGACGAGCGGGAAGACGTGACCCGGTGTGACGATGGCGTCCCGCCCCGCTTCCGGGTTGATGGCCACCGAGATCGTCCGCGCCCGGTCCGCCGCCGAGATGCCGGTCGTCACCCCGTCGCGGGCTTCGATCGAGACGGTGAAGGCCGTCTGGTGGCGGGTGGCGTTGGACTGGCTCATCAGGGGCAGCCCGAGTTGGTCGACGCGCTGCTGGGTCATCGCCAGGCAGATCAAGCCCCGCGCGTGCCGGGCCATGAAGTTGACCGCATCGGGTGTGGCGAACTGGGCGGGGATGACGAGGTCGCCCTCATTCTCACGATCCTCGTCGTCGATGAGCACGAACATGCGCCCCGCCCGTGCTTCCTCGACGAGGTCGGCGGTGCTGCTGAGATAGTCGGAAAGGACGGCTTGCTTCATGAACCCTCATCAACGCGTCCGGCGGACGCGGCAGCTCGTGCAACGTAGCGGGCGAGCATGTCGATCTCGATATGCACCGCATCGCCGGGCCGCAAGCCTCCCAACGTGGTTTCGGACCAGGTATGCGGGATGATGTTGACGCCGAATTGGTCGCCCGACACTTCGTTGACGGTCAGCGATACCCCGTCGACCGCCACGCTGCCCTTCGGCGCGATGTAGCGGGCCAGCCCCGACGGCACCTCGATCGTCACCCGATGCGAGCCGTTCTCGGGCGTGACCGCGATCACCCTGCCCTGCCCGTCGACGTGGCCGGACACGAAATGCCCGCCCAACTCGTCGCCCACCTTGAGCGAGCGTTCGAGGTTCATCCGGCTTCCCTCCACCCATCCGCCGAGCCCGGTCTTGGACAAGGTCTCTCCCGAAACCTCGACGGCAAACCAATCCGGGCCGACCTCCACCGCGGTCAGGCAGCATCCCGAACACGCGATTGACGCACCGACCGGTATGTTGCCCGCATCCGTCCAGGGAGTCGCGATAACGAGCCGCATGTCGGCCCCGTCGCCCAGCGGCACCAGGGCGCGCACGGTCCCGATGGCGGTGATGATCCCGGTGAACATGTCAGCTCCTCTCGAACAGCGTCAGCGTGTCGTCGCCCACCTGGCGCTGCTCGGTGCGCCTGAACCGTGGCATCGTCTCTAGCGCGGCGGTGCCGAACGAAGCGGCCGCGGGCAACCCATCGCCCCCCATGACCGACGGCGCATGGAACCAGGCGAGGCGGTCCACCAGCCCGGCCCGCAGCAGCGAGGCGGCGATCTTCGCGCCGCCCTCCACCAGCACCCGGGTCAGCCCCTCCCGCCCCAGTCTCGTCAGCGCCGCCGCCAGGTCGATCCCCGGTTCGGCGGCCGGCACCGAAATCAGCGTCGCCCCGGCCTCGCGAAACGCGGCAACGCGGTCGCGGTCGGCGCCGGGCCCATGCAGAAACCACGTCGGCACCTCGCGGGCCGACGCGATCACGCGCGACATCAGCCGGGTCCGGAGATGCGTGTCCACCACGATCCGCAGATCGCTCCCCCGCCGGAACCCCGGCAGGCGGCAGGTCAGCTCTGGATCGTCGCTCAGCACGGTCCCGGCGCCGGCCAGCACCGCATCGTGTTCGCCCCGCAGAGCGTGGGCCGCGCGCCGGGCCGGCAAACCGGTGATCCACTGGCTCTCGCCCATCCGGGTCGCGATGCGCCCGTCGAGCGTGCTGGCCAGCTTCAACGTGACCGCGGGGCGGCCGAGCGCCACTCTCGTGAGGAAGCCAGCCTGGGCTTCCCGCGCCTCGTCCTCGAGCACTCCGGTCACGACCTCGATCCCGGCCTCGCGCAGCCGCGCAACCCCCTTACCGTTCACCGCCGGATACGGGTCGCCACACGCCACCACCACCCGGCTCACGCCGGCTGCGACCAGCGCATCCGCACAGGGCGGCGTTTGGCCGTGGTGGGCACAGGGCTCCAAGGTGACATACGCCGTCGCTCCCCGCGCCGCCTCGCCCGCCATGTCGAGCGCCAGCCGTTCCGCATGCGGCCTTCCGCCGGGGGCCGTCGTGCCGCGCCCGACGACACGGCCGTCCCGCACCAGCACGCAGCCGACCGACGGGTTGGGCCAGGTGCTCCCCAGGCCACGCCGGGCCAAAGCGAGCGCCGCCCGCATGTGCTCGGCGTCTTCCATCCCGAGTTATGTAGGCTGGTCGAGCGAACCCAGAAAGGCCTCGAAATCACGCGCCTCGCGGAAGTCGCGGTAGACGCTGGCGAAGCGCACGTAGGCGACCGCGTCCACTGTCTTCAGCGTTTCCATCACCAACTCGCCGATCTGCGGGCTCGGGATCTCGTTCTCGCCAGACGCTTCCAACTGCCGCACCATGCCATTGACGATGCGCTCGATCCGCTCGTCATCCACAGGCCGCTTGCGGAGTGCGATGCGGACCGAGCGTGCCAGCTTGTCGCGGTCGAACGGCACCCGGCGGCCGTCCGCCTTGGCGACGGTCAGCTCGCGCAGCTGCACGCGTTCGACCGTCGTGAAACGCTGTCCGCAATTGCCGCAGGACCGCCGCCGCCGAATCGCCGCATTGTCGTCGGCGGGGCGGCTGTCTTTGACCTGCGTGTCGTCGTGGCCGCAGAACGGGCAGCGCATCGGAGGGTGGCGTCAGGCTCCGAGGCTGCCGCCATAGATCGGGAAGCGCGCGCACATCGCCTGCACCCGCGCTTTGACCGCCTGCTCGACCGCCTCGTTGCCCTCGCCATTCGATCGTGCCAGCCCGTCGAGCACCTCACCGATCATGCGGCCGACCTCCTGGAACTCGCTCACGCCGAAGCCACGGCTGGTGGCCGCCGGGCTGCCGAGCCGGATGCCCGACGTGACCGCCGGCTTCTCCGGGTCGAACGGGATGGCATTCTTGTTCGCCGTGATGTGGGCGCGGTCGAGGCTCGCTTCGGCTGCCTTGCCCGTCGTCCGCTTCGGGCGCAGGTCCACCAGCAGCAAATGGCTGTCGGTGCCGCCGGTGACGATCGCACAGCCCTGATCGACCAGCGTCGCCGCCAGCGCCTGGGCATTCGCCACCACCGACCGCGCATAGGCGCGGAACTCCGGCCGCAGCGCCTCGCCGAATGCCGCCGCCTTGCCTGCGATGACATGCATCAGCGGTCCACCCTGCAGCCCGGGGAACACGGCAGAGTTGAACTTCTTGCCGAGATCGAGATCGTTCGACAGGATCATGCCGCCGCGCGGGCCGCGCAGAGTCTTGTGCGTGGTCGTCGTCACGACGTGCGCGTGCGGCAGCGGCGACGGGTAGACACCGGCTGCCACCAGCCCGGCGAAATGCGCCATGTCGACCAGGAAGAACGCGCCCACCTCGTCCGCCACGCGCCGGAAGCGGGCGAAGTCGATGACGCGCGGATAAGCCGAGCCGCCGGCGATGATCAGCTTCGGCCGGTGCTCCCGCGCCAGCCGCTCGAGCTCGTCGTAGTCGAGCAGCCCATCATCCGCGCGCACGCCATATTGCACCGCGTTGAACCACTTGCCCGACAGATTGGGGGCCGCTCCATGGGTCAGGTGCCCGCCCGCGGCAAGGCTCATGCCGAGGATGGTGTCGCCCGGCTTGACCAGCGCGAGGAACACCGCCTGGTTCGCCTGCGCGCCCGAATGCGGCTGCACGTTGGCGAACGCGCAATCGAACAGCTGCTTGGCGCGGTCGATCGCGAGCGTCTCGGCGACGTCCACCTCGCCGCAACCGCCATAGTAGCGGCGGCCGGGGTAACCCTCGGCGTATTTGTTGGTGAGCACCGAGCCCTGCGCCTCCAGCACCGCCGCGGACACGATGTTCTCGCTGGCGATCAGCTCGATGCCGTCCTGCTGGCGACGCAGTTCGGCCCCGATCGCCGCGGCCAGCGCCGGGTCGGTCTCGGCCAGGGCCGCGTTGAAGAAGCGGGCGGACAGGGGAGAGGCGGATTGCTCGTTCATATCTCTGGGGTTCCTCGAGACGGCCGGAAACACTTATCATGGAGCCTCGGCGCGGGTCGAGACGAACGGCGCGTCCCTCGCGCTCCACCAAACAGGGAGATCGCCTTGAAGCCGCTGACCGTGGTCGCCAAGCTCACCGCCAAGCCCGGCAAGGAAGACGAGCTCTTGCCCATGCTACAGGCCCTGCTCGCGCCGACCCACGCGGAACCGGGCTGCATCAACTACGACCTGCACCGTTCCCACGAACAGCCCGGCACCTTCATGTTCATCGAAAGCTGGGCCAGCCGGGAGCTGTTGGAGGCGCACATGAAGTCGCCCCACCTCGTCGAGTTCAGCGACAAGCAGGGCGCACTCACCGAAAGCTGGGACCTGTTCGTCGGCGAGTTGGTGTAGCCATGCGGATCACCTTCTACGCCCATGCCTGCTTCCGCCTCGAGGCGGATGGCGTGGCCGTGATCACCGACCCTTACACCCCCTGCCGTAGCGGCTTCGACCCGATCGACGAGCCGGCCGACCTCGTCATCATGAGTTCGGCCACCGACCCGTTCCACTCGGACCCGAGCCATGTCCGGGGTAACCCGGTGGTCGTCAACGCGCTCGGACTGCCGCCGGCCGGCACCGTCGCCTGCGGCGTGCCGATCCGCTCCTTCCCGGCCTATGAAAGCAAAACCTTCGACTACCAGGCCGCGCTCGGCCGCGATCCCGACTCCAATGCGCTGTATCGGTTCGAGCTGGGCAGGATGAGCCTCCTGCACATGGGCGACGTCGGCAACCCGATAGACCCGGCGCAACTCGACCAGCTCCGCGGGACGGTCGACATCCTCCTTGCGCTGACCGGCGAGCACGCGACCATCGCGCTCGGTGACCTCGACCGCGCCATCGAGGCGATCGGCCCCAAGGCGATCATCCCCATGCACTATTACAGCCCGAGAGGGGTCCTCAAGATCGAGCCGGTCGAACGCTTTCTCGATCGCCTCGACCCCGCCCGCATCATCCGCGTCGGCGGTCCCACGCTGGAACTCACGCCGGACATGCTGCAGCCCGGCGCGCCGAAAATCTTCGTGTTCGAACAGTCGCGGTGACGTCTACCGATCGAGGAACGCCAGAACGCGCGCGATCGCGTCGGCGCGCGACGCTTCGTTCGTCCCGGTATGCGCGACCCCAGACTGGCCCGCAGTGTAGGCCAGCCCGCTACGGGCCCGCACAGGGTGCCCGGGCACATCGAAATCGTGGAACGTGTCCGGGTATGTCACCAGCGTGATCCGATCCGGGAAGCGCGCCGCCAGCTCGTGGCAGGGCGCTGCCGGCGTCCAGTCGTCGCTCTCGCCCATCAGGATCAGGATCGGCGCCGACGGAGCCCAGTTCTTCCGCTCCGCGAACGCCCGGCAGCCGGGGTACAACGCGACGAACCCGCGCACCAACCCCGGCCGCATCACGCCTTCCGCGGCGGCGGCCAGCACCGTCGAGCCGCCATTGGACCACCCCATCACCGCCACACCCCCGGGCGGCGTCTGCGGCTGTGCCGCCAGCCACTCGGCAGCGGCGACCGTATCCGCCAGGCGCTCCCGGCCGGGTCGCACCGTCCGGTCCGTCACCTTGCATTGCGACCCGACGCCGCGCGAGCCGAAGCTGTCGGGAAACAACGACGGATGCCCGTCGCGGGCCAGGATCTCCTGCCACTGCCCGTCCCGCTCCGCCCATGGGCCGCCACACCCATGCAGCCCAACCACCCCCGGCAGCTTCGGCGCGTAAGGCGGGGTCGTATACTGCGCCTTCAACGCCACGGGCCCCGCCGGAATGGTCACCGTGCTCGTCGCCGCGGCGGCGCTTCCGCCCATCAGCAGGCAGGCGAGCGCCGCCTGCCCGATCAAATGACGCCCGCCTCTCTCAAGCTCGCCAGCTTCTCTGCCGAGAAGCCCAGGCGTTCGCCCAGCACGTGATCCGTGTGCTCCCCGAGCAGTGGTGGCGGCAGGGGATAATCAGCCGGCGTTTCCGACAGGCGCACCGGGTTGGCGATCACCTTCACCCCGTCCGGCGAGGCCGGATGCGCCATCTCGACCACCACTCCGCGCGCTTGCACGTGCGGGTCGGCAAACACCTTCTCGAGCGTGTTGATCGGACCGCAGCCGATTTTCTGCGTCTCCAGCCGCTCCACCCACCACTCCGTCGCCTGCCCCTGCATCACCGGCGTCAGCGTGTCGGTGACCAGCTTGCGGTTCGTCACCCGCGCCGCGTTGGTTGCGAAGCGCTCATCTTCTAGGAGATGATCGAGCCCGAAGCCTTTGCAGAACCGTGCAAAAGTCGGGTCGTTGCCGATCGACAGCACGATGTGACCGTCTGCCGTCGGGAAAACCTGGTAGGGCACGATATTGGGGTGGTCGTTGCCCAGCCGCGCCGGGTTTTGCCCGGTGGCCAGATAATTCATCCCCTGGTTCGCCAGCCATGCCACGTGCGTGTCGAGCATCCCGATGTCGATCTGCTGCCCCATACCCGTCGCTTCCTTGTGCCGCAGCGCCGCCAGCACGCCGATGCAGCCATAAAGACCGGCGAAGAGGTCAGCGACGGGGATGCCCACCTTCATCGGCAAGCCATCGGGCTCGCCGGTCAGGCTCATCACCCCGCCCATCGCCTGCACCAGCCCATCATAGCCCGGTCGCGGCGCGTAGGGCCCGGTCTGCCCGAACCCCGTAATGCTGCAGTAGATCAGCCCGGGCTGCGTCGCGTGCAGCTGCTCGTAGCCGAGGCCGTAGCGCGACAGCGTGCCCACCTTGAAATTCTCGACGAGGATGTCGCACTGGCGAACCAGCTCCTGCGCGATCGCCTGCCCCTCCGGCTTGGCAATATCGAGCGTCACCGACCGCTTGTTTCTGTTCACACCAACGAAGTAGGCGCTTTCCTTCGTGCCCGGCATGAACGGCGGCGCAAAACCGCGCGTGTCGTCGCCGCTCCCGGGCTTCTCCACCTTGATGACGTCCGCGCCGAGATCGGCCAGCATCTGCACGCAGGTCGGACCGGCCAATACGCGGGTGAGGTCGAACACGGTAAGGCCCGTCAACGGCCCGCTTCTCTCGGTCATCCCAGTTCGTTTCCTCGCCCTTGTCGCGATCGATCGATCGGCCCATTAAAGGCCCACAGACGTAAACCGAGCCGCACAGGGAGGCAATTCGGATGCTCGACTCGCCGCATCGCACGCCAGCCGAACCGACCATGGACGAGAAGGCGCTCGCCCGGGCCCTGTCTGGTCAGCATCTCATCGATGGCCGCTTCGTGCCGGGTCGCGCCGGCAAGACCTTCGACGTCGTGAACCCGGCGACCGGCGAGGTCATCGGTCAAGCCGCCGAAGGAGACGAGGGCGACGTCGAGGCGGCCGTCGAGGCGGCCGATCGCGCGCAGAAGGCCTGGGCGAAGGTGCCCGCCCGCAAGCGTGGCGCGATGGTCGCGCAATGCGCCGCTCTGCTGAACGAACACAAGGAAGAGCTGGCCCGCCTCATCGCGCTCGAGACCGGCAAGGCGCTCCGCACGGAAAGCCGGGTCGAGGCCGGCGTGGTGGCCGACATCTTCGAGTTCTACGGTGGCCTGGGCGGCGAGCTGAAGGGCGAGAGCGTTCCCTTTGCGCCCAACGTGCTCTCCGTCACCGTGCGCGAGCCGCTCGGGGTGGTCGGGGCGATCATCCCCTGGAACGTCCCGATGCTGCTGATGGCGCTGAAGGTGGCTCCCGCGCTGGTCGCCGGCAACACGGTCGTGGTCAAGTCGGCCGAAGAGGCGCCGCTGACCGTGCTGCGGATTTGCGAGCTGCTGAACCGTGTGCTTCCGCCGGGCTGTTTCAACATGCTGTCGGGCTTCGGCCCCGAGTGCGGCGGCCCGCTCGTCCAGCACAAGCTGGTCAAGAAGGTGACGTTCACCGGCTCGGTCGAGGTCGGCCGCATCATCGCCAAGGGCGCCGCCGAGAAACTGGTGCCGGTGACGCTCGAGCTGGGCGGCAAGAGCCCGATGATCGTCTTCGCCGATTGCGACTTCGAGAAGACCGTGATGGGCGCCGTCACCTCCATGCGTTTCACCCGCCAGGGCCAGAGCTGCACCGCGGCGAGCCGCATCTACGTCGAGCGCCCGATCTACCAGCGCTTCGTCGACGCGCTGGCCGCCAAGGTCGACGCGATGGTCATGGGCGACCCGCTCGACGAGAGGACGGACATCGGCACCATCATCAGCGACGACCAATTCCAGAAGGTGAAGACCTTCATCGACGAGGGTCTCGCGACGTCCGGTGCGACCGGCCGGGCCTGCAGCGCGATGCCAGACGACCCGGCGCTCAAGAAGGGCCTGTTCATCCGCCCCTACATCTTCACGGACCTGCCCAACGAGAGCCGCCTGGTGCAGGAGGAGATCTTTGGCCCCGTGACCGTCGTGTTCCCGTTCGATGACGCCGAGAAAGCGCTCGCCGACGCCAACGGCACGGAATACGGCTTGGCCGCCTCGCTCTGGACCAACAACCTGACCGTCGGACTGGATCTGGCGCACCGCCTGGAGGCCGGGCTGGTGCAGATCAACCAGAACTTGGTGGTGCAGGCCAACCTGTCCTACGGCGGCGTCAAGAGCAGCGGTCTCGGCAAGGAAGCGAGTCTGGAGTCCATGCTGGAGCACTTCATGCACAAGAAGACGATCATGGTGAACTACGCTTCATGAGGCGCGCCCTTTAACCGCCATAATTTCCATCCTTACTGTCAGACCGACATGGCGAAATCCGACAACGCGATCCCGGCCACCTTGCAGCCGAAACCAGCCGATTACAGCTTCGACCTGGACGACGCGCTCCGGGCCGTGGTCGGCTTGCGGGCGCACGTGCCCGAGGACGCGTTCACGGCCGGAACGCTCGGCACTGAGCGGGCCGGCAGTGCCGTCCATATCCGGCCGGGGCTGTTCCTGACGATTGGCTACCTTATCACCGAGGCCGAGACGCTTTGGCTGACAACCTTCGACGGCGGCTGCGTCGCCGGCCACGCGCTGGCCTATGATCAGGAGACTGGGTTCGGACTGGTCCAAGCGCTGGGCCAGGTGCAGCTCCCGGTCGTTGCGCTGGGCGACAGCACGCAGGCGCGGCCGGGCGACCCCGTCGTCTTCGCCGCGGCGGGCGGACGGCGGAACGCGATCGCCGCCAAGATCGCCGGCCGGCAGGAATTCGCAGGCTACTGGGAATACCTGCTCGAGGACGCGATCTTCACCCTCCCCGCCCACCCGTTCTGGGGCGGCGGGGCGCTGCTGAGCGAAACGGGCACGCTCATCGGCATCGGCAGCCTGGTCCTCCAGCAGGGCGGCGAGGGCGCCAAGCGGCAGGACATGAACATGGTGGTCCCGACCGAGCTACTGGTCCCGATCATGGACGACATGATGCGGTTCGGGCGGGTCAACCGCCCGGCGCGGCCCTGGCTCGGCCTCTACGCAATGGAGGACGACGAAGCGCTCGTGGTCGGCAGCCTTGCCGATGACGGGCCCGCCGATAAAGCCGGGCTGCGCACTGGAGATCGTATCCTGGCCGTCAACGGCGCCGAGGTGCCGGATCTCGCGGGGCTCTGGCGGGCCGTCTGGGCGTCGGGGCCGGCCGGCTGCTCGGTGCAGGTCAGCGTCGGCCGCGGCAACCGCAACACCTCGGTGACGATCCCGACGACGGACCGCGCCAGCATCCTCAAAGCGCCCCGCCTCCATTGAGCGAACCCAGGGCCCGCCCGACCGAGGGGCGGGCCGCCCGCCTGCGACGCTGGGCCAGCCGCTTCCTGCTGGGAACAGTGGCATTGGTCGCGTCCGGTGTGGGGATGGCTGCGCTGGCGATCTGGTGGGCCACGCCGCCGGGCGATGACCGGCTCACGATCGCCGGCCTCGCGGGGCCGGTCACGATCCAACGCGATCCCGATGGCATCCCCTGGATCAAGGCCTCGACGGAAACCGACGCCGCGACCGCGCTGGGCTACATGCATGCGCGCGACCGGATGTTCCAGATGGAGTTGATGCGCCGCGCCGCCTCGGGTCGCCTCTCGGAGCTTGCCGGGCCCGTGACCCTTCGCCTGGACCGCACCAACCGCGCGCTCGGTCTGCGTCGCCGCGCCGAGGCCGAACTCGCCACCCTCGACCCGGCCACCCGCGCCATGCTCGACGCCTATGCGCGCGGCGTGAACGCCTTTGTCGGCCAGCGCGGCCGGTTTGCCTCCCCCGAGTTCCTGCTGCTCGGCGCCCCCGAACGATGGACACCGGTCGACTCGCTCCTCTGGGGCAAGACGATGGCGCAGTATCTCGCCGGCAACTGGCGCACCGAACTGACCCGCGCGGCGCTGGCGCCGAAGCTCTCCCCTGCCGTGCAGCGCGCGCTGTGGCCCACCACCGCGAACGCCGCAGGGCCCGGCGCGATCCTGACCGTGCCCACACGCCTTGCCGAACTGGTGCCCGATTTCCCCGCCCCGTTCACGCAACCCGATGAAGCCAGTAACGAATGGGCCGTCGACGGCTCCCATACGGTCAGCGGCGCGCCGCTCGTGGCCGGCGACCCGCATCTGGCGCTGACCTTTCCGAGCATCTGGTATCTCGCCCGGGTCGACACGCCCGGCCACGCCCTCGTCGGCGCCTTCGCCCCCGGCATCCCCTTCCTGGTCATCGGCCATAACGGCACGCTGGCCTGGACCTTCACGACGACCGGCGCCGACACGCAGGACATCTTCGTCGAAACCCCGCTCGCGGATGGCACCTACGCGACTCCGTCAGGCCCGCAGCCCTTCACGACCCGGCACGAACGCATCAGGGTCCGCGGCGCGCCCGACGATGAGCTCACCGTCCGCGAGACCCGGCACGGACCCGTCCTGAGCGACCTCGACCGAGCCGCGCCGCAGATCCTCGCCATATCGATGGCCAGCTTGATGGTGCCGGACACGTCCGCCGCTGGACTGCTCGCCCTCAACCATGCGGCGACGCTGGACGAAGCCGGCCGGGCGGGCGCCGCGATCACGGCGCCGGTCCAGAACCTTCTGGTCGCCGACCGGCTGGGCATCGCGCAGTTTACCACGGGCCGCGTCCCGCTCCGCCGCGCCGGCGACGGCAGCGTGCCGGTCGCGGGCGCCGATGGGGCGCATGACTGGACGGGGTTCGCGGGGGGCGAGGCGCTGCCACGCCGCGTCCACCCGACCAGCGGCCGCATCGTCAATGCCAACGAACCCGTCGCCGGCCCGGATTTTCCGGTCTTCATGGGCGCGGAGCAATTCGGCGACTGGCGGGCCCGCCGCATCGACGCCATGCTCGACGCCCGGCCCAAGCACGACCGCGCCGGATTCGCGGCCATGCAGGTCGACGTCGTCAGTGACGTCGCCGAGGAGATCCTCCCTGCCCTGCTGGCGACTCGGCCCGCCGATGCCGCGAGCGGGCGTGTGCTGGCGCTTTTGCGCAGTTGGGACGGGTCCATGCGCCGCGACCTGCCGCAGCCGCTCGCCTTCAACATGTGGATCCGGCAGTTCCGCACCGACGTGCTCGCCAGTCTCGACATCCCCGACGCGCCCGTGGGGCCCCCGGTGGAGCTTGCCGGCGAGGCGCTTGCCCGTGGCGGCACGGCGCTCTGTGGCGGCGATTGCGGCCCGCTGCTCACGCAGAGCCTTAGCGAGACCGCCGCCGCGCTGCCGGCCGGTTGGGAGCAGATCGAATGGGGCACGCGCCACCAGGCCGTGTTCAGCCACCCATTGCTGGGCAATCTGCCCCTGGTAGGTGCCGACTTCACATGGTCCATCCCGCAACCCGGCGACGACAGCACGGTCTTTCGTGGCGGCATGCGCCTGTCCGGCTACAGTTCCGTCCACGGACCCGCCTTTCGCGGCGTGTACGACCTGGCCGACCTCGACGAGAGCCTGTTCGGCCTTGCTCCCGGCGAGAGCGGCAATCCATTCAGCACCCATGCCGCTTCCACTCTGCGACGCTGGCGCGACGGTGTGCCGATCAGGCTCGGCCCGGCCCCGGAAACCGTCGATCGCACCATCGAACTGCTTCCCTGACGCAACAAGCGTACTCCGCCGTTGACCGCTGGTCGGGCTTCCCTGAACATGAGGACCGGAACCGCTGACGCATGACGTACAAGCCACCCCGACGCCCCCAGTTCTTCTACACGACGGCGCCCCTTCCCTGCCCCTACGTGGCCGGGCGGACCGAGCGCAAAGTCGTCACCGAGATTACCGGCCCCGAGGCCGAGCGGCTGCATGACCGCCTCTCGCGCGCTGGCTTCCGCCGCAGCCACAATATCGCCTACGCCCCGGTCTGCCCGAACTGCCAGGCCTGCGTGCCAATCCGCATCCCCGTCGCACTGTTCGAGCCCGATCGCGGCCTGCGCCGGATCGCCCGCTACAATGCGGCCGTCGTCGCCTACGACGTGCCCGCCCGGGCCACCGCGGAACAGTTCCAGCTCTTCCAGCGCTATCAGCAACATCGCCACGGCGACGGCGACATGGCGACGATGAGCTTCTACGACTTCCGCGCGATGGTCGAAGATACGCCGATCGAGACGTTCATCACCGAGTTCCGCACCGGCGACAGGCTCATCGGCGGCTGCCTGACCGATCGGCTCGGCGATGGCCTGTCCGCCGTATATAGCTTCTTTGCCCCGGAATTGGAGCGCCAGTCCCTCGGCACTTTCTCGATCCTGTGGTTGATCGACCGGGCGCGCAAGGAAGGTCTCCCCTACGTCTACCTGGGATACTGGGTGCCGGAGAGCCGTAAGATGGCCTACAAGGCCCGCTTCCGGCCTTGCGAGATCCTGGTTGGCGGCTCCTGGCGCATGCTGACCGACGACGAGGCGGCGGAGGGCGCCGCGGCGAGCCCGGTCCTGATGCAGGAAACCGCCGGCTGACCCGGTTCAGAAGCGAACGGACGCCGACAACGACCCGAAGTTGAACAGCCCGGCCCGCTGGTGGCCGAACTCCGGCGTCTGGAACACCTGCACGTATGTCACCCGCACGCCTGCGACCATCACCGCCGCGCCCAGTTCGGCCTCGCCGACCAGGGCGCGATGCCCGACGCTGGGGCTGTTCTGGAAGCTGCTGCCATCCAGGAACAGGTTCCGCGCCACCGCGCGGCCGTCCAGGCCGGCGAACACATACCACGCGAAGGGCCGGGTGGGCGTGTAGGCATTGCCGCCGGTGAACCCGGGCTGGATGCGCGGCACGCCGTAATCGCTATCGAGCCCCTGCCCGAGCCGCAGCACGAGCCCGCCCTGCACGTAGTCGAGCACGTTGCCCACGTTCAGCGTGACGCCGGGCAGAGCATCGGTCTCGAGCCCAGCCACCTGCGCGATGGGGAGGCGATAGGTCCGCGCCGCCAGCAACTGCAGCGTGGGCTCGTTCGGCAGTTGCGAGCCCCAGCCCCTGTTGTCTCTATCCCCGATGATGCTGTGGAAGCCGTTCTGTACCTGGCGCCCCAGCGCTGCCGGCCCGACGACGCCGAGCCCGATTCCGAGCACGCTGCGCGAGTCATCCTTATCCGTGAGCAGCTGGACATTGCCGCGCAGCCATCCAGCATAGGGACGATCCTGCGGGTTCGGCGGAGCGATCTGGGTGTTATGCGGCGTAAAGATCGATTGGCTGAGGTCAAAGCTGATGCGCTGCACCCCATTGCCCCAGACGGTGCGACCGAAATTTGCCAGGAAGTCCGGCACGGCGTTCGTTCCCGTCGTGTAGCCCAGCCGCAGGCCGCTCGTGTAATACTCGTCGCTGGTTCCGCGCCGGGTCGAGACGGCGTCGTTTTCGACCTGCAGCGTGAGGATGCCATGAGGGTCTTCAGGCGGCAGAGCTCGTGCCGGAATGGTGGCGGCCGCCACGACCGCACCGACCAACGACCCTAGACCGAGAACCTTGCGCATACGCCACCCTAGGCCTGACGGGAATCTACTACCGGGTCAGGCGCCCGCCGGGCAACCCCGGCACTAGTTCTCGGCGAAGAGCAGGCTGCCGATATCGGCGATCATGGCAACCGTCAGCAGCATCCCTGCCGCAAGCGCGCCGCGGCGCCGCCACAAGACCTGCGGCTCCGGATGCCGGAAGCGACGCGCTTTTCGCACGAACTCGAGTGTGCTCATCCTAGTTTCCGCACCGTTGTTGCTGCGAGATGAGTAAGCCATTCGAGCGCTCGAAGGACGACCCCACGATGCGAGGCCACAGGTTGCCAACGCGCGGGCAGTCTGACCCGGTCCAACGAGTCGGCCTGTAACCCGCCTGTTAGCCCGACCCGGACAAAATGCCACTGAAATCGTCCACGCTGAACGTTGACAGCAGCTGTATCTCCGTAATTGCGGCGACCACGGCGACGGTCAGCAGGCCGACGGCGAGAGAGAGATTGAGGCCGGGAAATTCCGGGCGTTTTGCAAAGCGAAGCTCGGCCCGAACTGTATCCAAGTTGCTCATGGGACCCTCCGAGCGCCCCTTTTTGGCGCGCGGGAACAGTGCAGGACATCGTGGCGCCCCGCTGTGACTCCGGTCACACGGTCGTCAGCGTGCTTGGCTCGCGGTCGATAGCTCGGTCGGACTCGGCGCCGTCCCGGGAGCGCCGACGGCCCGCGACACCGGATCGGCCCGCTTGCGCAGATGCCGCGTCAACCGCCGCTCCACCAGGTTCCATACTCTCGCGATCAGCGCCGTCATCGCCAAATAGATCAATGCCGCATACAGGTAGATCGAGAAGTCGAACGTCCGCGCGAATATCAACCGTGTTTGTCCCATCAGATCCAGCAGCGTGACGATCGCTGCCAGCGCCGACGCCTTGATGATGCTGATCAGTTCGTTGCCGAGTGGCCGCAACGCCACCAGCAGTGCCTGCGGAAACACCACATGCCGCGCGACCCGGTAGCGCGAGAGCCCCAACGCCTGCGCCGCCTCGATCTGCCCCCGCGACACCGATAGCAGCGCTCCGCGAACGATCTCCGCCTGGTAGGCCGCCGTGTTCAGCGAAAAGGCGAAGACGCAGCAGTAAAACGCTTGCCTAAAAAACCACCACAGCCCCAGCGAAGTCAGGAACGGCCGAATTTCGCCCGCCCCGTAATAGACCAGATACAATTGGCAGAGCAGCGGCGTGCCCCGAAAGAACGTGACATAGCAGAGCGACAACGTGCGCGGCACCGGGTTGCGCGCCATCCGCATCAGCGCGATCGGATACGAGAGAACGAACCCGATCGAGCACGAGATCGCTACCACCTCGACCGTAATCTCGAGCCCGGCCAGCAGACGCCACCCGTTGGCCTCGATCATCGACAGATCGAGCCAGCCGCCCATCAGGCATACCCGCGGTTGGCGCGCCGCTCGAGCACCGATTGCATGCCGCCCGAAACGATGCTGAAGAAGAGATAGATCATCGCTGCTGCCCCGTAGAACAGCATCGGCCGCTGCGTGCTCCGCGACGCCTCCGACGCCGCCCGCAACAGATCCGAGACCGCCAGCGTGGAGATTAGCGAGGTGTCTTTGAGAAGGATCGTCCAGATATTGCCCAACCCGGGCAGCGCGACGCGTCCCAATTGCGGCAGTATCACGAGTCGGAACGCGCGCCACCGGCCGAGCCCAAGCGCGTGGGCCGCCTCATGCTGATGCCGTGGCACCGCGTGCAGTGCGGCAACCCAAACCTCGCTCGAGTAGGCCGCGACCACGACGCTGAGCGAAAGCGCCCCGGCGACGAAAGCGTCCATCGTGAACGCCTGGCCCGGCGCGACCCGGCTCGCAATCCAGTTCAGCGCCGCCTGCAACCCGAAATAAACGATGAACAGCGACAGGAGGTCGGGGATGCCGCGAAACAACGTCGTGAACGCGGTGCAGGCACCTCGCAGGACCCGGCTCCCCGACAGGTTCATCAGCGCAAGCAGGAGCCCGGCGCCGAACCCGAACGGGGCGCTCGCCAGCGCCAGCAGGATCGTGATCCCCGCTCCCTTCAGCAACAACGGCCCCCAGCCGTTGGTGCCGAATAGGAGTTCGAGCGCCGGCACGCCTATTTCTTTGGGCTGATGTCCACGGTGAAGTATTTCTTCTGCAGCCGGTCGAACGTGCCGTCCGTCGCAACTTGGTGGATCGCCTTGTCGAACATCTCCTTCAGGTCGGTGTCGCCCGGCCGCATCGCGACGCCCACCCCGGGCCCAAACACGTCCGGATCACGATCAATCTTGGAGATGATGCGGCAGCAGCCTGGATTCTTCTCGATGAACTTCTCGGTCACGAGCAGGTCGAGTACCACGTAATCCAGCCGCCCGTTGGCCAGATCGGCCAACGGCTCGTCGCCACCGGGATACAGCTTGACATCGAACCCCTTGAAATACTTGTCCAGGTAGTTGGCGAACGTCGTCGAGGACTGCGTTCCGATCGTCTTGCCCTTCAGCGCCGCCGGGGAGACATCGTCGTTCTTGTTGTCAGCCGTCGTCACCCAAACCGGCGGGGTCGCGTAATAGACGTCCGAGAACAGCACCCGCTTGGCCCGTGCCGGCGTCTCGTTCATCGACGAAATCACGGCGTCGAACTTCTCCCCGAGCAGCGCCGGGATGATGCCGTCCCAATCCTGATTCTGGAAGGTGCAGGTCACGTGCATTGTGGCGCACAGCGCGTTGGCATAGTCGATCTCGAACCCGACGATCTGGCCCTGCGGATTGACGCTTTCGAACGGCGGATAGGTCGCATCGACGCCGATCCGCACGGTGGTCCATTCCTTGGCTCCGGCGGGAGACGCGAGGCTGAGGGCGAGCAGCGCCCCGGCGATGATGCGACGATACATGGCTTGCTCTCCGATGGACTTGGCTGACGACGTGAAGCAAAAGTGATGCCGCGCCCGCGCGCAAGCTGTAATCGAATGGCTCCTGCGCCTCCGCCCCGCTTTGCGGGAGCCGGGCCGCCGCCCATAGTCTCTGCTTCTGCACGGGAAAGCGGCGATGGGCACCACGGCGGCGACAGCGAGAGGCAATCCGGCGGTGGCCACGTTCCCCGTTCTGCTCGCAATCAGCTTCTCACACTTGCTGAACGACGTCATGCAGTCCCTGCTGCCGGCGATCTACCCGATCCTGAAGGCCAATTACGCACTCGACTTCGGCGAGATCGGGCTCATCACGCTGGCGTTCCAGCTAACGGCCTCGCTGCTGCAGCCGATGGTCGGGCTCTACACGGACCGTCGGCCGCTGCCTTATTCGCTCCCGTTCGGGATGCTGGCCACGCTGTGCGGTCTGGTGGTCCTGGCCTATGCCGCGCATTTCTGGTCGCTCCTCATTGCCGCCAGCCTGGTCGGCCTGGGCTCGAGCGTGTTTCACCCCGAAGCGTCACGGGTTTCCCGCCACGCGTCGGGCGGCCGTTTCGGCCTCGCGCAGAGCATCTTTCAGGTCGGCGGCAACACGCGCCAGGCTCTCGGCCCGCTGCTGGCCGCGTTCATC
>JAVVHH010000046.1:0-25270 GCA_032249615.1 Acetobacteraceae bacterium
GTAGGGCAGGTTGGTGACGATGTCGCGCGACGTGATCGCGACCGCTCCATCCTGCATGTCCTTAGGATGCACGAACTTGATCTCATCGATCATGCCGAGCTCACGCAGCAGCATGCCACAAACGAGACCGTCGAAGTCGCTGCGTGTGACGAGGCGGAATGTAGATGAAACCATTCGCGTGTGCCCTGTGGTGCCAAACTCGAAGCAAGAATGGCGGGGAACCCCTAACGCTCCGTTAAGCCGGTTGGCTCAAACTAGCATGCTGAACGGCAGAAATCCGACGGGGTCACCGACCGCTACGGCGGTCACGTCATCCCCCAACTCCGCCAGACCGTCGGTTTGGGTCAGGGAGCTCAGAATGCCGGCGCCTTCGACCGGATGTTTGTGCGCCCGCCCGTTCTGCACACGGACCCGGACGTATTCCCGCCGGCCGGCCTTCTTTCGGTAGGTGAAGGCCGCCGGGACGAGGAGAGGTTCGGGCGGCCGCCAGGTCTCGCCCACTAGCGCGGCCAGCAGAGGACGCGCAAGCCGAACGAAGGTAACGAAGGCCGCGACGGGGTTGCCGGGCAGGCCCAGGAAGGCCGTCCCCTCGATCTCACCCATCGCCACGGGGCGGCCCGGTTTGATCGCCACCCGCCACCAGGCCAGCCGCCCGGCGGCCTCCACGGCGTCGCGCACGTGGTCTTCCTCCCCAGCCGAAACGCCGCCGGTGGTCAAGATCGCGTCGTGCGACCCGGCCGCCGCCCTCAGCGCGGCCGCGATCGCGTCTCGGCGGTCCGGCAGTATCCCGAGGTCGGTGATGTCGGCGCCGGCGCGGCGGCACAGAGCCGCCAGCAGCAGCCGGTTGCTGTCGAACCGTTGCGCCGGGCCGGGAGCACTGCCGGGATCGACCAGCTCGTCGCCGGTCGAGAACAGCGCGACGCGAAGCCGCTCGCGTACCGGCAGAAGCTCGCAGCCGAGAGCGGCGGCCAGCGCGATCTCTTGCGGGCGCAACCGTGTTCCGGCGGCCAGCGCGACCGCGCCGCGCGCGACGTCCTCACCCGCCGGTCGCGTATTGGCGCCCCGCTTCAACCCGGTAGGAAAGCGCACCCGGCCCTCGAGCGCCTTCACATCCTCCTGCATGAACACGGTGTCCGCACCGGGCGGCAGCATGGCCCCGGTAAAGATACGCTGCGTCGAGCCGGGCCGAAGCGCGGTCGCCGCGGCACCGGCGGCGAGGCGGCCGGAGACGGGCAGCACGGGGTCGGCCGCAAGATCGGCCAAGCAGACCGCATACCCGTCGACAGCCGAGTTGGCGAAAGGCGGCAGGTCGACGGCTGCGACCAGATCGGACGCCAGGATGCGGCCATCCGCCTCGAGCAGCGGCACCTCGACAACGCCCGCCGCAGCGGTCACCCCCGAGGCAATCAGCGCGAGCGCCGCGTCCAGACTTCGCAAGGCGCCGCCAAAAGCGAAGCAATCGTCGGACAGCTGCGCCATCAGATCGGCGCCGCGTGGGCCAGCACCAGCGCGGCGATGGCCTCCACATCGTCCAGATCGACCCGCGGGAGAGGCACCGGCAGGTCGGTGTCGCTGGCGAGCACGACGATGCTGGGATCTTCCGGATGAAGGAACGGCTTGCCATTGGCCTGCCGGTGGACCTCGATCTTCGGCTGGGCGCCGCGCTTGAAGCCTTCGACCAGCACGAGGTCGACCGGGCTGAGATGCGACAGCAGCTCGGCCAGGCTCGGCTCCGGCGCTCCGCGCAGTTCATGCATGAGCGCCCACCGCTCGGTCGAGGCGATCATCACTTGGGTGGCGCCGGCTTGGCGGTGCTCCCAGGAATCTTTGCCGGGCTTGTCGATATCGAAGCTGTGATGAGCGTGCTTCAACGTCGAGACGCGCAGCCCGGTGGCGGTCAGCGCCGGGATCAGCCGCCGGGCCAATGTCGTCTTGCCGGCGCCGCTCCAGCCGGCCAACCCGATCACCCGCACGCCCTTCTCCGACTAGCCGACGCCATTGGCGCGCTTTGCTACTCCCTTATATAAGGCGTGAACAATCATTTGCGCTCGCTGAGAGCCGGAGGAAAGACATGGCGAACTCTGGCGAGATCATTCAGTTCCAACATCCCGGCACCGGGCGGAAGCGGGCCCGCGACACCCCCAAGGGCCGCCAGGTCATGCCGGAGGCCAAGCACCGGATCGCCACCCTGCTCGGCGACCGCCCGCGCGACCGGCAATACACGATCGAATACCTGCATCTGATCCAGGACGAGTTCCACCAGCTTTCCGCCGACAACCTGGCGGCGCTGGCCGATGAGATGCAGATGGCGTTTGCCGAGGTTTACGAAATCGCAACCTTCTACGCGCATTTTGACGTGGTAAAGGAGGGCAAACCTGAGCTGCCGCCGTTGACCATCCGCGTGTGCGACAGCGTGACCTGCGCGATGCACGGCAGTGAGGCGCTGCTGGCGGAGTTGCAGGCGGCAGCGCCGGGCGGCGGGCTTGGTGCGCCGGCCCGTGTGGTGCGGGCACCGTGCGTCGGGCTGTGCCACAAAGCTCCGGCGGTCGAAGTCGGGCACCATTTCCTTCACTTTGCCGACAGCGCGGCGGTGATCCACGCCGTCGCCGCCGGCGACACGCACCCGCATGTTCCGGACTACATCGACTACGACGCCTATCGCGCCGACGGCGGATACGCAGTGCTCGACCGGCTTCGCTCCGGAGCCCTATCGGCGGAGGAGGTGCTCACGGCCTTGGACGGCGGCGGCCTGCGCGGCTTGGGCGGGGCCGGGTTCCCGACCGGGCGGAAGTGGCGATCTGTGCGCGCTGAACCGGGGCCGCGGCTCATGGCCGTCAACGGAGACGAGGGCGAGCCCGGCACGTTCAAGGACGGCGAGTATATCAGCCGCGATCCGCACCGCTTCCTGGAAGGGACGCTGGTCGGCGCCACCATCGTCGAGGCGCCGGACGTCTATTTGTATATGCGCGACGAATATCCGATCGCGATCGAGATCCTGCGGCGCGAGATCGCCAAGTTGCCGCCCGGGCTGCCGCGCCTGCACATCCGCCGGGGCGCCGGGGCATATATCTGCGGCGAGGAAAGCTCGATGCTTGAGAGCATCGAAGGCAAACGCGGGCTGCCGCGGCAGAAGCCGCCCTTCCCGTTCCAGGTCGGGCTTTGGGGTCAGCCGACGCTGATCAACAACGTCGAGACGCTGTTCTGGGTGCGCGACCTCGTCGAACGGGGGGCAGATTGGTGGAAGAGCCACGGGCGGCACGGCCGCATCGGCCTGCGGAGCTATTCCGTGTCGGGCCGGGTGCGCGAGCCCGGCGTCAAGCTCGCCCCGGCCGGCATTACCGTGCAGGAGTTGATCGACGAGTATTGCGGCGGCATGGCCGATGGCCACACCTTCCGGGCGTATCTCCCGGGTGGCGCTTCGGGCGGCATTCTCCCGGCGACGATGAACGACATCCCGCTCGACTTCGGCACGTTGGAGAAATACGGCTGCTTCATCGGTTCGGCCGCCGTGGTGGTCTTCTCGGAGGCCGACGACATGCAGGCGGTCGCGCTCAACCTGATGCGCTTCTTCGAGGATGAGAGCTGTGGCCAGTGCACCCCCTGCCGCTCCGGCACCCAGAAGGCGCGGATGCTGATGGAGCGCGGCGATTGGGATGCTGATCTGCTGGGCGAGTTGAGCCAGGTAATGCGCGATGCCTCGATCTGCGGCCTCGGACAGGCCGCGAGCAACCCGCTGACCACGCTTCTTCGCTATTTTCCTGAACTTCTTGCCCCGAAAGTCGCCGCGGAATGAGCAGCTCGACCACGACGGAGGGTCCGCAGAACCTCGATGGCGACACCACCGAGACGCAATCTGTCAGCTTCGAGCTAGACGGCGAGCAGGTTCGCGGCCGGCCCGGCGAAAGCATTTGGGACGTGGCGCGGCGTCTGGGGACGGAGATTCCGCATCTGTGCCACCGGCCGGAGCCGGGCTACCGGCCCGATGGCAATTGCCGGGTCTGCATGGTCGAGATCGAGGGCGAGCGGGTGCTCGCGCCCTCGTGCAAGCGCATGCCGGCGGTGGGCATGAAGGTCCGCACGCAGACGGAGCGCGCGAGCAAGGCGCGCAAGATGGTCATGGAGCTGCTGGTCAGCGACCAGCCCGCGCGGGCCACGTCGCACGATCCGACCAGCTCGTTCTGGTCCTGGGCGGACAAGACGGGCGTGACCGAGAGTCGGTTCCCGGCCGTCGAGCGGTGGGAGCACGACCCGACCCATCCCGCGATGCGCGTCAATTTCGACGCGTGCATCCAGTGCAATCTCTGCGTCCGCGCGTGCCGCGAGGTGCAGGTCAACGACGTGATCGGCATGGCGTACCGCAACGCGGCCGCCAAGCCGGTTTTCGATTTCGACGATCCCATGGGCGGATCGACCTGCGTTGCCTGCGGCGAGTGCGTGCAGGCATGCCCGACCGGGGCGCTGATGCCGGCCGCCTATCTCAACGACAACGAGGAACGGGTCGTCTGGCCGGACCGCAAGGTCGACAGCCTATGCCCCTATTGCGGCGTCGGCTGCCAGGTCAGCTATGCCGTCAAGGACGAGCGGATCGTCTATGCGGAGGGCGTCAACGGCCCGGCGAACCATAACCGGCTGTGCGTCAAAGGGCGGTTCGGTTTCGACTACATCCACCATCCGCACCGGCTGACCGTGCCGCTGATCCGCCTGCCGAACGCGGAGAAGCACGTCAACGATCAGGTCGATCCGGCCAGTCCTTGGACGCATTTCCGCGAGGCGACCTGGGACGAGGCGTTGGACGCGGCGGCGCAGGGTTTTCTGCGCGTGAAGGCGGAGAAAGGGCCGAAAGGGCTTGCCGGGTTCGGCTCGGCCAAGGGGTCGAACGAAGAGGCCTACCTGTTCCAGAAGCTGGTGCGCACGGGGTTCGGCTCGAACAACGTCGACCACTGCACCCGGCTGTGCCATGCGAGCTCGGTCGCAGCGCTGATGGAAGGCCTCAACTCGGGCGCGGTGAGTGCGCCGTTCTCGGCGGCGCTCGATGCGGAGGTGATCATCGTCATCGGGGCGAACCCGACCGTCAATCACCCAGTGGCGGCAACCTTCATCAAGAATGCGGTCAAGAACGGCGCCAAGCTGGTGGTCGTGGACCCGCGCCATCAATCCTTGTCGCGCCACGCCTGGAAGCACCTTGCCTTCAAGCCGGGCAGCGACGTCGCGCTGCTCAACGCGATGCTGCACACGATCATCGAGGAAGGCCTCACGGATCAGCAGTATATTGCCGGCTATACCGAAGGCTTCGAGGAGCTGAAGGCGAGGATCAAGGACTTCGCGCCGGAGCAGATGGAAGCCGTCTGCGGCATCCCGGCCGAGACGATCCGAGAGGTCGCGCGCACTTATGCGACCGCGCGGACCTCCATCATCTTCTGGGGCATGGGCATCAGCCAGCATGTCCACGGCACCGACAACTCGCGGTGCCTGATCGCGCTGGCGCTGGTGACCGGGCAGATCGGGCGGCCGGGAACCGGGCTGCACCCGCTGCGGGGACAGAACAACGTCCAGGGTGCGTCGGACGCCGGGCTGATTCCGATGGTGTTCCCCGACTACCAGAGCGTCGAGAACGCCCAGGTTCACGCGTTTTTCGAGAAATACTGGGATCATCCGATCGATCCCGTGCGCGGTCTGACCGTCGTCGAGATCATGAATGCGATTCACGCTGGCTCGATTCGCGGCATGTTCGTCGAGGGTGAGAACCCGGCGATGTCCGACCCGGACCTGAACCACGCGCGCGGGGCTCTCGCGTTGCTGGACCATCTGGTGGTGCAGGATCTGTTCCTGACGGAGACGGCGTTCTACGCGGATGTCGTGCTGCCGGCCTCGGCCTTTGCCGAGAAGGTCGGCACCTTCACCAACACGGACCGCCGCGTTCAGATGTCCAAGGCGGTGGTCAAGCCGCCGGGCGATGCGCGGCAGGATTGGTGGATCATCAACGAGATCGGCCGCAGGCTCGGGCTGGATTGGAATTATCAGGGGCCGGAGGAGATCTTCGACGAGATGGCGGCCGCCATGCCGTCTCTGGCGAACATTACCTGGGAGCGGGTCAAGCGCGAGGGGGCAGTCACCTATCCGGCCGATGCGCCCGACAAGCCGGGTAACGAGATCATCTTCTATGCCGGGTTCCCAACCGCCTCAGGGCGGGCCAAAATTGTGCCTGCGAACGTGCTACCGCCGGACGAAATTCCGGACGCGGAGTTCCCGATGGTGTTGTCGACCGGCCGCGTGCTCGAGCACTGGCACACCGGGTCCATGACCCGGCGCGCGGAAGTGCTGGATGCCATCGAGCCCGAGGCGATCGTGCTGGCGTCTCCGGGCGACCTATGGCGGCTGCAGATCCAGCCGGGCGATTATATCCGGCTCGAGACCCGGCGTGGCGCGATCAACGTGAAGGTGCGCAGCGATCGGGACGTTCCGGCCGGGATGCTGTTCATGCCGTTCTGCTACGCGGAAGCGGCGGCCAACTTGCTGACGAACCCGGCTTTGGATCCGTTCGGCAAGATTCCCGAGTTCAAGTTCTGCGCCGCCCGCGTCTCGGCGTTGCAGGCAGCAGCCGCGGAGTGATTAGGCCAACAAGCTCAGCGCGCTGGTGGAACCGGAGGTGGAGGGGTCTGGTTGGTTCGCGAGCAGGAAACGGCGCGCGAACTGTTCCACGAATTTGGGGTCCTTGAACTTGGTGATGTCGATCTTGCTCGAAATCGCCTTTTCCTGAGCTTCCAACGACTGAAAAGCGATCTGCTGCGGGATGCCGAGCGCGGTGGTCACCACCTTCCGCAGGTTGCTGTCGCCTAGGATCTGGTCGACGGTTTTGATGGTGTTGGCTCGGCTGCGAAAATCGAGGGCCGCGGATAGGCCTGGGGTCCCCGTATCCAGCGACTCGCGCCATTTCACCTCGGCATAGCCGTTGGTGACGGTCGCCAAGATGCCAGGGGCTTTGAGCTGAGCCAGACCTTGCGTCGCGAAGTTGTAGGTCTTGGCCGTCGCCAGCCAGCGCGGGTCGCTCAGAGTGCTCGCGAAATTGCCGGGCTTCGATGGGTCCGACATCAGTGCTTTGGTGGCCAGCGCGGTGTAGTCCGACTGATCGCCGAGGCCATTAGCGGTCAACAGCACATCGCGCGCGATTGGGTCGTTCATGATGGCCTTGAGGTCGGTGGCCTTCGCCACGACCGCCAGGAAATGTTTGACGTTCCGGCTGGTTTCCGGATCGCTTGCCTGCCGCTTGACCTCCTGGGTCTCGTTCTTCTCGGCTAGAGTCAAGGCCGTCGCTGGGTCAGTACTCGCGGCGCCCGTGTTCTGGCCGGAGATGATGCTGAACAGATCGGTCGCCGCGTTGTCGCCCGTCATGCTCTGCATCAGGTACAAGGCTGGTGAGGTGATCGACGTCATCCCACCATGATCGACCGAATCGATTAGGAAAGCCTTAACGAGCCTTAGATAAACTGTCCGCGGAGGAAGCCGAGCGCCGGCAGCGGCTTCCAGGCGCGCGGAAGGTCCTGGAACCGGATCGGGGTCACCGTGTAGAGCGGCGCGGGCTGACGGCAGCTCTGCAGGAGAGTGGCGTAGGCCCGTATCTGCTGTTCCCGCCAGGCTTGATCCGCCAAGGCGCGCTCGCGGCTGGGGAATATTTCGGCCACACGAGTCTTCCGGCCCACGGACGCCACCACGGCCCAGAGGGTATCGTCTCGGCGGGGCTTGAATGGAATCACCGCGCTCATCATGCGGATATTGGCAGGCGCGCGGGCGCGAGCAAGCCTTCAATTGGAAGTGCACCGGCTTGCGGGAGGCACGCGGGCTTGCCATGCTGCAATGCAGCGGCACATCGCCAGAGCTATTCGCTGATGAAGGTCGCTGCCCGGATTGAGGGAAGCGAGGCGTCTGTTCGAGTGCCAGAATTGCGGACAGGTCGTGTTCTTCGAGAACCAGACATGCGGCCGCTGCGGTGATCGGCTGGGCTTCCTGCCGCAAGCCGTCACGCTCAGCGCGTTGGAGCCCAGCGGGAACGGCTGGACGGCACTGGCCGAGCCGGGATCCGAATGGCGGCCGTGCGCGAACGCTGAGTTTGATGTCTGCAACTGGTTGGTCCCGGCATCGTCGCCCGAGCGGTTCTGCACGGCTTGCCGGCACAATCGGACGGTTCCGGACCTTTCCGACGCCGCGAACCTGGCGGCTTGGGGTAAGATGGAACGCGCCAAGCACCGGCTGTTCTACACCTTGCTATGCCTCGGCCTCCCCACCCCGAACCGCAACGACGATCCAGCGAACGGCCTCGTGTTCGATTTCCTCACCGACAGCGAGGAGCCGGGTGGCAGCAAGGTGATGACGGGTCATGAGGACGGCCTGATCACGTTGGCGGTCGCCGAGGCCGATGATGCCGAGCGTGAGGCGCGACGGGCGCGCATGGGCGAGCCCTACCGGACCCTCCTCGGCCATTTCCGCCACGAAGTGGGTCATTTCTACTGGGATCGGCTGATCCGGGACGGGCAGCGTATCGGGGCCTACCGCGCGATCTTTGGTGACGAGAGCGAGGATTACGGTGCCGCGCTGAAACGGCACTATGCCGAGGGTCCTCCGGCCGGTTGGCAGCAGCACTTCGTCAGCGCCTATGCGGCCTCGCACCCTTGGGAGGATTGGGCCGAGAGCTGGGCGCAATACCTGCACATCGTCGACAGCTTGGAAACGGCCGCCTCGTTCGGCCTGGAAGTGCATCCCAGCATCGATCCAGACCGTGTCCTGCGAACGGACGCTGCGATCGCCCCCTACGGGTCCCAGCCGTTCAACATTCTGGTCCAGCACTGGCTTCCGCTGACCATCGCGCTGAATGCCATGAACCAGAGCATGGGGCTCAACGACCTTTATCCGTTCGTGCTCTCGCCGGCGGTGATCACCAAGCTGAATTTCATCAACGACGTCGTCCACGACCGCGTTCGAGCGGCCGAGAACGGAGGCTAAACGAAGCGAGCCGGGTCGGTGGCGGCGAGCACGGCGCCGGCTTGGCCCGGATCCCGGCCGGCGATGACGTCCGCGATCAGCTGCCCCGCCGCCGGCGAGGTCTGGATCCCATAGCCGCCCTGGCCCACGCACCAGAAGAAGCCGGGCCCGTCCGGAGCCCAGCCGAAGGCGAGGCTGCCATCCGGCGTGAACGTGCGCAGCCCGGCCCAGCGACGCTCGACCCGCTGCACGTCGATGGCCAAGGCGCGCTGCATGCGGTCGATCGCAAGGGCCACGTCCAACTCGTCGGGCTGGACGTCATGGGCGTGCATGGGCGTTTCATCGGCCGGGCTGACCATCAGCCGCGTCCGGGCTTCGGGGCGGCAATACCATTGGCCGCCGACGTCATAGACGGAGGGCCAATCGGCGACGGGCCAGGGAGCCGGGTCGACGATGCATCCGGTACGCCGCTTCGGCACGAGGCCGAGCGGGCGGATACCGGCCTGGGTGGCGACCTCATCTCCCCAGGCTCCCGCCGCGTTCACGACGACCGGCGCACGAAAGCAGCCGCCCGTCTCCGTGTCCACTTCCCAGCGTCCCGCCCGGCGCTCGATCCGGCTGCTCCGGTGGCGGAGCGCCAACTTGCCTCCAGCGGCCCGCAACTGGCGCAAGAACCCCTGGTGCAAGGCCGCGACATCCATGTCGAAGGCGTCGTCCTCGGTGGCGGCCTCTGCCGCGTAGCCCGGTCGCAGCGCCGGCACCATCGCTTCCGCCTCGTGCGGCTCGATGGACCGCACCTCCCTGGCCTCGCGCAGGTAATCCGCCATCTCGGCCGCTTGATCGGCGCGCGCCAGCATCAGCACGGCGCGGCGGCGCAGGAGCGGCACGTCGGTGAAGCCGGGCGGCGGCGATTCGAAAAACGCGCGGGACAAGCCGGTGAGTTGGCGCACGTCCGCCGGGCCGTAGTTGAGAACCCACAACGCCGCCGACCGGCCGGTCGTATGGTAGCCGGCCTGCTCCTCTGCCTCGATCAGTGCGACCCGGCGGTCGTTCGCCAGGTGGGCGGCGACCGTCGCGCCAGCGATCCCGCCGCCGATGACGACGGCGTCCACATCATGCGTGTCCATTGTCTAGCCGTAGACGAGGTTCGGCAGACCCATCGCGATGCCCGGCACGACGGACAGGATGACGACGGCGATCGCCATCAGGATGACGAAGGGCAGGGTGCCCCAGATGATCGGCCCCAAGCCGATATCCGGCGCGATCCGGTTGATGACGAAGATGTTGAGCCCGACCGGCGGATGGATCAGGCCCATTTCCATCACCACCGCCATCACCACGCCGAACCACACCAGGTCGAACCCGGCGGCCTTGAGGGGCGGCAGGATGATCGGGGCGGTCATGAGGATGATGGAGACGGGCGGCAGGAAGAACCCGAGCGCCACTACCAGCAGCAGGATCGCGAACAGCAGAAGCCAGCGGCTCAGGTGGAGGCTGACGATCCAGCCGGCGGCGTCCTGACTGATGTGCAGGTAGCTCATCACGTAGGAGTAGAGCAGGCTCATGCCGATGATCATCAGCAGCATGCCGCTCTCGCCGAGCGTGCCGGCGAAGATGGGCTTGAGGTCACCGACCCGATAGGCACTGTAGACGATCGCGATGAGCGCCAGAGCCAGCACGGCGCCGAGCCCGGCGGTCTCGCTTGGTGTGGCGATACCGCCGTAGAGGGCGACCATCACGCCGGTGAGCAGGATCAGGAACGGCACGACCCGCGGCAGGGCGGCGAGGCGTTCGCGCATGGTGTAGCGGTCCTGGCGCAGGATCTCGCTGCGCAAGCCGCCGCCGGCTGCTGTGGCCGTGGCGGTGGCAAACTCTTTGCGCCAGTTCAGGATCGCGTAGGTCGAGAACAGCACGACTAACAGAATGCCGGGGCCGATGCCGGCCAGGAACAGCCGGCCGAGCGATTGTTCCGCGGCGACGGCATACAGGATGAGCACGATGCTGGGCGGCAGCAGGATGCCGAGCGTGCCGCCCGCGGCGACCAACCCGGCGGCGAACCCTGGCGAGTAGCCGCGGCGGCGCATCTCGGGGATACCGGAGCTGCCGATGGCGCTGCAGGTCGCGGGGCTGGAGCCGGCCATGGCTGCGAACAGCCCGCAGGCGATCACCACCGCGACGCCCAGCCCTCCGGGCACCCGCCCGAGCCAGGCGTGGAGCGCGTCGTAGAGGTCTTTGCCGGCGCGGGATTTGCCGATCGCCGCACCCTTGAGGATGAACAGTGGAATGGTCAGCAGCGTAATGCTGGCCAGTTCCTCGTAGACGTTCTGCGCGACGGTATCCAAGGAGGCGGCCGGCATGAAAGCCAGCATGAAGACCGTGGCGACGCCGCCGAGCGCGAACGCGATGGGCATGCCGGAAAACAGCGCGACCAAGGTCGCGCCGCCATACATGAGCCCGATCTGCAGCGTGTTCATCGCAGCGCCCGTTCCCCGTCGACGGAATTGACCGGAAGCGGCGGCGACGGCGCGAGATGGGCCGGGTCGCTCTCGCGATGCCGGCTGCCGACGACCTGAAGCAGCAATTGCAGCGAGAGCAGGCTCATGCCGAGCGCCATGCAACCATAGGGGATCCAGAGCGGCGGCCCCCAGGCGGAGGGGGTGGTTTGGCCCTCGTCCCAAGCCTCGTAGAACAGGGCCCAGCTTTTCCACGCGAAGAAGGTGACGAAGAGGAAGCTCAGCAGATCCGCCAGCACGCGGCGCACCTCATCGAGGCCGGGCGGCAGCACATGGGTCAGCGCGTCGATGGCGACGTGACCGCGCCGGGCCTGAATCCAGGCGGCGGCGCCGAAGGTGGCGCCGATCAGCAGAAAGGTGCTGAGCTCATCCTGCCAATCGCTCGGGATCGCGAAGAAGTAGCGGCCCATCACCTCCCACGTCAGCACGAGGCCGGCCGCGGCGATGGCGATGGCGGAGACCACCGCGAGCACGCCGTTCACGACGCCCAGGGCCGATTGGGCCGCGCCGAGCGCCCCCGAGCGCGGCACGTCGGCCACCGGGATCGACCCGGCGGCAGCGTCGATCCCGTGCGTGCTCACGTCGAGACGGCTTCTGCGGCCTTGAGCAGGGCGGCGTTCGCGGCGCTCCTGTCGGCGTAATCCTTCCAGGCCGTGCTTTCGGCCAGCGGACGCCATTTCGCGATGGCTGCCGCGTCCATGTCCCGCACGGTCGCGCCAGCCTTGGCGTACACTTCCCCGAGTTGCTTATCGTCCGCCTTGGCGGACTCCAGCGCGAAGGGCTCCATCGATTGGCCGACCTGGTCGAGCACCTTGCGCTGATCGGCCGGCAAGCTGTCATAGACCTGCTTGGAGATCAGCAGCGGCTCGAACATGAACCAGAAGCTGCCCTTCTGGCCGGTTGTCACGGCCTTGCTGATCTCCTCGAGACGGAACGAGATCAGGCTTGTCGACGACGTCACGGCCGCGTCGAGCGAGCCGGTCTGCATCGCGGCGTAGATCTCGTTGCTCGGGACGGAGCTGATGATGCCGCCGGCCTGCTTGAGCATCAGGTCGAACTCGCGCGAGCCGCCGCGGATCTTCAGGCCCTTGGTGTCGTCCGGGACGACGACGGGGGTGGCCCGTGAGGCGATGCCGCCCGCCTGCCAGATCCAGGTGAGGATCTTGACGCCGCGCTTCTCCAGAAGTGCGCTGAGCTCCTCGCCGACCTTGGCGCCCTTCCACGCCATGCCTTGCTCGTAGGTCGTGACCAGGCACGGCATGAGGCCGATATTGACCTCCGGCACCTCACCGCCGGCGTAGGCGAGCGGGTAGAGCGACAGGTCGAGCGCGCCGCGGCGGAGCGCGGAGAACTGGGCCACGGTCTTCATCAGGGAAGAGCCGGGATAAATCTCGAACTTCAACTCGCCGTTGGTCTGCTTGGTGACTTCGGCTGCGAACTTGCGGGTGAGGCGGTCGCGGAAGTCGCCGGCATCGGCGGTGCCACCGGGAAATTGATGGCTGATCTTGAGGGTGCGCGGCTCGGCGGAGGCCGGTCCGGCACGCAGCAGCGCCGGGGCGGCCAGCATGGACCCCATCATGAGGCGGCGGGTAAAGGACATCTCGTGCTCCCAAAACTCGTTCAGCGCTTCTCGGCCGACGCTCTCTCGCATTATGAGTGCAGCATGCAGGGACAACAAGCGCGTGGGTGACCGGCAATATCCGGCGCGGCCCCTGGTCGGGATCGGGGTCGTGCTGCTGAAGCCCGGCGCCGTTCTGCTGGTTCGCCGGGCCAGGGCGCCGTCGCTCGGGCAGTGGGCGCTGCCCGGCGGCGCGCAGGAACTCGGGGAGACGGCGGAGGAGGCCGCGCGGCGGGAGCTGCGGGAGGAGGCCGGGCTGGAAGCCGGGCCGTTGCATCTGGCGGCGCATGTCGACAGCATCCATCGCGACCCGGCCGGACGCGTGGAGTTCCACTACACCATTCTCGATTTCGCGGCCGCGTGGCAGGGCGGTGATCCCGCCCCCGGCGACGACGTCTCCGACGCGTGCTTCGCCTCGCTCGACGCGCTCGCTCCCTATGATCTGTGGAGCGAAGCGCACCGGGTGATCGGGCTTGCGCGGTCCATCATGAAGTTCTGACAGCCTCGAGGGAGCACCATGCCAAGCACACCCGACAAACCCGTCCTCATCACGGGCGCCTCCGGCAATCTCGGCCGTTTCCTGGCGCGGACGTTGGCCGCGGAGGGATGGACGCTGCGGCTGACCGACATGGTGCCATTCCCCGACGCGCTGCCCGAGAGGGCGAGCTTCCGCCGGATCGACCTGGCGGACGCGCTCGAGGTGGTGCGGCTGGTCGAAGGCTGCGGGTTGGTTCTGCATTTCGGCGGCGCTTCCACCGATGAATGGGCGTTCGAGTCGGTCGTCGACGCCAATCTGCGCGGCCTCTATCACGTCTACGAAGGCGCCCGGCTGGCGAAGGCGAGAGTCGTGTTCGCCAGCTCCAACCACGCGATAGGTTTCCACGAACGGTCCGAGACGCTCGACGCCGATTGTTCGCTGCTGCCGGACAGCCTGTATGGCGCCTCCAAGGCGTTCGGCGAGGTTCTGGCGAGGCTGTACTGGTTGAAGCACCAAGTCGAAACTGTCCTGGTCCGCATCGGCTCGTGCTTTCCGGAGCCGGTCGACGAACGCATGCTGTCGACCTGGCTGTCCTACCCCGACCTCGGCCGCATGATGATCGCCTGCGGAACCGCGCCGGCCGTCGGCTGCTCGCTGCTGTGGGGCGCGTCGAACAATTCGCGCAGCTTCTGGGGCAAGGACGACCGCAAGGCCATTGGCTGGGCGCCGCAGGACAGCGCGGACACGTTCGCCAACGCGGTGCTCGGCAAGGTGAGCGGCGATCCGGTCGCCGAGAAATACCAGGGCGGCATCTACACCGCCCGGGGGTGACGGCCGTTCAGCTCCGGCGGCGGCGGGGCGAGGTGTTGCCGATGTTCAGCGTCGTCGCCATGCCGACGCAGATCAGGCCGAGGCAGGCCGGGATCAGCCACATGGGGCGGATCATGAACGGCACCTCGACCCAATTCCACACCCAGGTCAGGCTGTGTTGACGCAGCCATGTCAGCCCGTTGCTGTCATACATCACGAGGCCCTGGCCCAAGGTGAGGCCTGGTGGCGTCAGGGCGCCGATCGCGACGGAGGCCACCAGGAAGATGGCCGCGAAGACCGCGAAGATTCGAGCCGCCATTACATGAACAACCGATCGGTCGGCATGCCGGCATAGAGGCTCGCAACCTGTGCGCCATAGCCGTTGTACATCTGGGTCGGCACGCGCTCGCCGGTGCCGAGCAAGCGCTCGGTTGCCTGGCTCCAGCGCGGATGCGGCACGTCGGGGTTCACGTTGGCCCAGAACCCGTATTCGGACGGCTGGGTCGACTGCCACGAGTTCACCGGCTGCTTGTCGGTGAAGGTGAGCCGGACGATCGACTTGATCGACTTGAAGCCATATTTCCACGGCACGACGAGGCGGATCGGGGCGCCATCCTGCTTGGGCAGATCCTTGCCGTACATCCCGGTTGCCATGAACGTCAGGACGTTGTTGGCCTCGTCCATCCGCAACCCCTCGCGGTAGGGCCAGTCGATGATGGAAAGGCGCAGCCCGGGCATGACCTTCGGGTCGGTCAACGTCTCCATCTCGACATACTTGGCCGCGGAGGTCGGGGCGGCGATGCGGATCAGTTCGCTCATGGGGAACCCGGTCCACGGCACCGTCATCGCCCAGGCCTCCACGCAGCGGTGGCGGTAGACGCGCTGCTCGAGCTTGACCTTCTTGAGCAGGTCGTCCAGCCCAAGGGTCATGGGCTTGTCGACCAAACCATCGATCTTGATCGACCACGGCGTGATCGGAAGGCGCTGCGCTGCGCGGTAGATCGACTTGTCGGTGCCGAATTCGTAGAAGTTGTTGTAGGTGGTCGCGTCGCTCTCCGGCGTGATCGGCCGGCCGGCGCTGGCAAACGCCGGGTCCATCGGCGCGCCCTGCGCCCGGGCCGCCCGCGGCAGTAGCAGGCCGGCGGCAGCCCCGGCCAAGGCGGCGCGACGCCCGATGACGATGGCTTCAGGCGTTACCAGGCGCTCGCTGATCTCCCAATCGCGCTTGTTCAAGATCATGGACGAGGGCCTTCCGTGCCGGTCTGCCACAGATTGAATTTAAATGGTGCGGGTGCAAGGGTCGCGTCAAGCGCGATCGAGGAGTTCGCCCATGGACCTTGCCCAGTTCCCCCGCGTGAAACTCTGCCAGGCGCCGACGCCGCTCGAGCTACTGCCCAATCTGACGAAGGCGCTGGGCGGGCCGCAAATTTGGATGAAGCGTGACGACCTGACCGGCATGGGGCTCGGGGGCAACAAGGTGCGCAAGCTCGAGTTCCTGGCCGGCGAGGCGGTCGCGCTGGGGGCGGACCATCTGGTCACGCAGGGCGCGGTGCAGTCCAACCACGTGCGCCAGACCGCGGCGGTGGCGATGAAGCTCGGGATGCGCTGCACGGCGGTGCTCGAGCATCGGATCGAGACGAACGACCCGGCCTATCTCGGCAGCGGCAACGTGCTGCTCGACCAGATCATGGGGGTTGAGATCCAATACCGGCCGGGCGGCACCGACATGCAGGCGGCCATCGAAGAAGTCGGTGAGACGTTGAAGGGCTCAGGTGCCAGGCCCTACGTGATTCCGGGCGGCGGCTCCAATGCGGTGGGCGCGACCGGCTACGCCGCGGTCGCGGCCGAGCTGGTGCAGCAGGCCAACGATTTGGGCCTGCGGATCGACCGGTTGGTGCATGCGACGGGCAGTGCGGGCACACAGGCCGGGCTGGTGGCCGGGCTGCATGCGATGTCGAGCCCGATCCGGGTGTTGGGGATCGGCGTGCGCAACCCGAAGGACAAGCAGGAGGCGGCCGTGCTGAAACTGGCGCGCGCTACCGTGAAAAGGCTGGGGATTGACCGGGAGCTGCCCGCCGACGCCGTCCAAGCCAATTGCGACTACGTGGGCGCCGGCTATGGCAGGCCGACGCCGGGCATGGTCGAGGCGGTCCAGATGGTGGCGCGCACGGAAGGAATCTTCCTCGACCCGGTCTACTCCGGCAAAGGCATGGCCGGGCTGATCGACCTGATCCGCAACGGCACCTTCCGCAGCGGCGAGAACGTGGTGTTCCTGCATACCGGCGGCGCTGTCGGCCTGTTCGGCTACCCCGAGACGTTCGCCGCCTGACGCTTTGCCCGAAGGTCACGTCGTCCACCGCCTTGCGGCCGCGTTCACCGATCACTTCGTGGGGCACGTTCTCGCCGCCTCCTCGCCGCAGGGCCGTTTCGCCGAAGGGGCGGCGGCAGTCGATGGCCATCGACTGCTCGCCGCGGAGGCCTGGGGTAAGCAGATGTTCCTCGGGTTCGAGGGCGACCTCTGGCTGCGGGTGCATCTCGGGATGTACGGCATGTGGCGGTTCAGCGGGCCGGGCCTCGCCGGCATCGGTCGGCGGACCGGCAAGGAGGCTGAGCAGGACGAGGACGGTCGGCCGCTGCCGCGCGGCGCGGTGCGTCTGCGGCTGGCGAGCAACACCCATATCGGCGACCTCAGCGGCCCCACCTTCTGCGGCATCGAGACGCCGGCCGAGAAGGCCGCCGCCACCGCTGCGATCGGCCCTGACCCGCTGCGCCCCGGCGCCCGGCCCGGCCGCGCCTGGGACATCATCTCCGCCTCCAAGATGTCGATCGGGCAGTTGCTGATGCGGCAGAACGTGATCGGCGGCATCGGCAACATCTACCGCGCCGAACTGCTCTTCCGTGCCCGGATCGAGCCGCACAAGCCCGGCCGCGACCTTACCCGCGCCCAATTCGACGCGCTCTGGCGCGATGCCCGCGCCCTCCTCCGCGACGGCGTGCGCGACGGCGCCATCATCACTACGCGCCCGCAGGACCGCCCGGCCGGTACACCCGTGGTCGGCCGGCGGATGCGGCGGGACGCGCGCTCCTACGTCGCGTTCCGCAACGGGGAACCGTGCCGGATCTGCGGCACGCCAATCGCGATGGAGCTGATGGCCGGACGCAAACTCTACTGGTGCCCGACCTGTCAGATCCGCTAGGCCCGCGTCAGCACGTGGATGGTGCGCTTGGCCAGCAGGTCCTTCACTCTGGCGCCGTATTCCTTCATGTGCGCCGAACGGCCGTGCGCCTGCAGCGCCGCCATGGTTTCCCAGCGCTCCACCACGCAAAAGGTATCGGGGCCGAGCGGCGTCTGCATCGCCCCGGCATCGGGCGCGTCTACCACCGGCTCGTATTGGACGCAGCCCTCCTCGGCATGCACGGCAGGCATGTTGGCGCGAAACGCGGCCAAGACGGTGTCGCGCTCGCCGGGTTTGGCGGTAACGATGGCCAAGACATGGATCACGCGGCGTCTCCCCTTGTTTGTGGGCGTAAGCTCACCATCGGCCGGGTCGCAACGCAATGGAGGGACGGATGGATAAGGCAGTGTGCGAGCGGGTGGGACTGTCGGCCGACCGGCTCGGGCGGATCGATGGGTGGATGCAGCGCTGGGTCGATAGCGGGCGGCTCGCGGGCATGTCCGTGCTGGTCAGCCGCCGCGGCCAGATCGCGTATGAGAGCTGCTACGGCCAGTCCGACCGCGAACGGGGCACGGCGATGTCGCCCGAGACGATTGTCCGCATCTACTCCATGACCAAGCCGCTCACGAGCGTCGCGCTGATGATGCTCTACGAGGAGGGCCGGTTCCAGCTGGACGACCCGATCCACGCCGTGCTGCCCGCGTTCCGCCAGACCCGGGTCTGGGACGGCGAGGGCCGCGACCCGGTTCCGCTCGCGCGGCCGATCTCCTACCGCGACCTGCTGACCCACACCTCCGGCCTGACCTACGGCTTCATGAACGCGACCCCGGTGGATGCGATGTACCGCTCGGGAGGCGTCGACTTCCAGACCGCCGACGCCACGCTGGGCGAGGTCGTCGACAAGGCCGCCGCGATGCCGTTGCTGGCGCAGCCCGGCGCCGCCTGGAACTACAGCATCGCGACCGACGTGATCGGCCATCTCGTCGCCGAAATCTCCGGCATGTCCTTTGCGACCTTCCTGCACGACCGGGTCATCGCCCCGCTCGGGATGAGCGACACCGCGTTCACCGTCGCGCCCGGGAAGGTCTCCCGCTTCGCCGCCAACTACAGCCGCGGCGAAGACGGCCGTGCGGCCCTGCTGGACGATCCCGTCACCAGCCGTTTCGTGACGCGCGACACCAAGGCGGGCGCGATCGCTTCCGGCGGCGGCGGCCTCACCGGCACGGCCCGCGACTACCTGCGGTTTTGCCAGATGATGCTGGCCAAGGGGACGACGGCGGACGGCGAGCGTCTGCTCGGCCGCAAGACGGTCGAGCTGATGACCAGCAACCATCTGGGCGGCGACATGGCCGCCATGGGCATGCCGCGCTTCAGCGAGAGCAAATATGACGGCGTCGGCTTCGGCCTCGGCTTCTCGATCATGCTCGACCCGGCAAAAGCCGAGATCCTCGGCACCCCCGGCGAGTTCGCCTGGGGCGGCGCGGCCAGCACCGCCTTCTGGGTCGATCCGGTCGAGGATATGGCGGTCGTGCTGCTCACCCAGCTCACCCCGTCCAGCACCTACCCGATCCGCCGCGAGCTGCGTGTGCTGACCTATGCTTCCGTCGTCGATTGACGGAGGATAGGGCAAAACGAAGGGAGCGAGCGTGACGGAAGAACTGCTGTTCGAGGTGGCCGACGGGATCGGCCGGATCACTTTCAATCGCCCCGCCCAACGCAACGCGCTGACCTGGGCGATGTACGACGGGTTGGTCGAGGCGGTCGGGCGCGCCGACCGTGACGACGGCGTGCGGGCCTTGGTCATCACCGGCGCCGGCGAGAAGGCCTTCGCCGCCGGCACCGACATCGGCCAGTTCCGCGAGTTCCGCACCCCTGCAGACGCGATCGGCTACGAGGAGCGGATCGAGCGCGTGCTGAACGTGCTGGAGAACTGCCGCGTGCCGACCATCGCCGCCATCGCGGGCGCCTGCACCGGCGGCGGGGCCGCCATCGCGGCTTGCTGCGACCTGCGGATCGCCGCCGCGGGCGCCCGCTTCGGCTTCCCGATCGCCAAGACGCTCGGCAACTGTCTCTCGATGACCAACCTCGCCCGCCTTTCCGCGCTGATCGGCGCTGCCCGGGTCAAAGAGGTGATCTTTACCGCCCGGCTGATCGAGGCCGACGAAGCGCAGCGGATCGGGCTCGTCTCCGAGGTTGTGGCTCCCGAGGCACTGGCCGGGCGCGCCGACGCGCTCGCGCAGACGGTCGCCGGCCTGGCGCCGCTCACGCTGCGCGCGACCAAGCGGGCGCTCCACAAGCTGCGGCCCGACATCGTGGAGGACGAAGAGCTGATCCTCATGTGTTATCAGAGCGCCGATTTCCGCGAAGGCATGGACGCCTTCCTTGCCAAGCGCCCGCCGGTCTGGCAGGGGGCCTGACCGCGTGGGCAAGCTCGTCCTGCAAGGGATCGGCAAGCGCTATGGGGAGGGCCTCCGGGCCGTAGCGGACGTTACGTTGGCGCTGACGGAGGGCGAGTTCGTCTCGCTGCTGGGGCCGTCCGGCTGCGGCAAGACCACCACGCTGCGCATGATCGCCGGCTTCATGGCGCCCACCGAGGGCACCATCTCGGTCGGCGGCACCGTCCTGTCGTCGGCCACGTCCGTGGTGCCGCCGGAGCGGCGCGGCATGTCCATGATCTTCCAGAGCTACGCCATCTGGCCCAACATGACGGTCCGCGAGAACGTCGCGTTCGGCCTGACGCTGCGCAAGCTCGGCCGCGCCGAGGTGACAAGGCGCACCGACACCATGCTCGACATCGTCAAGCTCAAGCATCTCGCCGACCGCTACCCGTCCGAGCTCTCGGGCGGCCAGCAGCAACGCGTGGCCCTCGCCCGCGCGATCGTCATCGAGCCGCAGGTACTTCTGCTCGACGAGCCGCTCTCCAACCTCGACGCGAGTCTGCGCGAAGAGATGCGCTCGGAAATCCGCCGGCTGCACGACGAGTTCCGCATCACCACGGTCTATGTCACGCACGACCAATCGGAGGCGATGGTCACGTCGGACCGCATCGTCGTCATGAACGCCGGGCGCATCGAGCAATGCGCCGACCCGGTCAGCCTCTACACGCGCCCGCAAACCCGCTTCGTCGCCGGCTTCGTCGGCCGCACCAATTTCCTGGACGGCACGCTCGCCGGCAACGAGATCCGCTTCCCCGGCTTCACCGTTCCCGCCGCGCTGGCGCCCGGACACCTCGATCCGCGCCCGAGCTTCTCGATCCGCCCTCAAAGCATCCGGCTGCATACCACCGAGCCCACCGACCGGGCCCGATGCTGGTGGGTTCAGGGCCAGGTCGTCGAGCGCGCCTATCTCGGCGAGTATTGGGACTACCTGGTCGCTCCTGCCGAGGGGGGCCTTCGGCTCAAGGTCAGTGCGGCTCCGGTGGCGATGCACCAGGTCGGCGATACGGTCTGGCTCGAGATCGACCCTTCCACCGCCGCCCCGATCCCCCCGCCCAAACCAGCGGCTTAGAACGGTATCGTCTCGCCGTTCTGATCGATGAGCGTGCCGCTCCGGTCCGGGCCGAGTGCCGCGATGACCGCCAGCAGCTTGGTGGCCGACTCCGCCGGGGTCAGGACATCGAGGCCGGTCTTGGCGAACGGGCCGGACAACCCGGTATCCACCGTTCCCGGATGCAGCGCCACGCAGACGGCATCCGGCCGCGTGCGGCGCAGCTCGATCGAAGCCGTGCGAACCAGCTGATTGAGCGCCGCCTTCGCTGCGCGATAGGCGTACCAGCCGCCGAGCCGGTTGTCGGAAATGCTGCCGACCCGGGCGGAGAGGGTGGCGAACGCTGCCCGCCGATCGCGCGCAAGCAAGGGGAGAAAATGCTTCATCAGCAGGGCGGGGCCGGTGGCGTTGAGCGCGAAGCTGCGGGCCAGGTGTGCCGGGTCGAGCTGGCGCAGGCTCTTTTCCGGCTGGAACTCGGCATCGTGCAGGAAGCCGGTCGCGTCGATCACGAGTGTGAGCTCGCGCCCGCAGGAAGCCGCCGCCGCCGCGATGCTGGCCTCGTCGAGCAGGTCCAACCGCGGCGTCGTCGCCCGGCCGAGCCGGATCGTGCCGGGCCCCATGGCGTCGGCCAGCGCGGCGCCGATCCCGCCGGACGCGCCGATCAGAACCTGGGCCAAGCCGTCAGAGGCCTTGGCGCAGCACCTCGCGGGCGAAATAGGTCAGGATCAGATCGGCACCTGCCCGCTTGAAGGCGCCCAGCGCCTCGCGCACGACCCGTTCCTCATCCAGCGCCCCCGCCATCGCGGCAAACTTGATCATCGCGTACTCGCCGCTGACTTGGTACACGCCGAGCGGCAGCTTGGTTTGCGCCCGCACCTGGGACAGAACGTCGAGATACGGCATGCCGGGCTTGACCATGAGCATGTCGGCCCCCTCCGCCTCGTCGATCGCCGACTCCCGCAGCGCCTCACGGCCGTTCATCGGGTCCGCCTGGTAGGTCTTGCGGTCGCCGATCAGGTCGCATCCGGCAGCGGCCCGGAAGGGCCCGTAGAAGGCGGACGCGAACTTGCTCGAGTAGGACATGATCGGCAGATGGTCGAAGCCGGCCCGGTCGAGCGCGGAGCGCATCGCCGCGATCTGCCCGTCCATCATCGCCGACGGCGCGACCATGTCGGCGCCGGCCTCTGCGGCCACCACCGCCTGGCGGCCGAGCTGCTCGATCGTCTGGTCGTTATGGACATGCCCGTCTTCGGTCAGGACGCCGCAATGGCCGTGATCGGTATATTCGCAGAAGCAATTATCGGTGATGACGACCAGCTCCGGCGCGGCGTTTTTCGCCGCCCGGGTCATCCGCGCCATAAGCCCGGTGGACGACAAAGTGTCGCTGCCCGTCGCGTCCTTGTTCGCGGCCACCCCGAACAGCATCAGCGCGCGCACGCCATCCCGCGCGATCCCCTCGACCTCGCGTTCCAGCTGCTTGAGCGGAATGCGCGAGACGCCCGGCATGGCGCTGATGGGGATGGCTTCGTCGCTGGTTTCGTCGACGAAGATCGGCAGGATCAGGTCGGCTGCCGTGACTGTGTGTTCGCGGACCATCTGGCGCAGCGCATCCGTGCGGCGAAGGCGTCGGAGCCGGGTCGGGCCCGAGGTCAACGATAGCGCGTTGGAACCCACATCGATCTGCTTCATTGCCCGCTTTCCCTGCCGTTCGCGCGGTGTAGCACGGCTTGCCGCCGGCGTCGCAGCTCGCCAGTGTCCGAACGATGCAAAACAAACCCGATACGGACGCCTTTTTGGCAGACCTGCATGCCCTGCGGCAGATCGGGGCCTACCGCACCGGCGTGCATCGGCCCACCTACTCGCCCGAGGACATGCAGAGCCGCCAATGGCTGATGCAGCGCATGCAGGAGGCCGGGCTCGACCCGGTGATGGACGGCATCGGCAACGTGCTCGGCCGTTCGGGTGCCAGCGGGCCGATCCTGCTGGCCGGCAGCCATATCGAAAGCCAGAACGAGGCGGGGTGGCTCGATGGCGCGCTGGGCGTCATGGCGGCGGTCCATCTCGCCCGCGCCGGCCTGGCCGTCGATGCGATCGCGTTTGCTGATGAAGAGGGGCATTACGGCTCGTTCATCGGGTCCCGCTCCTTCACCGGGCTGCTCGACGACGGCGAGATCGACACGCTCACCAACCGCTACCACGGCAAGCCCCTCCGCCAGGCGCTCGCCGAGGCGGGCCTGGCCGACGAGCCGCGGCTCACGATGGACGAGGACCGCTACTGCGGCTTCATCGAGATGCACATCGAGCAGGGAACCGCCCTCGAGAGCGCCGGCGAGGCGGTCGGGGTGGTGAGCGGGATCGTCGCGATCTGGCAGTATCGCGTGGTGATCGAGGGGCAGCAGGATCATGCCGGCGGCACGACGATGGCGGAGCGGCGGGACGCCGGGCTGACGGCGGTTCGCCTGCTGGCTTGGATCGACGCCGAGTTTCCCCAGCATGTCGGCCCGCGCACGGTGTGGACCTGCGGCAACATCACGCTCTCGCCCGGCGCGGGCAGCATCATCCCTGGCCGGGCGGAGCTGCTGTTCCAATTTCGCGACATCTCCACCGACGTGCTCGTCCGCCTCGATGCGCTGCTGCAGCGGGCCGTGCAGGAGAGCAACCGGCGCGAACGGTGCCGGGCCACGCTGGAGGTGGTCAGCCAGTCCAAGCCCGCCATTTGCGACGAGGGTTTGCAGAATGCGCTTGCGGGCGCGGCGGAAACGCTGGTGCCGGGACGCTGGCGTTACCTTCCAAGCGGCGCCGGGCACGACGCGCAGTACATGGCCCGGAAAATCCCGAGTGCGATGCTGTTCGTGCCCAGCATCGGCGGCATCAGCCATCACTGGGCCGAGAATACCAGCGACGAGGACCTCGCGATGGGCTTCCGCGTGCTGTACGAAGGCGCCCGGCGAGCGCTCGCGGGTTGAGGCGGGGCGAGAGTGGGGGAAGACGCATGAAGATTGGTTTCATCGGGCTCGGCATCATGGGCCGGCCCATGGCGGAGCACCTGGCGGCAGCGGACCACGAGATGTTCCTCCATAGCCGCAGCGGGGTGCCGAACGGCATGAAGGGCACGGCGTGCGCCTCGCCGCGCGCAGTGGCCGAACAGGCCGACGTCATCTTCGTCATGGTGCCCGATACGCCGGACGTGGAGAAGGTATTGTTCGGCGAGGACGGCGTCGCCGGAGCGTTGGCTCCGGGCAAGACCGTCGTCGACATGAGTTCGATATCGCCGATCGCGACCAAGACTTTCGCCGAGCGGGTGAACGCTGCCGGTGCCGATTACCTCGATGCGCCGGTGTCGGGCGGCGAGGTGGGCGCGAAGGGCGCCTCGCTGACCATCATGGTGGGTGGTTCCGAGGCGGTGTTCGACCGGATCACGCCGCTGTTCGAGAAGATGGGCAAGAACATCACCCGGATCGGCGAGAACGGGGATGGGCAGACGGCCAAGGTCGCCAACCAGATCATCGTCGCGCTGACGATCGAGGCGGTGGCCGAAGGGCTGCTGTTTGCCAGCAAGGCCGGCGCCGACCCGGCCAAAGTCCGCCAGGCCCTCATGGGCGGCCTCGCGACTTCCCGCATCCTCGAGCTGCACGGGCAGCGCATGATCGAGCGGACGTTCAACCCTGGCTTCCGGATCGAGCTGCACCAGAAAGATCTGAACCTGGCGCTGGACGGCGCCCGCTCGCTCGGCATGAGCCTGCCCAACACGGAGACGGCCCAACAGCTGTTCACCGCCTGCGCCGAGATGGGCGGCAAGGCATGGGATCACTCCGGAATGGTCAAGGCGTTGGAGGCAAAGGCTGGCTTCGAGGTGGGTGGGGCCTGACCATCGTCGGAGAGCGTTTTCGGGTGTCGCGTGCTCAGCGCGAAGCGACTGCCACTTCCCTCTGGCTATGGTTGATCACGGTGGTCGCCGCTGGCTTCGTCGCGCGGACATTCGCTGCCATCGCGTTCTCAAAACTCGAGCGGTCCGATGAGATTTTCCAGAACCTGGAACCCGCATACCGCTTGCTTACCGGCTACGGGGTCGTCACGTGGGAGTGGCAGGACGGCATCCGTTCTTGGCTCTTCCCAGCCTTCCTGTCGTCGATCATGTCGGTGCCCCGTTTGTTGGGCTTGCCCGCCGACATGTCCCTACCACTCGTTTGGGCGTCTCTCGCTCTGGTATCTTGCG
>JAVVHH010000047.1:0-25069 GCA_032249615.1 Acetobacteraceae bacterium
GAGGCCGAACTGGGACCCATCGATGTCTGGGTGAATTGCGCGGGCAACGGGGTGTACGGGCGTTTCCAGGACGTCGACCCGGCCGAGTTCCGCCGGGTCACGGAAGTGACGTATCTGGGGACGGTCAACGGCGTGCGGGTCGCGCTGCGGCAGATGACGGCGCGCGATGCGGGCACGATCATCAACCTGTGCTCGGCAATCGCCTTCGGGGGGCTGCCTTTCCTGACCTCCTATGCCGGGGCCAAGCACGCCGTGCGGGGGTTCACCGACTCCCTCCGCCACGAGTTGCGGCACGATCGCAGCCGGGTGCGGCTGACCACCATCTACCCGCCGGCCGTCAACACGCCCTTCTTCAGCCATGCGCCCTCTTACCTGCCGGGATCACCGCGGCCGGCCAAGCCCGTCTACCAGCCGGAGGTCGTCGCCGACGCGATCCTGCTGGCGGCGACACGGCCGTTCCGCGAGATCCGCGTGTCCGGGGTGACGGTATTGTTCGCCTGGGCGATGCGGCTGATGCCCGGCGTCGTCAACGCGGCGATCCAGCGCCTGGGGATGGAAGGCCAGCTGACGCAAGACTCGGACGCGGCCGGGCTGCGCGAGCCGACGCTTTTCAGGCCGTCGGAGCGGGCGTCGGGCGCGTACGGACCGTTCGGGGCGGAGTCCCGGCGGGTCAGCATGCAGATGTGGCTGTTGCGACGCTTGCGGCGCTGAGGTCCGCGCATCCGTTCGTGCCATCCCGCGTTATCGCCGTGCCGTTTCAGAACGTGACAGGCGGGAACTCGCATGAGCCGCAAAATCCTCCCCAGCGTCGTGGCAACCGTGTCGATGGTCGCAATCGCCCTGCTCGCGGTCTGGATGCAGCAAGGGCTCCTCGTTCCTAGTTTGGGGTCGGCGGTATTTACGCAGGTCTTCTCGCCGGAGGAGCCGGCTGCGACGCCCTACCGGGTCGGCGTGGGTCAGGTGATCGGCGTGGCGGCGGGATTTGGCGGCGTATACGCCGCGGGCTCCGCGTGGCTGCCCGAGTTCACGGCCGGCCACCCGCTGGTCTACGGCCGGGTTCTCGCGGTTCTGATCGCGATCCCGGTCTGCACGGTGCTCCAAATGGCTTTCAAGGCAACGAGCCCCGCCGCTGGAGCAACGGCGCTGGTCGTGGCCCTCGGCATCGAGACGCCGAGCTGGGCCGGTTGCGCGCGGATGCTCGTCGCCATCGTGATCGCGACAGCCCTGGGCGAGGCGGGCCGTCTGCTGATCCTGCGTGAGAAGAAGGCCTGAGGCGGCGTCAGGGACAGCCGCTCAACCGATTGCTGACCTCCCAAACCTCACGGAGCAGCACGGGGTCGAGCGCGCGCTTATTCGGCGCGACCGGCTGGCGGTCCTTGAAGTATCGGCCGGTGGTGCGGGCGAGGTCCGGGGAGAGGGCGACGTGGAGCGGGGTCATGGCGCCTTGCTCCTCCGTACGGATGAAAGGACGCATCGCGCGCCAGGCGAGACCGATCGGGCCGCCGCTGCGGATCAGGCCGGTGGCGACCATGCCGGGGTGGACGACGTTCGCGGTCACTCCCGTGCCGGCGAGCAAGCGGGCATTCTCGAAGGTACTCATCATGACTGCGAGCTTGGAGGTGGCATAGGCGCCGACCATGGTCCAGCCGCGCTCGCTGTCCAGATGCGCCGGGTCGATACGGGCGCGGTCGGAGGTGGAGGACCCGACCGTCATGATGCGCGACGGGGCGCCGGCCAGTAGCGCCGGGCGGAGATCGTGCATCAGACGGTGCGGCGCGAGGTGGTTGACAGCAAGAACGAGGTCGTGGCCCTCGGCGGTGCGCTCAGCCCGGGCGCGAAAGACGCCGGCGTTGTTCACGAGGAGGCCGAGCGCGGGATGGCGCTCGAGGATCGCCGCGGCAACAGCGGCGGTGCTGGCAAGCGACGCGAAATCGGCGGTGAGCAGTTCGATCTCGGCCCCCGGATGCTGGGCAGCGATCCAGGCACGGGCTTCCTGCCCCCTCGCCTCGCTGCGCGCCGGCAGCACCAGCCGGAACCCGGCCCGCGCCACGCCGAGCGCGATCCAGCGGCCGATCCCGCTGGTCGCGCCGGTCACGACGGCGACCGGCGACGTCACGCGCTGAACAAGCCGGAAAACTCCGGGTCGAGCGTCAACAGCTCGAGCAGGAAGTCCAGGACGACCCGGACGCGTGGAGCGAGGTTTCGCTTGGACGGATAGATGACGTGCACCGGGACGGCAGGGAAACGCCATTCCGGTAGCACGACCTGCAGCACGCCGTCGCGGAGATCGTGCCGAACCAGCCACTTGGACACGGCGGCGAGGCCAACCCCGTTGAGCACGGCTTCACGCTTGGCATCCGAGTTGTCGGTGCGCAAACGGCCCGCAACAGGGATGTCGACGGTGCCCGCCGGGCCCTCGAGGGTCCAGACGTCGCGGTTGGCGGCATTGTCGTCGATGATGCAGTCGTGATCGGACAGGTCGGCCGGGTTCCGCAACGGCGGGCTCGCGTCCAGGTAGGACGGGGCCCCCACGATCACCGGCGCGAAAAGGCCGACCTTGCGAACGATGTAGGAGCGGTCGATCGGCAGCTCGCCGACATGGATGGCGAGATCGACGGCGTCGTGCACGAGATCGAGCGTGGGCTCCTCATGCACGAGGTCGATCGATAGCTTGGCATGGCGCTGCAGGAGGAGGTGGATGCGTGGCGCGATGACGACGCGGCCGAACACGGGTTGGCAGCTGATGCGCACCAGGCCGCTGATGCCGCCCTGCCGCGACCCGACCGCCGTTTCCGCCTCCTCCAGCTGTTGCAGGACGGATTGCGCCGGGCCCAGGAAGTCGCGGCCCTCTTCGGTCAGCGCGACGCTGCGCGTGGTGCGGTGGACGAGCCGCGCACCAAGATGCTCCTCAAGCGCGGCAATTTGCCGGGAGATCGCCGGCTGGGTCACGCCCCGCTCCCGCGCGACAGCAGAGAACGAGGCGGTCTCGGCGACCCGCACGAACACGGACAGGGCAGACAAGAGATCCATTGCCCACCATAGCCGCTCTTACAGGACCATGTGGAGCGCCCAACAGAAGCTAAGCGCGCCGCCGACCTGAGCGACGCTCATGATCAAATCACACAGAGTACATTTGGATTCTTCTTGTGAGACGTCGAACGCCGAGACGAGGTCCGCGGTGGAGATGGCATGATCGAGAGGCTGAGGCTGCATGGTGAACTCCATGTAACCCCGGAGCAGCCATGCGGAACTCTGATCCAGCTCCTATGACCTATGCGCAAAAGTATGAGGAACTTCTTCGCGATCGGACCGCGTCCGGCCGATGGCCTGATTAGTCCGGGAACCAGTTGCCGTGAAAGCCGGGCGGGATCGCATGCGGCAGGTGCACGGTGGCGACCGGGGCGGCCTCGAAGCGGGCGTCGTCCAGGATCACCAAATCAGTGGTCTTTGTGGCGACATTCAGCACGAGGCCGATGAGCCAGCCCGCATCTTCGTCCCCGTTCGGGACGAAGATGAACTCCCCGGGCAGGTGGCCATCGCCGAACTCATGGACCTGCCGGGCGCCGGTGCGCAGGTCGTGGCGGAACAGGCGCGTGGCTCCCGTCAGCTGGGTGTTGCCATCGGGCGGGACGGAGACGGTGTAGATGATGTCGTGGCGCTGTCCGAAGCGGCGCTCGTCGATGCGGGGGAACTCCTGCGGCGTCTCGTCCAGAACCCGGCGCTCGATCTGGCGGCGGGACGGATCGACCGTCCAGCGCTCGAGCCGGCTCAGCGCGTCCAGTCCGCTATCGTTCGCGGTGAACATGGTGGGGTAGGCGACCACGTCCAGCACAACCCGGTCCCCCTCGTCGTAGGCGTTGGCAACATGGAACACGAAGCACGGCTCGACCGCGCACCAGATGATCTCCGCCGCCTCGCCCCCGCGCGGTAGCAGGCCGACCCGGGGTGCGTGCGCCGGGTTCCAGCGGAACGGAAAGACGTAGCCCGCGAGCACGGCCCGCATCGAGAAGGTGACCGGCAGGTCGAGCACGACGACGAAGCGGGACGTAATGGCGCAGTCGTGGATGCACGGGCCGTCCGCAACCGGAATCGGCAAGTCGCGGATCACCCTCCCCTCCGGCGACAGCACGACGTGTCGGACGCTGTCCCAAACGTTGCCGTCATAGGCGATCGCGTGGGTCTCGTTGGTCGCGGGGTCGCGATGGGGGTGGCCGCTGTAGGAGCCGGTGAGCGTGCCGCCGAACGGGTCATAGCGCTGGGCGTCGAGGGTGGGGGAAAGGGCAACGGGAAAGCTGCCGGCCTCGACGACGGCATAGGCCTGGCCGCCGATCGGGACCACGTTGGTGTTGACGGTGTCGTTGCGGCCGCGGCGCGGGCCGGGCGCCGGCTCGCGCCCGAGGGCGGCGGCGGCCAGGCGCGAGCCGATCCACCGGTTGCGATACCAGGTGGCCCGCCCTCCTGCGAGCGCGATGCCGTGCACCATGCCGTCGCCCAGGAACCAGTGATGGGCGGCGGGATCCGGCCGCACCGGGTTGGCGCCCATCTTGAGGTAGCGCCCCTGGAGCGCGGCCGGGATGGTGCCGCTCACGGGTAGGTCGACGAGGCTGAACTCCGCCGTCAGCGGCTCATGCACGCCGACCAGGAACGGGTTTTCGCGCCGCGGACGCCGCCAGCGGTTAAACGCGGCGATCATCTCGGCCCCTCGCTCGGCGACAGAACGGACTGTGATCATGGCTTCCCCTGCTTCCGGCGCGGTGTGACCTCATTTAGATCAAGTCTGGGTCCGGGTAGGTTGGCGTGGCGGAAGCATTCGACATCGTGGTGGCCGGGGCCGGGCCGATCGGCTTGGCATTCGCCGGCTCGCTCGCGGGCACCGGGCTGCGGATCGCGCTCGTCGACCCGCAGCCTGCCGCCGCGCTGGCGGACCCGGGCGACGACGGACGGGAGATCGCGCTGACCGACCGCTCGGTCGGCCTGCTGCAAGCGCTCGGCGCTTGGGACCGCATCCCTGCCGAGGCGATCGCCCCTCTGCGGCGGATGCGGGTGCTCAACGGGCCCTCCGACTACGCCATGCGGCTCGGAGCCGATGGCATGCTCGGGCGGTTCGCGCCCAATCATTGGCTGCGGCGAAGCCTGCATGCGGTGGTCCGGGAGCAGGAAGACGCCATCATCCTGGCCGGGCTGTCGGTCACGGGGGTGCGGGTGGGGCGCTCGGCCGCGACGGCCACGCTGTCCGACGGGCGCATCCTGAGCAGCGCTCTCGTGATCGCCGCCGACACTCGCCGTTCGCGCCTGCGGCAGCAGCAAGGGATCGGTGCGACCCTGCACGACTACCGCCAGCGCATGCTGGTCTGCCCGGTGGCGCACCCGTTGCCGCACGACGAAACCGCGACGGCCTGGTTCGAATACGGCCAGACGCTCGTGACGCTGCCGCTGAACGGCAGCCGCTCCTCCGCGGTGATGACGGTCGCCGAGCCCGACGCGGCGCGGCTGCTGAGCCTGACCGACGAGGCGTTCGGGCAGGAGGTGACCCGGCGCTACCGGAACCGGCTCGGCGCCATGAGCCCGGTCGGCGCCCGCCACGCGGTACCCGTCGTGACGGCCTACGCCCACCGCTTCGTCGGCCGTCGCTTCGCATTGCTGGGCGATGCCGCCGTCGGCATGCACCCGACGACGGCACACGGCTTCAATTTCGGCATGCTGGGGCAGTACGCGCTGGCGCGGGAGGTGCGGGACGCGGCAGACCGCGGTCGCGACGTGGCCGACCCGGCCGGATTGGCCCGCTACGAGGCGGCCCATCGCGCGGAGACGCGGCTGTTCTTCGCCGGCGCCGAGGCGCTGATGCGGCTCTATGCCGCGGGCGACAGCGTCCCGGCGCGCCTGCTGCGCAACACCGCCCTGCGGCTCGGCAACCTGCCGCCGCTACGCAACGCTTTGGCTGCCCGCATGCGTGAGCCGGATAAGTTGGACCCGAAACTGCTCAACCCACGGTAGCGTGAACACTTAGGCTTCGGGCGCTCTACACGTCCTGCGTGTAACATCCTATATCGGGGATGCTCGCTAACCGGCATAAGGCTCGGTGGAGCGCGGGGACTCAGGGGAGCAGAACGCTTCTCTCCGCCCCGTCGCCGGCGCTTTGCGTTGACAAGGCGATTGCCCATGGGTTCCTTTCCGATGAGTGATGGAAACCATGTCCGGCCGGCGATCGCGGCCGCGGGCGAGGCAATCTTGTCTCCGCGACCGCCAGAACTTGGCATAGCTTGTGCAAAGCCGCATCTCGACACGCCGGCTGATCGCCGTCACGCTCACGCGAGGAATTTGCATGCAACGGCGCCAGTTTACGAAGATCGTCGGCTCATCGTTGGCGGCGGTGGCCGCGCCGGCCCTGATCCGGCCGGCCCGCGCGGCCGACCCGGTCAAGATCGGTTTCATCTACCTCGGCCCGGTCGGCGATTTCGGCTGGACCTACCAACACGACCTGGGGCGCCAGGCGACCGCCGACCATTACGGCGACAAGATCAAGACCACGTATGTCGAGAACGTGCCCGAGGGGCCCGACTCGGAAAAGGTGCTGAACGACCTCGCCAACTCGGGACACCAGCTCATCTTCGCGACCTCGTTCGGCTACATGAACTACGTCGTCAACTCGGCCAAGCGGCACCCGAAAACCTTCTACGAGCACGCCACCGGCTATAAGCGGGCCGCGAACATCGCGAGCTACAACATCCGCTTTTACCAGGCGCGCTTCGTGCAGGGCGTCATCGCCGGCAAGCTGAGCAAGGCCGGGCTCGCCGGCTACGTCGGCTCCGTGCCCGTGCCGGAAGTCGTGCAGGGCCTGAACGCGTTCATGCTCGGCATGCAGTCGATCAATCCGAAAGCACGGCTCAAGTTCATCCTGATCAACTCCTGGTATGACCCGCCGAAAGAGGGCGACGCCGCCAAGGCCCTGATCGATCAGGGATGCGACATCCTGACGCAGCACACCGACTCGCCCGCCCCGCTGCAAGCCGCGGCGGCTCGCGGGATCAAAGCGTTCGGCCAATCGACGGACATGGCGAAGTTCGCGCCCGGCACCGAGCTGACCGCCAGCGTCGACAATTGGACGCCCTACTACATCAAGCGCGTGGGAGAGGTGCTGGATGGCACCTGGAAGAGCACGGACACGTGGGGCGGGTTCGATAGCAGCCTGCTGACGATGTCGCCGTTCACCAACATGCCCGAAGACGTGGCCGCCCTTGCCACGGCGACCGAGCTCGACATCAAATCGGGCAAGAACAAGGTGTTCGTGGGCCCGATCGCCGACCAGTCCGGCGCGGAGAAGGTGCCCGCCGGGAAGACGCTCGACGATGGCGAGCTCAACAGCATGCAGTGGCTCGTCCAAGGCATCGATGGGAGGCTTAGCTGACCCTGCCAGCGAGCGGCCCGCCGACAGGGCCGCTACTCGAACTACAAGGGATCACCAAGCAATACCCGGGATGCCGGGCCAACGACGACGTCTCGCTGACGATCGAACGGCACCAGATCCACGCCCTGCTGGGCGAGAACGGGGCGGGCAAGAGCACCCTCGTCAAGATCATCTACGGCCTGATCAAGCCGGATGCCGGATTGATGGCGTGGGAGGGCCGCCACGTCGCCGTGCAGAGTCCGGGCGAGGCCCACTCGCTCGGCATCGGCATGGTGTTCCAACATTTTCCGCTGTTCGACGCCCTGACGGTCCTGGAGAACGTGGCGCTCGGGCTGCCGCGCAAGGCGGACCGGTCGGGGCTGCGCGAACGGATCGTCCGGATCTCGGCCGAATACGGTCTGCCGCTCGACCCCGACCGAGTTGTGCACGATCTCTCGGTGGGGGAGCGGCAACGGATCGAGGTCGTGCGCTGCCTTCTGCAGAACCCCAAGCTGCTGATCATGGACGAGCCGACCTCCGTACTGACGCCCTCGGAGGTGGAGGTTCTGTTCGTCACCTTGCGCCGGCTGGCCGCGGAAGGCTGCTCCATTCTCTATATCAGCCACAAATTGGACGAGGTCCGCTCGCTGTGCTCGGCCGCGACCGTTATGCGCGGGGGCCGCAACGTCGGCACCTGCGACCCCGCCGCCAAAACGGTCAAGGAGTTGGCCGAGATCATGATCGGCGAAAAGCTCCGCAGCCCGGCGCCGCGCCCGCCCCTCCCCCGCCGCGCCGTGCCGCGCCTCGTAGTCGACAAGCTCACGGTGCCGTCGGGCGAACCCTTCGGCACCGACCTCGAGAACATCTCCCTCACGCTTGCCGGCGGCGAAATCCTCGGCTTGGCCGGCATCGCGGGCAACGGCCAGAGCGAGTTGATGAATGCGCTCTCGGGTGAGGTGCTGGCTGGCCGGCCGGAGACGGTGGTGATCGACGGCGTGCCCGCGGGCCATCTGGGGCCGAACGAACGGCGCCGGCTCGGCGGCCGGTTCGTCCCGGAGGAACGCAACGGGCATGGCGCGGTGACGACCATGACCCTGGCCGAGAACGCCTTCCTCTCCGGCTTCACGCACGCGCAACTCGTCAAGCTCGGCCTCATCCGCGAACGGCGCACGCAGCTGTTCGCCCGTCAGATCATCGAACGGTTCGACGTGAGGACGACCGGCCCGAGAGCGAAGGCAAAATCTCTCTCCGGTGGCAACCTGCAGAAATTCCTGGTCGGTCGCGAGGTGCTGCAGAGTCCCAGCGTGCTGGTGATCAACCAGCCGACCTGGGGCGTCGACGTAGGCGCGGCGCTGGCGATCCACGAGGCGGTGCTGGCGCTGGCGCAAGACGGGGCGGCGATCATCATCATCTCGCAGGACCTCGACGAGCTGTTCGTGCTCGCCGACCGGATCGCGGTGATCGCGAGAGGCCGGGTTTCGGAGCCGGTGCCCACGAGCCACGCCACGGTGGAGTCGATCGGGCGACTGATGGGCGGCGCGGTCGCAACCCATGCGTAGGCTCGAGCCTCGCGGGGCGGAGTCCGCGGTATGGCGGTATTTCTCTCCGGTGCTGGCGCTGGTGCTCACCTGCGCGTTCTCCGGGCTGCTGTTCGCCTTCCTGGGCAAGCCGCCCGTGCTGACGATCTACACCTTCCTCGTGCTGCCGTTGCTGCAGCCGGACGGGATCGCATATCTCCTGCTCATTACCATCGCCGTTGGGCTGGCGCTCGCCTACAGGGCCGCGATCTGGAACATCGGCGCGGAGGGGCAGTTCACCCTGGGCGCCATCGCCGCGGGCGGAATGGCGCTGGCCTTTCCGGACGCGCCCGAATGGCTGATCTGGCCGGCGATGCTCGCCGCCGGGGTGGTCGGCGGCGGGGCGGCCGCCTCCCTGGTCGCCTGGTTGCGCATCCGGTTCAATGCCAACGAGATCCTGACGAGCCTGATGCTCACCTACATCATCCAATACCTTCTTCTCTATCTGGTGACCGGCCCGTGGCGCGACCCGATGGGGTTCGGCTTCCCGCAGACGGCGCTGTTCTCCGACGCGGCGAGCGGGCCGCGGCTGGTGGCGGACAGCAACCTGCACCTCGGGATCGTCGTGGCGCCGCTGGCGGCGGTGGCACTCTGGGTAATGCTGCAGAAATCGGTGCTCGGCTACCAGTTCCGCGTGCTCGGGCAGGCCCCGCGCGCGCTGCGTTTCGCCGGCTTCGGCGAGAACCGGCTCATTTGGGTGGCGATGCTGATCAGCGGGGGGCTCGCCGGATTGGCCGGGATGTTCGAGGTGAGCGGCGCGCTGGGCCAGCTAAACACCAATCTGTCGCCAGGCTACGGGTTCGCCGCGATCATCGTGGCGTTCCTGGGCCGGCTCAATCCGCTCGGGATCATACCCGCGGGGCTATTGCTGGCGCTGTCCTATCTCGGGGGCGACGCGGCGCAGATGAACATCGGTCTGCCGAACGCGGTCACCGCGATATTCCAGGGCATCCTACTGTTCTGCCTGCTCGGCTGCGACGTCCTGTTGCTATACCGCGTCCGCTGGCGCCGCCCGGTCGTGGCGAGCCGCGCCGCATGACCCTGCTCGTGGCGGTCATGGTGAGCGTCATCGCGGCATCGACGCCGCTCCTGCTCGCCGCGGTCGGCGAACTGGTGGCGGAGAAGGCGGGCGTGCTCAACCTCGGTGTCGAGGGCATGATGCTCGGGGGCGCCATCGCCGCATTCGCCACGGCGCACGAGACCGGCTCTCCGCTGCTCGGGACCGGATCCGGCTTGTTGGCAGGTGTGGCGCTGTCGTTCGTCTTCGCCGTCATCGCGCTCACGCTGCAGGCCAACCAGACGGCGACCGGGCTGGCGTTGACGATCTTCGGGCGCGGGCTCTCGACGCTGCTCGGCGCAGGCTATGTCGGCATTCCGGCGCCGGTGCTGCCGAAGCTGAATGTTCCGGGCCTGTCGACCATCCCCGTCATCGGGCCCGTGCTGTTCGCGCAGGACGCGCTGGTCTACCTGTCGCTAGCCCTGCTGGCGCTCTGCGCCTGGAGCTTGCGGCGCACCCGGTTGGGACTGGTCATCCGGGCGGTGGGCGACTCCCACGATGCGGCGCACGCGCTCGGCTACGACGTGCTGCTGATCCGCTATGCCGCGGTGATGTTCGGCGGCGCGATGGCCGGCTTGGCGGGGGCCTACATGACGCTGGCCTACACACCGCTTTGGGCGCAGGACCTGACGGCGGGACGCGGCTGGATCGCAGTGGCGCTGGTGACGTTCGCCGCGTGGCGCCCGATCTGGCTGCTGATCGGGGCCTGGCTGTTCGGTGCGCTGATGTATCTGTCGCTCTACGTGCAGGCGCTGGGTGTGGCGGTTCCGCCGGCGCTGCTCTCCGCGCTGCCGTATATCGGCACGGTGGTCATGCTGGTGCTGATCTCGCGCGACCGGCGGCGGATCCGGCTCCACCGCCCGGCCATGCTCGGCCAGCCCTTCATGGCTGGCTCGTAGTCACGTGCATGCGGTCTCATGGACCTGAACGACGTGGAGGCGGTGCTCCGTCCGGCACGCGGCGAAGACATCGCCCCGGACGCCACGCCGCTGGCGGGCGGCACGTGGCTGTTCTCCGAACCGCAGCCCGGCCTCCGCCGCCTGCTCGATCTCGCCGGGCTCGGCTGGGACCGGCTCGAGCCATCCGAAGCCGGTCTGCATATCGGGGCGATGTGCACCTTTCGCGACCTGGGCCAGTTCGCTGCCCCGCCGGCTTGGCGCGCCGCCAGGCTCTTCCCGCGCTGCTGCGACGCGCTGGTCGCTTCGTTCAAGGTGCAGGAGGTCGCAACGGTCGGCGGCAACCTCTGCTTGGCGTTGCCGGCGGGCCCGGTCGCGGCGCTGGCCGTGGCACTCGACGGCGTGTGCCTGGTGCGGGGCGTGAGCGGGAGCGAGCGCCGGGTCGCGGCGACGAATTTCGTGACGGGAGACCGGCGGACCATGCTGGCGCCGGGCGAGTTGCTCCGCGCGATCCACCTCCCGGCGCGGTCGCTGTGCCGCCCGGCCGCCTTCCGGCGCCTATCGCTGTCCCCAACCGGTCGGTCCGCGGCCCTGGTGATCGGCACCGCCGGGGACCGCTTCGCGCTCACCGTGACCGCGGCCACCACGCGCCCGGTGCACCTCGTCTTCCCAGGGATCCCCGGCGCAGCGACGCTTCAGCATGCCCTCGGTGCCGCGATCCCCGACGCGCTGCTGCACGACGACGTGCATGGCGACCCCGCTTGGCGCCGGCACGTGGCAGAGGTGTTGGCCGAGGAGATCCGGCAGGAGCTTGGAGACGCTGCGTGCAGCTGACGATCGATGGCTTCCGCTGCGAGATGACGGCGGCACCGGGGCAGTGCTTGCGCACGCTGCTTCGCCAAGCCGGGGCGTTCGGGGTCAAGAAGGGGTGCGACACCGGCGATTGCGGCGCCTGCACCGTGCTGGTCGACGGGCGCGCGGTGCATAGCTGCCTGTTCCCGGCCTTCCGCGCCGACGGGCGCACGGTCGTCACGGTGCGAGGCCTAGCAGAAGGGGACCAACTGCACCGGGCTCAGCAGGCGTTCCTGGATGCACAGGCGTTTCAGTGTGGGTTCTGCACCCCCGGCATGATCGTGACGGCAGCGTCTCTGGACCAGGCGGAGGCCGCCGATCCCGCGTCGGCGATGCGAGGCAATTTGTGCCGCTGCACCGGTTACGGCGCGATCGGGGCGGCCCTACGCGGCGCGCGCGATCCCGACGGCGGGAGCCTCGCCGTGCCGGCCGGGCCGGCGATCGTGACGGGGCACGAGGTCTACACGTTCGACGTCGCCATCCCCGGCCTCCTGCACCTCAAGCTGCTGCGATCTCCCCATCCGCACGCGCGCATCCGCCGCATCGACGCCACCGCCGCGCGTGCGCTGCCCGGCGTGGTGGCCGTGCTCACCCATGAGGACGCGCCACGCCTGCTGTTCTCGACCGCGCGGCACGAGAACCCGGCGGACGATCCCGACGACACGAGGGTGCTCGACGACGTGATGCGTTTCGTCGGCCAGCGGGCGGCAGCGGTGGTGGCCGAGACGGAAGCGATTGCCGAAGCGGCCTGCTGCCTCATCGAGGTCGACTACGCGATCTTACCGGCGGTGTTCGACCCGGCGGACGCCATGCAGCCCGGCGCCCCGATCCTGCACCACAAAGGCGCCGAGAGCCGCATCCATGCGCCGGACCGCAATGTCGCCGCGGAGCTGCACGGCGGATGCGGTGACGTGGCGGCCGGGCTGGCCAGTGCCGATGTCACCTATAGCGGAACGTTCGTCAGCCAGCGCATCCAGCACGCCGCGCTCGAGACGCACGGCGCGATCGGGTGGCTCGACGAGAAAGGCCGTCTCGTGATCCGAAGCAGCACCCAAGTGCCATTCCTCACGCGCGACATGCTGTGCCGACTGTTCGGCCGCGACGCCGCCAGCGTGCGCGTGCTGGCTGCCCGCGTCGGCGGCGGGTTCGGCGGCAAGCAGGAGATGCTGACGGAAGACATCGTGACGCTGGCCGCGCTCCGGACCGGGCGCCCCATCAAGCTCGAGCTGACCCGGCAAGAGCAGTTCGAGACCACCACCACCCGGCACCCGATGCGGGTCTCCGTCACGCTCGGGGCCAAGCGCGACGGCACGCTCACGGCGATGCGGATGCACGTGCTGTCCAACACGGGCGCCTACGGCAACCATTCCGCCGGCGTGCTTTTCCATGCCTGCGACGAGAGCCTGGCGCTGTACCGCTGCCCCAACAAGCAGGTCGTCGGCCACGCGGTCTACACCAACACCGTCCCGGCAGGCGCGTTCCGCGGGTACGGGCTGCCACAGACCTTGTTCGCGATCGAGTCCGCCATCGACGCGCTGGCGTTGCAGCTGGGGATCGACCCCTTCACCTTCCGGCGCCGCAACATGATCCGCGAGGGCGACCGCCTCGTCTCGAGCCACGACCACCCGGACGACGTCGAGTGGGGCAGCTACGGGCTGGACCAATGCCTGCAGGCCGTCGAGGAACGCCTTGCCATCGGGGGCGACCCGGCCCCGGATGGCGCCGACTGGCGCACTGGCCACGGCATCGCGATGTCGATGATCCACACGACGCCGCCCGGCGGCCATCGCGCCGATGCGGCGATCGTGCCAATGCCGGACGGCCGGTTTCGCCTGACGGTCGGAACGGTGGAATTCGGCAACGGCACCAGCGCCGTGCACACGCAGTTCGCCGCCGAAGCGCTGGGGGCACCGCCGGGCGCGATCGTCCTGCACGCGGGCGATACGGATGGCGGCGGCCACGACACCGGCGCTTACGGAAGCACCGGGACCGTCGTGGCCGGCACCGCGACCCTGCAGGCCGCCCGCGCCTTGCGGGCGCAGTTGGACCTATTCGCCTCCGCGCGCGGCCTGCCCGCACACGACCCGGCCGCAATCGTGCGCGCGGCGGAACAGGCCGGCATCGTGCTGCGCGGGCAGGGCGAGGTGGCCAGCTTCAAGCGGTCGCTCGCGTTCAACGTGCAGGGCGTCCGCGTCGCCGTGAACCTGCGGACCGGCGCGGTGAGGATCCTGCGGAGCGTGCATGCGGCGGATGCGGGCCGGGTCATCAACCTGCGGCAATGCCGGGGACAGGTGGCGGGCGGCGTCGCGCAGGCGATCGGGGCGGCGTTGCACGAAGAACTCGTGATCCGCGACGGCCGGGTCGTGAACGGGAACTTCCGGGGCTATCACGTGCCAGCCTTCGCCGACGTGCCGGCAACGGAGGTGGCGTTCGCGGAGACAGAGGACCGGTTGGGACCGAACGGCGCCAAATCGATGAGCGAGAGCCCCTTCAATCCGGTCGCCCCCGCTCTGGCGAACGCGATCGCCGACGCGACCGGGGTGCGGCTGCACGCCCTCCCGCTGCGGGCCGACAGGATCTGGCGGGCGCTGACGGAAGCCGGAGTGGCGTTGGCATGAGCGGCGAGCCGCTTTGGATGCGCGACCCCCTCGCCATTCTGGCCGATGCGCCCGGCGGGGTGCTCATCGAAGGTGGCGTGATCGTGCGGCTGCTCGGCCCGGGCGAACGGCCGCACGGGCCGCACCGCGTGTTCGATGCGAGCCGGCACGTGGTGCTGCCCGGGCTGATCAACACACACCATCACTTCTACCAGACGTTGACCCGGGCCTTGCCGGCCGCGCTCGACAAGACCCTGTTCCCGTGGCTTGAGGCGCTCTACCCGATCTGGGCGCGTCTGACGCCCGAAGCGCTGGATGCCGCCGCGACCGTGGCGATGGCCGAACTGCTGCTCTCCGGCTGCACGACCACGACGGACCATCACTACGTCTTCCCGGGCGGCCTGGAGGACGGGATCGCGATCGAGGCCGAGGCCGCGCGCCGGCTCGGCATCCGGGCCGTGCTCACCCGCGGCTCGATGGACCTCTCGCAGCGCGATGGCGGGCTGCCACCCGACAGCGTGGTGCAGGACCGCGACACGATCCTGGCCGATAGCGAACGCCTGGTCGCCCAATTTCACGACCCGGCCCCGCACGCCATGCTCCAAATCGCGCTCGCCCCTTGCTCGCCCTTCTCGGTGACGACCGGGCTGATGCGCGACACGGCGGCCCTGGCGGCCCGGCACGGGCTGCTGCTGCACACCCATCTGGCAGAGACGACGGACGAGGCGGCGTTCTGCCGGTCGCGCTTCGGCTGCTCGCCGCTCGATTACCTGGAAAGCTGCGATTGGCTGCGCCCCGGCACCTGGCTCGCGCACGGCATCCACTTCGACGCGGGGGAGATCGGGCGGCTGGCGGCCGCCGGCATCGGGGTGACGCATTGCGCGTGCAGCAACCAGTTGCTCGCCTCCGGAACCTGCCCGGTCTGCGCGATGGAGAGCGCCGGGGTTGCGGTCGGGCTCGGGGTGGATGGCTCGGCCTCGAACGACGGGTCGAACCTGATGGGCGAGGTGCGCGCGGCGTTCCTGCTGCAACGGGGCGCCAACGGGATCGCGGCGGTCAGCCACCTGGACGCCTTGCGGTGGGCGACGGAGGGGTCGGCGCGCTGTTTGCGGCGGCCGGAGCTGGGTCGCATCGCGGTCGGTGCGGCGGCCGATCTCGCATTGTTCGCGCTCGACGAGCTGCGGTTTTCGGGTGCCGGCGACCCGATCGCGGCGCTGGTTCTGTGCGGGGCGCAGCGGGCGGACCGGGTCATGGTCGCCGGACGCTGGGTCGTCGAGAACGGGGCGATCGCCGGGTTGGACATCTCCGCGCTGATGCAGCGCCACGCGGATGCGGCACGGCGCCTTTCTGGCGGCTCGGACGCGACACGGCGCTGGTAGCGGCCGGATTCGTGCGTTACCATCCCGGTAATACGGGGCCTAAATTGCCCCCGATCTCGGGAGGCGCCCATCATTCGTATCGACGGCGACGTAATCGCCTCTGTTCGTCGGGGCTGACCGGATGTCACGGCCCATGGAGAGCTTGGGACGCGCGTCCGGCCGTCTTGCTGGCGAGGCGGACGAGCCCTTGCTCGAGGTCGCCGACGTCGCCGTCCGGTTCGGTGGCATCCGCGCGTTGGCTGGCGTGTCGTTCCGTGTGGCGGCCGGGCAGATCTGCGGGCTGATCGGCCCCAACGGCTCCGGCAAGACCACCCTGTTCAACTGCATCAGCGGCATCTACCGCCCGAACGAGGGCGAGATCCGGCTGACCGGCAAGTCGCTCCGCAGCGTCAGCAAGCACAGCATCGTCGACCGCGGGATCGGGCGGACCTTCCAGAACGTGGCGCTGTTCCGCTCCATGACGGTCCGCGACAACATGCTCGCCGGCGCCCACCACCTCGGGCGCTCCGGTTTCATCTCCAATGCCCTGCGACTGCCGCGGGCGCTGCAGGAGGAACGCGCGGCGCGCGAGCACCTGGAAACGCTGCTCGACTTCCTCGACCTGCGCAGCGTTGCCGATATCGAGGTTTCGTCGCTGCCCTTCGGCACGCAGAAGCGGGTGGAGATGGCGCGCGCGCTGATCGGCCGGCCCAAGCTCCTGCTGCTCGACGAGCCCGCGGGCGGACTGAACCACAGCGAGGTGGACGAGTTGGCCGGCCTGATCCGGCATGTCCGCGATCAGCTTCAGACGAGCGTGCTCTTGGTCGAACACCACATGAACCTCGTCATGCGGGTATCCGACAAGGTCGTGGCGCTCGAACTCGGCCGCAAGATCGCCGACGGCCTGCCCGCGGACGTGCAGAACGACCCCGACGTCATTCGCGCTTATCTTGGGGAGCCCGTGCATGCCGCACCTGCTTGAGGTGGTCGGCCTGCACGCCCGCTACGGGGATGTGCGGGTGCTGCACGGGATCGACTTCCATGTCGAACAGGGCGGCCTGACCGCGCTGCTGGGCGCCAACGGCGCGGGCAAGACGACAACGCTGCGCGCGCTCTCCGGCATGATCCGGACCGAGGGCAGCATCACCCTGGCGGGGAGCAAGCTCGATGGGCTGCGGCCAGAGGAGGTCGCGCGGCAGGGCGTCGCGCACGTGCCGGATGGCCGCGGCACGATCCTCGAGCTGAGCGTCGACGAGAACCTCCAGCTCGGGGCGTACACGCGCACCAAGGCAGAGGCGGCGGCCGACCGGGAGCGCGTGTTCGACTATTTCCCCAAGCTGCGCCAGCGCAACAAGCAACAGGCCGGAACGCTATCGGGCGGCGAGCAGCAGATGCTCGCGATCGGCCGCGCCCTGATGCTGCGACCGCGCCTCCTGCTGCTCGACGAACCTTCCTTCGGCCTCGCGCCGCTCATCATCCGGGAGATCTTCGACATCATGCGGCGCATTCGCGACCAGGATGGGGTCAGCATCTTGCTGGTCGAGCAGAATGCCAGCCTCGCGCTCGACCTCGCCGACCAGGCCTGCTTGCTGGAAACCGGCCGGATCGTCGCCAGCGGCCCGGCCAGCGACATCGCCCAGGACGAATCCGTCCGCCGCTCCTATTTGGGATACTGAGACGGTGGACGGCTTCCTGCACCAGCTACTGGCCGGCATCGCCTCGGGCGGGATCTACGCCAGCGTCGCGCTCGCGCTGGTGATGATCTTCCAGGCGACGCATCACGTGAATTTCGCCCAGGGCGAGATGGCGATGTTCTCCACCTACATCGCGCTCGTGCTCATCCAGGCGGGCGTGCCCTACTGGGTGGCGTTCGCGATCACGGTGGCCGTGTCGTTCGTCATGGGTGCCGTGATCCAGCGCGTGCTGCTCACTCCGCTCGCGGGGTCGCCGGTGCTGGCCAGCGTCGGCGTGTTCATCGGCCTGCTGCTGATCTTCAACAGCGCCGCGGGATGGCTGTTCGGCTACACGCTGAAGCAGTTTCCGACGCCGTTCGACGGTCCGCCGGTGATGGGCGGCTTCGTAACGCCGCACGACCTCGGCGCGTTCGTCGTGACCCTCGTGGTCCTGACGGCCGTGTGGGCGTTTTTCCGGTTCACCACGCTCGGGCTCGCGATGCGCGCCGCGGCCTACAATCCGTCTTCCAGCCGGCTCATGGGCATTCGCGTCGGCGCCATGCTGGCGCTCGGCTGGGGGCTGGCCGCCTCCATCGGCGCGATCGCCGGCATGATGGTGGCGCCGGTGGTGTTCCTCGACCCCAACATGATGTCGGGCGTGCTGCTCTACGCGTTCGCCGGCGCGCTGCTGGGCGGAATCGCCAACCCGCTCGGGGCGGTGGTTGGCGGTTTCGCGATCGGGATCATCGAGAACCTCGCCGGCGCCTACCTCGTCGGCAACGAGCTCAAGCTGACGCTGGCGTTGGTCATCATCGTCGCCGTCCTCATGGTCAAACCCGCCGGCATCTTCGGCCGCACCATCGTGAGCCGCGTCTGATGCGTGACACCCTGATCGGCCTTGTCGTCGTCATCATCGCGGTCTCGCTGGCTTTCGTGGCGAGCGACTACCGCCTGTTCCAGCTCACCACCGTCGCGATCTACGCCATCGCCATCCTCGGCCTGGCTCTGGTGACCGGTTACAACGGCCAGATCTCCCTCGGCCACGGCGCCTTCTACGCCGTCGGCGCCTACGTCACGGCGATCCTGACCTCGATGTACGACGTGCCCTACTGGGCAACGCTGCCGGTCTCGGCCGTGGTTTGCGCGGCGATCGGCTTCCTGGTCGGTCTGCCGGCGTTGCGGCTCGGCGGGCTCTATCTCGCGCTCACCACCTTCGCGCTCGCGGTCGCCACGCCGCAACTGCTGAAGCATAAAGCGCTCGAGCACTGGACGGGGGGCGTGCAGGGCATCGTGGTGGACAAACCCGACGCGCCGTTCGGCCTGCCGATCAACGCCGATCAATGGGTCTACCTGTTCTCCATCGCCGTGGCCGCGGTGCTGTTCGCGCTGGCGGGCAACCTCGTCCGGGGCCGGATCGGCCGGGCCATGCGGGCCGTGCGCGACAACGCGTTGGCCGCCGAGGCCACGGGCATCGATGTCGCCCTGTTCAAGACGCGCACCTTTGCCGTGAGCGCGCTGGTCACCGGCATTGCCGGATCGCTGAGCGCCATCGTGGTGGGCTTCGTCTCGCCGGACAGCTTCACCGTGTTCCTGTCCATCACGCTGTTCACCGGGCTGGTGGTCGGCGGCGCCGCGACGATCGCCGGGCCGATCTTCGGCGCGATGTTCATCACTTTCCTCCCCAACCTCGCCGAGCAGGTGTCGAAAGCCGCGCCCGGCGTGATCTACGGCGTCCTCTTGATCGCCTTCATGTTCCTGCTGCCGGCCGGGGTCGCGGGTGGCTTGAACAGGCTGCACCGACGCCGTCCGGCCCCGCAACCATAACTCAACAGGAGGACATCCATGTTCCGCCGCACACTTCTGACCACCGCCGGTGCCGCGCTTGCCGCTCCCGCGCTGCTTCGCAGCGCTTGGGCCGCCGACATGCCCGGCGTCACGAAAGACGAGATCAAGATCGGCAATACCGATGCGTATAGCGGCCCGGCCTCGGCGTATGGCGCCATCGGGCGGGGCCATGTCGCCTTTTTCAAGCGGCTGAACGATCAGGGCGGCATTGGGGGCCGCAAGATCAATTTCATCACCTATGACGACGGCTACTCGCCCCCGAAGACGGTCGAACAGACCCGCCGCCTAGTCGAGCAAGATGGGGTCGCGTTCACGTTCAACGCGCTGGGCACGCCTACTCAGAGCGCCGTCCACCGCTACATGAACCAGAAGAAAGTGCCGCAGGTCTTCGTGTCGAGCGGGGCCGATAAATGGTCGCAGACTAAGGAGTTCCCGTGGACGATCGGGTGGCAACCGAGCTACCGGACCGAGGGCCAGATCTACGCCAAGTACATTCTTGCGAACAAGCCGGACGGCAAGATCGCGGTGCTGTTCCAGAACGACGATTTCGGCAAGGATTACCTCATCGGCCTGAAGGATGGCCTGGGCGACAAGTTCGACAAGATGGTCATCAACCAGTCTAGCTACGAGGTCACGGACCCGACCATCGATAGCCAGGCGGTCGCGATGAAGTCCTCCGGCGCGGACGTCCTGGTCAGCGCGGCGACGCCAAAATTCGCCGCGCAGATCATCCGCAAGATCTACGAGCTGGACTGGAAGCCGCTGCACCTGCTCACCGACGTGTCGATCTCCGTCAACGCGGTGATCAATCCAGCTGGTCCGGAGCGCGCCACCGGGCTGATCGCGGCCTCCTACTACAAGGACAACTCGGACCCGCAGTGGAAAGACGATCCCGGCATGAACGAGTGGCGGGACTTCATGAAGCAGTACCTGCCCGACGCCGAACTGTCGGATTCCAACTATGTTTTCGCGTACGGCGTCGCGACAACGTGCGTGCAAATGCTCAAGCAGTGCGGGGCGGATCTCTCGCGCGAGAACATCATGGCGCAGGCCAAAAACCTGGAGAGGCATCAACCGCCAACCTTGATCCCGGGCTGCTACGTCAGCACCGGCCCGACCAACGCGCACCCGATCCGGCACATGCAGTTGCAGCGCTGGAACGGGAAGCGTTGGGAGCTGTTCGGCGACGTGATCGAGGGCGCCGGGGCCTAACCGGCACCACGCGCTCGGTATCGCCATCCACCCTCCCGATGTAAGAGGGTGGATGGCACGCGAGCAGTATCATCACGGCAACCTGCGGGAAGCGCTGATCGAGGCGGCGCTTGGCCTGATTGCCAAGCGGGGCATCAGCGGCTTCGCCGTGGCCGAACTCGCGCGCGCCGTGGGTGTCAGCGCGGCGGCGCCCTACCGGCACTTCCGCGATCGCGACGCGGTGCTGGCCGAGGTCTCGCGGCGCGGTTTCGAGGCATTGGAGGGCGACATGCGCGCCGCCGTCGCCGCCCGCCCGGCCGACCCCGTAGCCGCGCTCGAAGCCTGTGCGCAAGCCCACCTCGCCTTCGCCGGCCGAGAGAGCCCGGTCTATGGCGCGATGTTCGACCCGCACTTCCCAATTGCCGCACATCCAGAGCTCGCGCGCGCCAGGGACGGCGCGATGACGGTTCTGCGCGGCGCGGCGCAAGCTGCCTGCGACCGCAGCCGCGCCCCGGGACGGCCTCCCGCGCTGATGGTGACGCTGCACGTCTGGGCGCTGACCCATGGCATCGCATCGCTCTACCTCGGGCGCAGCGGGGCGGGACAGCTGCCGATGGCGCCGAAAGATCTGCTCGAGGCCGGCCTCCTGGTCTATCTGCAATCGCTGCGCCTCGCCGATTGACAACGGCGTCCCGGCCTCCCATTGTGTAAATAAGACTTACATACTTCGGAGGCGGTGGTGATCAGCAAAATCGACGAGTTCGGCAAGGTAGGCTGGATCACGGCAGTGGTGGCGGCGTTCTGGCTGGCGTGGCCGGTCGGCCTCGCGCTGCTGGCGTTCCTGGCCGGCAGCGGCCGGCTTCGTGAAATGCGCAATACGGCGCCGGGCACCTGGTTCAACCTCGGCAGCGGCGGGACCACCGACGGGCGGTGGAATGCGGGCTGGACGGGCCGCAGCCGCGCGCAGGCGGCCTCGTCGGGCAACAAGGCGTTCGATGATTACCGGGATGAGACGCTGCGCCGCTTAGAGGATGAGGAGCGCGAGTTCCAAGCCTTCCTCGACCGCCTCCGCAAGGCGCGCGACAAGTCGGAATTCGACGCCTTCATGGCAGACCGCCGTAGCCGCACCCAATCGCACGACGTCGCCGAACACGTCTGAGAATGAGCGGGGCGGCCAAACCGCCCCGCTCCTACCCGTTTACTTGACCATAACGTAGCGTAGCGGGAACGAGTCGTCGGCCGGCTGAACCAGGTCGATGCTCGACTTCGTCGCCCACACCAGCACCTGCTGATGCAGCGGGATCGTGGCCACGTCGTCCTTGGCGATCTGCGAGGCCTCGTTGATCTCCTCCTGCCGCTTGGCCTTGTCCGTCTCGACGGCCGCCTTGTCGAGCAGCTCGTCGAACTTCGCGTTGCTCCAACCGCCGTCGTTGAACACGCCACGCGTGCCGTTCCGCGACCCCAGGAGGTTGTAGAGCGAGTTCCACGCGTCGTAGGTGTTCGGCGTCCAGCCCAGCATGTAGAAGCTGGTGTGGTAGTCCGGATTGCTGATCTCGGCGAAGTATTTGAGTCGGGTCTGGGCGTTGAGCGTGACCTTTACGCCGATGCGCGCCAGCATCGCCGTGACCGCCTGACAGATCGCCTCGTCGTTGACGTAGCGGTCGTTTGGGCAGTCGAGCGTCACGCCGAAGCCGTTGGGGTATCCGGCCTCCGCCAGCAGCTTCTTGGCCCCGTCCGGATCGTAGGGGTAGCGCACGTCCTGCTTCTCCTCGTACGCGCCCACGCCGGGTCCATACATCAGGCCGGTCGGGTGCGACTGGTTGCGCATGACGCGCTGATGGATCGCGTTGATGTCGATCGCCTCATAGAAGGCCTGCCGCACCCGCTTGTCCTGGAACGGGTTCTTGCCCTTCACGTCCGACTTCAACAGCTCCGGCCGAGACACGTCGAAGCCGAGGAACACCGTCCGCAACTCGGGCGCCATCCATAGCTTGATTCCCGGCGCCTTCTCCAAGCGCGCGATGTCCTGCGGCGGCACGGTATAGATCATGTCGACGTCGCCCGAGAGCAGCGCCGCGACCCGGGTGGCGGCATTGGCGATGACGTTGAACGTCACCTCTGTCGCGTTGCCCGGCATCTTGTCCCACCAGGCCGGGTTGGCATGCATGGTCGTGCGCCGGTCCGGCTCGCGGATGTCGAGGATGTAGGGGCCGGTGCCGTTCGCGTGCCGCGTAGCGTAGTTCTCGCCAGCCTTGGTCAAGTCGACCGGCTGCGCCGAATCATGGGCCTCGCACCACGCCTTGGACATGATGACCCAGCTGGTGATCTCCTCGACGAAGATCGGGTCCGGCACCTTGGTGGTGACCTCGACGGTGAAGTCGTCGATCTTCTTCATCTCCTTGACGGCCTGGAAGTAGGCATTGATCTGGCTGCCCGGACCGGACGCCCGTTTCCAGCTGAAGATCACGTCGTCGGCGGTAAAGTCCTGCCCTTCCTGAAACTTCACCCCGTGTCGGAGATGGAACACCCAGGTCGTCGGGTTCGGCGTTTCCCAGCTCTCGGCCAGAGCCGGTTCGACCTTGAGTTCGCGATCCCGCCGGACGAGCGGGTCATAGAAATTCTGCGTGAAGGTCAGCAGGAAGGTTTCGCTGCGCGTGTAGGGGTCCATTGAGTTCGCGTCGCCATCGTTGGCGAAGGTGAACTTGGCCGCCTGCGTCGCGCCGACGCTGCCGAGCAGCATGGCCGCGACCACCGCGAATTTCGTAAATGTTTTGAACGTTCTCACGAGGGCCTCACGATAGTGATGGGACCACAGTAGTTGATGTTGACCGGGGTGCAAACGAAAAGGGCAGCCCTGCGGCTGCCCTCGTCCGGTGATTGCAAAAGCCGGTTCAGGCGGCGCGGCGGCTCGCCAGTGCGGCCGGTAAGCCGCTGATGGCCCGGTTGATGATCTCAGAATCCTGTTCGGCATCAAAGCCGTCCCGGATGACTTGCTCGGCTGCCCGGGCGGCGATGTCGGCCGCGGCCTGCCGCACCTCGCCGATCGCGGCTTTCTCGGCGGCGCCGATGCGATCCATTGCCATGCGTTCCCGGCGCTTCGCGGCGTCGGCAGCCTCCTTGCGCGCCGCTTCGGCGACGTTGGCCGCCTCGATCCGTGCGTTGTCCAGCATGGCCTGCACGTCCTTGCTGGCCTGCTCACGCTGCGATTGAGCGTCCCGCAACATGGCCTCGGCCTCGGTCCGCAGGCGCGAGGCCTCGTCGAGCTCCGCCCGGATCTTGGCGGCCCGACTGTCCAGCAGCCCGGTGATCGCCGCCCAGATCTTGCGGCCGAAGATCGCGTAGAAAATGAAGAAGGCGAGGCCGATCCAGGTGCGCGGATTGCCGAAGAACGTCTCGTGGTGTTCCATGGTCAGCTCCGCCCCGCCGCAACGCCGCCGCGAGACATGATGTCTCCGACGGCGGCATCGATCCGCGCCGAGTCGGGAGACCGGCCGGTGAGGCGCGACACCACCGCGGTCGCGGTCTCGCTCGCCACCTGGCGCAGCGCCCCCATCGCCTCTTGCCGCGCCGCGGAGATCCGCTGCTCGGCTTCGGCGAGTTGCCGTTCCAATTGCTCGTTGTCGATGCGCGCCTGCTCTGCCGCTTCGCGCTTGGCGGCGTCCGACGCCTTGCTGACTTGGGCTTGCGCCTCGGCCGACGCGGAGCGACCACGTTCGGCGATCTCCGCCGCAGACCGGTCGGCCTCCTCCTTCGCTCGGCGCGCGCTCTCGAGATCCATCGAGATCCGCTGCTCGCGCATCTCGATCACGCCGCCCACGTGCGGCAGCGCCCAGAACCGAAGTGCCGCATAGAGCGCGGCGAAGATGATGAACATCCAGACGACCTGCGAGATCGTCAGCGGATTGGCAAAGTCGAGCTGGGGCATGCGCCTCGCGTCCGGCGGAGAAAGGCCGGCCTGTTGGCCGGCCTCCGACGAGTGTCGGGTTTTGTCTTAGGTGAACAGGATGAGGAAGGCGATCAGCAGCGCGAACAGCGCGACCGCTTCCGTCAGCGCGAAGCCGAGAATGCCGATCGGGAACACGGCGTCGCGGGCTGACGGGTTGCGGGCGACCGACGAGACCATCGAGGAGAAGATGTTGCCGATGCCGATGCCAACGCCCGCAAGCGCGATGACGGCGAGGCCGGCGCCAAGCGACTTGTAGGCAGCGACGGTGGCTTGGGCAGCAGCGGCAGCAGTTTGCGGGTCCATAACTCAGGGTCCTTTCAGGTGATGATGGGTGGTCACAACTGCACGAAGGTCAGTGCAGGTGCACCGCGTCGTGGAGATAGATGCACGTCAGGATCGCGAACACGTAGGCCTGAAGTGCTGCCACAAGGAGCTCGAACCCCTCGAGGATGACGTTGAGCGCCAGCGGCAGGACGCCAAGCGCCCCGGTAACGGCGCCCGCCCCCGCCAAGATCAGGATGAAGGTGCCGAACACTTCGAACATGACGTGCCCGGCCACCATGTTGGCGAAAAGACGGATGGAAAGGCTGACCGGCCGCGAGAGGTAGGAGATCACCTCGATCGGGATGATCAGCGGCGCCAGCAATTTCGGCGCCCCTTCCGGGAAGAAGTAGCTGAAGAAATGCAGGCCGT
>JAVVHH010000048.1:0-25045 GCA_032249615.1 Acetobacteraceae bacterium
AAAATCATCGCGGCCGTTCGACGAGGGCACCAAGTGTTAGATTCGCTCCACTAGGCCCCGTCAGCCGCCCCTCTTGCAGCATCAGCCAAGGGTGCGGCTGGGCATACTGGGTGTGGATGTCTTGCGCGAACTGCCCGGCGGTGGTCGCGACCAGGCTTGCGATCATGGCCAACTCGGCCTCCGTGTCGAACGGCGCCAGCTGGTTCGCGTCATAGCTGTTGTCGGCGACGTCCGCGAAGCCGAGCAGCTGGGCCAACCGCGCGCGGTCGACCGGGAAGCTCGAGGTCCCCAGCGCCGCCGAGCCGAGCGGAGATAGGTCCAGCCGGACCCACGCCTGCCGAACCCGCTCCGTGTCGCGCGCCAGAACGGCGTCGAACGCCAGCATGATGTGCCCGAACGTGGTCGGCTGCGCCTGCACGCCGTTCGTGTAAGCCGGCACGATCGCGTCCCGGTGCCGCTCGGCCTGCTCCAACAAGTCGGCGCGGACGCCGTCGAGCGCGTCGGCCAGCGCCAGCGCGCGCTCGCGCATCATCTCGCGCCGCGTGGTGGCCAGGATGTCCTGCCGGCTGCGCCCCGAATGCATCCGCGTCACGTCCGGCCCGGCGCGCGCGATCAGCAGCGGCTCCAACTGCAGATAGTCTGCCGGCCGCTTGCCGCCGGGCGCGTCACCCGCCTCGATCACGCCTTTGACCGCCTCGGCTATCGGCCCGGCCAGCCGTTGCGGCACGATGCCCTGCTCGACCGTCATGACTAGGGAGGCCTTGTTGAACTGCCCGAGCCAGTAGAACGCGTCGTGCTCGGCCGCGCCGGCCGGCGTGGCGGCAAGACCGAGCACGACGAACGCGGCGGCCGAATGGCGGATCATGGTTCGGCTCCTTCGGCCCACAGAAGCGCCTCCACTTCCGCCTGCGGCACGTCGCCCGTGGTGAACGCGTCCCCGATGCCGCGCGCGAGGATGAAGTGCAGCGTCCCGTCGCGCATCTTCTTGTCGCGCCGCATGTTCGCGATCAGGGTCGCCGCCGAGAACCGCCGGTTCAGCATGTTGAGCCCGCTCGGCAGCCCGGCCCGCTCGAGGTGGTCGCTGACCCGCTCGGCATCTTCCCTGTCGCAGAAACCCAGCCGTGCCGACAAGCGGAACGCCAGCCCGAGCCCGACGGCCACCGCCTCGCCATGCAGCAGCCCGCCGCCATAGCCATACTCCGCCTCCAGCGCATGCCCGAACGTGTGGCCCAGATTGAGCAGCGCCCGCCCGCCGCTCGGCCGCTCCTCCCGCTCGTCGTCGCCCACCACGGCCGCCTTGAACGCGCAGGCCCGCAGGATTGCCTCGGCCTGCGCGTCGCGGTCGCCGGCCAGCAGCGCCGCCGCATGCGCCTCGCACCAGGCAAAGAACGGCGCGTCGCCGATCAGACCGGCCTTCGCGATCTCGGCATAGCCCGCGCGCAGCTCGCGGATCGGCAGCGTGCCCAGCGTGTCGGTATCGGCCAGCACCAGCTTCGGCTGATGGAACGCCCCGAGCAGGTTCTTGCCGTGGCGCGTGTTGATGCCGGTCTTGCCCCCCACGCTGCTATCCACCTGCGCCAGCAGCGTCGTCGGCACCTGCACGAACGGCAGGCCGCGCAGCGTGGTCGCGGCGGCAAATCCCGCGAGGTCGCCGACCACGCCGCCGCCCAGCGCCACCACCGTCGTCCGCCGCTCCACCCCCGCATCGAGCAGTTGTCCGACCAGGTCGGTGTAGCCCTCCAGGCTCTTGGACCCTTCGCCCGGCGGCACCACGATCGTGCGATGCGAGATGCCGGTCTCCTCGAGTCCGGCGATGAGTGACGGCAGATGCAGCCCGGCAACCGTCTCGTCGGTCACCACGACGACGCGCTTCTGCGGCAACACATCCGCGAGGTGCGCCCCCGCCCGGCGCAGCAGGGAGCCGCCGATCACGACGTTGTAGCTGCAGGACGCCAAGCTGACCGGCAGGCGGCGCGGCGGGCTCCACGCTTCCAGCGCGGCCATAACCCGGCCCGTCGTCATATCGGGCGGCTCATCCCCGCAATCGATCACCATGTCGGCCTCGGCGTAGACCGGGTGCCGCTGCTCCATGAGTCCAGCCAGGATCTCGGCCGGGTCGCCATTGGCCAGCAGCGGGCGGTTGCTGCGCGACGACACGCGGCGCACCAGCGTCGGCAGCTTGCAGCGCAGCCAAACGGAGACGCTGCTCTCACGCACCGCAGCCCGGGTGGTGCGGTCCATGAACGCGCCGCCTCCCGTCGCCAGCACGATCGGGTCGCCCGCCAGCAACCGGCGGATAACCCGGCGCTCGCCGTCGCGGAACTCGGGCTCGCCGAATCGGGCGAACAATTCGGGGATCGTCCGCCCCGCCGCCAGCTCGATCTCCGCGTCCGCATCGCGGAACGGCAGACCCAGCCGCGCTGCCAGGCGGCGGCCGATGCTGGTCTTGCCCGCACCCATCAAACCGATGAGCACGACGCTCCGCCCCGCGAGTTGGGGGATCTTCTCTGCCGGGATAACGGTGGCTTCCCGCATCGCGGCAGAGCCGGAACCGATGTTGCGTGTCATGGCGGCGAAGGCTAGCACAAGCCTCCCTTTCACGGCCACGCACACCCTGATGGACGTTACATGAGTCGGATTCTATTGCTGGTGCTCGCCGTCATCGTGCTGATCGGTGTCGCCGGCGCGCTCTTGCTGGGCGCCTTCCCGCCTACGCCCCGGGCCGAGCAGGTTCAGCACGTGCTGCCGAACGACAAGTTCGCGCCCGCCCGCTGAAGCCGGGTCATGAACCGGCATATCGAAGCCTATCTCGAGATGCATGCCGCCGAGCGCGGGGCGGCGCGCAATACCGTCTTGGCCTACGCCGCCGATTTGGAGCAGCTGCGCGCCTTCGCCGAGAGCAGCGGCACCACGCCGGAGGCGGCGGACTCGGACCTGCTGGGCCGCTTCGCGCGCTCGCTCCATGGAGAGGTCTCGGCACGGACCGCCGCGCGGCGGCTCTCGGCGATCCGCGGCTTCTACAAATTCCTCGCCCGTGAGGGCATCCGGACGGACGATCCGAGTCAATTGCTCGACACGCCGCAGGTCCGCCCCGCGCTGCCGAAATATCTCTCCGAGGCCGAGATGACGGCGCTGCTGGCCGCGTCCGCCCGCACGCCCGTCGCGCGTGCGGCCGTGGAGCTGCTCTACTCGACCGGGCTGCGCGTCTCCGAGTTGCTCGGCATCCGCCGCCAGAGCCTGCGGGACGGGACGGACACGCTGATCGTCCGCGGCAAGGGCGGCAAGGAGCGGATGGTGCTGCTCTCGCGCCCGGCTCGCGAAGCCGCCGCGGCCCTCGTCGCCGCCACACCAGGCCCGTGGCTGTTCGCCGGGCGTGACCCGCGCCGCGCGCTGACGAGGCAGGGACTCGGCCTCATCCTCAAGCAAGTGGCGCTCGAGGCGGAGATCGACCCGGCCCGCGTCAGCCCCCACGTGCTGCGCCACAGCTTTGCGAGCCACCTCCTCGCCCGCGGCGCGGATCTGCGGAGCCTGCAAATCCTGCTCGGCCACGCCGACATTGCAACGACGCAGATCTACACCCACGTCCTCGCCGAGCGCTTAGGCGAATTGATGCGGCTCCATCACCCCCTGGCGCGCACCGGGTCCCGGGCGTAAGCCGCCGCGATGCGTCAGTTTCTCGACTTCGAACGTTCACTCGCCGAGCTCGAGCTGAAGATCGACGAACTGCGGAAGAGCCAGGAAACCGGCGGCATCGACATCGCCGAGGAGATCCGCCAGCTCGAAACCAAGACGGCCGATCAGCTCCGGGCGACCTACGCCAAGCTGACCCCGTGGCAGAAGACCCAGGTCGCCCGCCACCCCGACCGGCCCCATGCGCTCGCCTATGTCGAGGGCCTCATCACCGAATTCGTCCCGCTCGCGGGCGATCGGGCGTTCGCCGACGATGCGGCGATCGTGGGCGGTATTGGCCGCTTCCGCGGCTTCTCGGTGATGGCCATCGGCACCGAGCGCGGCGCCGACACCGAAAGCCGGATCAAGCATAATTTCGGCATGGCGCGGCCCGAAGGCTACCGCAAGGCCCGGCGCCTGATCGAACTGGCGGGTCGTTTCGGGCTGCCGATCCTGACCTTCGTCGACACCGCCGGCGCGTTCCCCGGCATCGACGCCGAGTCGCGCGGCCAAGCCGAGGCCATCGCGCGCTCGATCGAAGCCTGCCTCGCCGCCCCGGTCCCGATCGTGGCCACGATCATCGGGGAAGGCGGCTCCGGCGGCGCCATCGCGCTGGCCGCCGCCGACAGGGTGCTCATGCTCGAGCATGCCGTCTATTCGGTCATCTCACCCGAAGGCTGCGCCAGTATCCTGTGGCGCGAGGCCGCGCAGGCGCCGAACGCCGCCGAGGCGCTCAAGATGACGGCGGCCGACCTGCTCGGCCAACGCATCGTCGACACTGTCGTCGCCGAACCGCTCGGCGGCGCGCATCGCGAACCGGAGACCACGGTGCAGGCCGTCGGTCAGGCGATCTGGTCCGCCCTCGAGCCGCTGCTCCATCTCGACCCGGCGGCATTGCGCGCCCAGCGCCGCGCCAAATTCCTCGCCATGGGCCGGGACGGCGAGGTTTGAGCTGATCGGCCGGGTTTGCGTCGCCTGGCCGCTCGCTCCTACTCTGGCCCCGATGTCCATCCCCGCGCGAATTGCCGACGCAGCCGACCCGACGGCGCCCACCATCACGCGGGCTCAATTTTTCAAGGTCTTCCCGTCCGTCTGCCTGCCCATGTTCCTCGCCTCCGTCGACCAGACGATCGTGGCGACCGCGCTCCCCAACATCGCGGGCTCCCTGGGCGACGTCGAGCGGGTCTCGTGGGTGGTCGTCGCCTACCTGATGGCAACGACCATCGCGGCGCCCGTCTATGGACGGTTGGGCGATGTGCTGGGGCGGCGCCGGCTGCTGTTCATGGCGCTGACCATCTTCCTCGCCGCCAGCGTGCTCTGTGCGATCGCGCCGACCATGCTCGCGCTGATTGCCGCCCGGGTCCTGCAGGGCGCCGGCGGCGGCGGGCTGATGACCTTGTCGCAGGCGCTGGTCGGCGAGATCGTGCCGCCGCGGGAGCGGCCGCGCTTCCAAGGCTACCTCGCCGGCACGTTCATGGTCTCGTCCACCTTCGGGCCGGTCGCCGGCGGATGGCTGACCCAGCATTTCGGCTGGACCTCCGTCTTCTACGTCAACCTGCCGCTGGGTGCGCTGGCCATGGCGCTGGCGTTCCGCTTGCCGAATCGCAAGGCGGCCGGCGCCCGCTTCCGCTTCGATTGGCTCGGCATGGGGCTGCTCGCCGGCTTCGTGATCCCGCTTCTGCTGGCGCTCGAGCGCGTCCAGAGGATGTCGGCCGCCGCCGTTCCCGTGATCATCGGCCTCGTCGCCCTCGCGGGGGCCTCGCTCTGGCTGTTGATCCGGCAGGAGCGCCGGGCGGCCTCGCCCCTCATCCCGATCCGCATCCTCAGCATGCCGTCGATCTGGCGTTCGGACGCCATGGCGGCCTGCGTCGGCGCGACGATCGTCGGCGCGGTGACCTTCATGCCGATCTACCTGCAGGTCGTCCGCGGTGCCGATCCCGCCCGGGTCGGATTACTGTTGCTGCCGCTCACCGCGGGGATCGCGCTCGGCTCGATCGCGACCGGTCGCATGATGGTCAAAACCGGGCGGACCGCGATCTTTCCCTCGATCGGCCAGCCGATCGTCGCCGCCGGGTGGTTCGTGCTCGCCATCGCCGGCCCGTCGATCCCGCTCGGCTGGCTGCCGGTGCTGTTGGTGGTGATCGCGGTGGCGACCGGGACCACGATGCCCGTCGTCCAGCTCACGGTTCAGATCGAAGCCGGGCCGAAAAATCTCGGGGCCGCGTCCGCCAGCGTGCAATTCACGCGCTCGATCGGCGCCGCGCTCGGAACCGCCTCGGTGGGCGCCGTGCTGTTTGCCGTATTGGCCGCGCATGACCCGGTGATCGCCACGCTGTTCGCCGACATCGTGGAGCGCGGGCCCGGCATTCTGGCGACCGTCACGCCCCAGCAACGGGTCGATCTCTCCGCCGACATCATCGGCGCCTTCCGCGCCGCCTTCCTCACGGTCGGTAGCTTCAGCGCGGTCGCGGCGCTCCTGGCTTGGTCGCTGCCCGCGCGTCGGATCACCTGATCCGCACGCTACCCGCGCTCCCCGCCCTCCGGCCCGTAGAATAAGGCCCATACGGCAAAGTCTGGCGACGTCGCGTCGAAGTCGTGGTGCGCGCCGGCCGGGACGAACAACACGTCGCCGGGTTTGACCGGCACGATCTCATGCCCGAACACGCTGACGGCGGCTTCTTCGAATGGGCCGGCATCATTGCCCCGCCGGAAATTTGCCGTCCCGGACACGACGAAATAAACTTCGTCGCGGTCGTGCGGCTTATGTTGCACGCCAGGCTCGGGACAGAACCAGCGAACCTCCATCGAGCCATGCGACAACGCCCGAACGCTGGGATGTCCCATATCGTTCGGCCGGTCCCGCACGTCCTCTGGCGAGACGCGCAGGCGTGACGAAATTTCAACCGGCATCACCACCCCTGACGCGAAGGCGCAGACGTTGGGACGAACTGAGTTATGTTAAGTCCTCCCTCTTTGCCGATCCGTCGAAAACATCGCCGTCGCCGGATCCGTCCCAATCGCCCTTCAAAACCTCGCCCGCCAAGTAAAGACTACCGCAGATCAGCACGCGCGCAGAGCCCGGCGGAATACGGCGGAGTGCCTCGGCCACGGTCGGTCCGCGCCCTGCGACGCCGCCCGACGCGGCGATGATCTGGTCGACCGGCAGCGCGTCGTGCTGGTGCGGCTCCTGCACGGCCCAGACCGAAGCGGCCAGCGGCAGCAACGGGCGCAGGAACTCGGCCGCGTCCTTCGACCGCTTCATGCCCACCACGAGATGGGTCGGCCGATCGCCCCACCGACGCAGCACTTCGCTGAGGACCACGCCCGCCCCGGGATTATGGCCACCATCGAGCCATAGCTCGACAGTGGACGGTAGTAGCCCGGCGAGCCGCCCCGACAACCGTTGCAACCGCCCCGGCCACACGGCCGTCGCCAGCCCGGTCGGCGCCATCGGCAGGCCCGCCCGCCGCAACGCGGCCACGGCGATACCCGCATTGTCGATCTGGTGTGCGCCGCCCAGCGAAGGGGAGGGGAGATCGAGGCTTCCGGCACCATCGACGAAGCGGAGCCCGGCGCCACGGGCCGCGATGTCCCAGTCGCGATACCGGGCCGAGAGCGGCGCGCCGGTCCGTTGCGCTACCTCCTCGAGCACACGCAGCGCGTCCGGCTCCTGCGCACCGGTCACGACCGGGACGCCCGGCTTCATGATCCCGGCCTTTTCCCCCGCGATCGCCGTCAGCGTGTCGCCCAACAGGTCGCGATGGTCGAGCGAGATCGAGGTGATCGCGCACACGGCGGGGGTGATGACGTTGGTCGCGTCGCCCCGGCCGCCCAACCCCACCTCCAGCACGCACAAATCGGCCGGATGGCCAGCGAACAGCTGAAAAGCTGCCGCGGTGATCACCTCGAACACGGTGATGGCCTGCCCGCCATTCTCCCGCTCGATCAGCTCGAGCGTCGCCGCGAGCTCCGCGTCCGACACCAACCGCCCCGCAATGCGGAACCGTTCGTTGAAGCGGACGAGATGCGGCGACGTATAGACGTGCACCCGCGCGCCCGCGGCCTCGGCCATCGCGCGCAGGAAGGCGCAGGTGCTGCCCTTGCCATTGGTCCCCGCGACGTGGACGACAGGCGGCAGGCGCTGCTCGGGGTGCCCGAGCGTCTCCAGCAAGCGGCGCAGCCGGTCGAGGCTGAGGTCGATCAGCCGGGGATGCAGATGGTGCAGCCGATCGATGATCGGCTCGATCCGGCCGTCCAAGTGGCTCACGCGGCGGAGGCGACCAGCGCGTCGGCCCTCGGCACCCGCTCGCGCAGCAGCCCGATCAGCCGGGCCAGCGTGTCGCGCATCTCCGCCCGCTTGACGACGAGGTCGACGATCCCGTGCTCGTGCAGGTATTCGGCGCGCTGGAACCCGTCCGGCAGCGTCTCGCGCACGGTCTGCTCGATGACGCGCGGCCCGGCAAAGCAGATCAGCGCGCCGGGCTCGGCGATCTGCACGTCGCCCAGCATCGCGAAGCTGGCGGTCACGCCCCCGGTGGTGGGATCGGTCAGCACCGTGATGAACGGCAGGCCGGCTTCCTTGACCATCTGCACCGCGATCGTCGTGCGCGGCATCTGCATCAGGCTGATCGCGCCCTCATACATCCGCGCGCCGCCGGACGCGGTGAAGATGATGAGCGGCGCCGCCTGCAGAACGGCCAGCCGGGCCGCCGACACGATGGCCTCGCCCACGGCCGCGCCCATGCTGCCGCCCATGAAGTCGAACGCCATCGCGGCCACCACGGCCCGGTGCCCCCCGATCGTTCCATGCGCGACCAGGATGGCGTCCGCGAGCCCGGTCTTGTCCCGGGCCTCCTTCAGCCGGTCCACGTAGCGCTTGCTGTCACGGAACCCCAACGGGTCCACCGGCACGCGGGGCAGCTCGATCCGGGTCGGCCCGGCCGCATCGGCCTCATGATCGAACGTGTAGGCGAGGCGTTCGGCCGCCGTGACCCGCATGTGGTAGTCGCAGTGCGGGCAGACCTTCAGCGAGCGCTCGAGGTCCTTGGTGAACAGCATCTGTTGGCAACTCGGGCACTGAACCCACAGGTTCTCCGGCACTTCGCGGCGCGAAAACAGCGTCCGGATACGCGGCCGGACATATTCGGCCAGCCAGCTCATGCGGGCTCACGCTCCGTCACCCGCGCGCCGCGCACCCCGGCGGCCAAGTCTCGCACCTGCGCCAGCACGCGCTCGGCGGTGTCCGGCGCGGCGCGGCCTTCCGCATCCAGGCTCGCCGCCAGCGTGTCCATCAACGCCGAACCGACCACCGCCGCATCGGCCACCCGGACCGCGTCGGCCGCCTGATCGGGCGTCCGCACGCCGAACCCGATCGCGATGGGAAGGTCGGTCGCGCGGCGCAAACGGGGCAGCGCGGCGGCGAGGCTCGCCTTGGTCGGGCTGCTCGTCCCGGTGATGCCGGTGATGCTGACGTAGTACACGAAGCCGGAACTGCCCTGCAGCACGATCGGCAGCCGCTCGTCGCCCGTCGTCGGCGCAACCAGGCGGATGATGTCGATCTCGTGCCGGGACGCATGCGGCAGCAGCAGGTCGGCCTCTTCGGTCGGCAGGTCGACGACGATGACGCCATCGACTCCCGCCGCGGCCGCATCCTCGCAGAACCGGGCGGGACCGTAGCTGTCGATCGGGTTGAGGTAGCCCATCAGGATGATAGGGGTGTCGGCATCCCCCTCGCGGAAGGCGCGCACCATGCCGAGCGTACCGGCGAGCGTCGCACCTGCCTTCAGGCCACGCAGCCCGGCCGCTTGGATGATCGGCCCGTCCGCCATTGGGTCGGTGAACGGCATCCCGATCTCGATCAGGTCGGCGCCCGCCGCGGGCATGCCGCGCAGGATGGCCAGCGAGGTCGCGTGATCCGGGTCGAACGCCTCGAGGAACGGGATCAGCGCGCCCCGCCCCTCCTGCCGCAGCCGCGCGAACCGGGCGGCGATGCGGCTCAAAGCTCCACCCCGAGATGCTGGGCCACCGAGAAGATGTCTTTGTCGCCCCGTCCGCACAAATTCATCAACACGATCGCGTCGCGGTCCAGGGTCGGCGCGATCTTCTGCACGTGCGCCAGCGCATGGGCCGGCTCCAGCGCGGGAATGATGCCCTCGGCGCGGGTGCAGAGCTGGAAGGCGTCGAGCGCCTCCTGATCGGTCGCGGCCACGTATTCCACCCGGCCGATATCGTGCAGCCAGGAGTGCTCGGGCCCGATGCCGGGGTAGTCGAGCCCGGCACTGATGCTGTGCGCTTCCTCGATCTGCCCGTCCTTGTCCTGCAGGAGATAGGTCCGGTTGCCGTGCAGCACGCCGGGTCGCCCACGGCTCAGGCTCGCCGCATGCTCGTGAGTGTCCAGCCCGCGCCCGGCCGCCTCGACGCCCACGAGCCGTACGTCCGGGTCGTCGAGGAACGGGTGGAACAACCCCATGGCGTTGCTGCCGCCGCCGATCGCGGCCACCACGACGTCCGGCAGCTTGCCCTCCGTCTCCATCAATTGCGCCCGCGCCTCCGTGCCGATGATGCTCTGGAAGTCGCGCACCATGGCCGGGTAGGGGTGCGGCCCCGCAACCGTGCCGATCAAGTAATAGGTGTCCTCGACATTGGCGACCCAGTCGCGCATCGCCTCGTTCATCGCGTCTTTCAGCGTGCCGGCGCCGGAAGTGACCGAGACGATCTCGGCGCCCAGCAGCTTCATGCGGAACACGTTCGGCTTCTGCCGCTCGACGTCGGTCGCGCCCATGTAGACCACGCACGGCAGGCCGAACAGCGCGCAGACGGTCGCGGTCGCCACACCATGCTGGCCGGCGCCGGTCTCGGCGATGATCCGCGTCTTGCCCATTCGCCGGGCGAGCAGGATCTGGCCCATGCAGTTGTTGATCTTGTGGCTGCCGGTGTGGTTCAGCTCGTCGCGCTTGAAGAAGATGCGCGCGCCGCCGATGCGGTCGGTCAGGCGTTCGGCGAACCACAGCGGGCTCGGGCGGCCGACGTAATCCTTCAGGTAGCGATCCAACTCGGTCTGGAACGCCGGGTCGGCCTTGGCCGCCTCGTAAGCCGACTCGACCGCCAAGATCAGCGGCATCAGCGTTTCGGCAACGAAGCGTCCGCCGAAGCTGCCGAAACGGCCGCGGGCGTCCGGCCCGGAGCGCAGCGTGTTCGGGCGGGCGATCGGGTTGGCGGCCAGGGTTGTGACGGCACTCATCTGTGGTTCTCCATCGCGACGGTTTAGACCAGGCGGCGGGCCGGGTCACGCTCTGGTCGGCGTTCCCCGTTCAGCTTAGAAGCAGGTATGCTCTACGTGAACAACGGCACCTCGCCGCGTGTGACGGTCCAGCCGGGTTTCCACGCGCTGAACGAGCGCGACGGGGTGTGGCTCGACCTGCTCGATCCGACGGACCAGGAGCGCTCGATGGTCGAGCGCCTGACCAAGCTGCGCGTTCCGGCGCAGGCCGACATCGCCGAAATCGAGAGCAGCAGCCGGCTGATGGCCGAAGGGTCCGCGCTTTATCTGAGCATGCCGCTCACCTACAGGGGTAAGTCCACCCAGGCTTCCGCCGTCTCGCCCGTCGGCTTCGTGCTGTCGGCCAACCACCTGATCACGGTCCGCTTCGCCGAGATGTCGGTGTTCGACACCTTCGCCGAGCGTTTCGCCGTCAATGCGCAAACCACGAGCGGCGGCGCCTTCGTCGGCCTGCTCGAGACGATGGTCGACCGTCTCGCCGACGTCCTCGAGCAAACCGGCGCCGATCTGGCCGACGTCTCCCACCGCATCTTCGCCGAAGGCAGCGACACCGACGGCAACTCGAACAAGATCGATGCCCGGCTGCGGGCGACGCTGCGCACGATCGGCCTCATCGGTGACCGCTTGGCCAACATCCGCGACAGTCTCGTCGGCGCCCAGCGCATCGTCAATTACGTCCACGACATGAGCGCCGATTGGATGGACAAAACGCTGGTGCACCGCTGCAGCACCCTGCGGGCCGACCTGACGTCGCTGATGGATTACGACGCCCAGCTCGGCAACAAGGTGCAGTTCCTGCTCGACGCGACCCTGGGCTTCATCAATATCGAGCAGAACAACGGCATCAAGATCTTGACGGTCGTGTCCGTCGTGGGCGTGCCGCCGACGCTGGTGGCCAGCATCTATGGGATGAACTTCAAATGGATCCCCGAGCTGCAATGGGAATATGGCTATTTCTACGGCCTGGCCGTCATCCTGCTCAGCGCCGTCTGCCCGCTGATCTGGTTCAAGAAGAAGGGCTGGATCTGAACCGCCCGGCCGCGCTGCTCGGCCTGGCGCTGGCCTTCGGCCTCGCGGGCGTCGCGCACGCGCAGCCTCTGGTGCCGAACCCGTCGCTCGACTCCCTGCTACGGCCGCAGAAGCTCGACCGGTCGCCCTCCCTGCTGTCGCGCCAGCCGTCGGCGCAAGCTCGAAGCGGCGCCACGCCCTGCGAGCGGCAACCGAGCGCGGCGTCGGGCGGCGCATCCGTCCGCACCCTGCCGAGCGGGCCGTCCCTGAGCAGCAGCGGCGCCGGACCCGGCGAATACAGCCACTTCATGCCGATACCGGCCACCGCGGCCCCCCCAGGCAAGACGTCCGGCGCCGCCCTGCGCGCGGCTCCCGCCGCCGCCGCCGCTGAGCGTGCCGGGACGCAGACCCCAGTCGCCGACCGCCCGCTCTTCGGCGGCAATGATCGCCCGCTCTGGAATGACGGCGCGCCGCGCGCGGGATTGGCCGCCGGCTCCGTCAGGCCGGGCGCCCCGGCTGCGCCCGGCTCGGACCCGGCGGCTCTCGCGTCGGGCGAGCAGCCCGCACTGCCCGTGCCGCCGCGCGACCGGCCGCTTTGGGCGGAACGGAATTTCGTCACGCCGGCGACGCCGGACGCTGGTCCGATCGCCGGTGGGCGCGCCGCTGCGCCTGCCCCCTGCGCGACCTCAACACGCTAGCCGAACGTTCCCGTGCCCCTGCCGCCCTGGCATCCCGAGAGCTTCGCCGCCCGTCTGCCGTTCCTCCGCCGCCGCGCCTTGCTCACGGCGGCGACCCGCGCCTTCTTCGTGGCCCGTCACTATACCGAGGTCGAAACCGCCTACGCCGTCCCGGTCCCCGGCGAGGAAGTCCATCTCCGGGCCTGGCGCACCCGCCAGCATGCCCCGGACGGCACCGCCCGCGACCTCTGGCTGCACACGAGTCCCGAATTCGCCATGAAGCGTCTGCTGGTCGCCGGCGCCGGGCCGATCTTCCAGCTCGCCCGCGTTTGGCGAGACGGGGAGGGGAGCCGCTGGCACCTCGGCGAGTTCACCATGCTCGAGTGGTATCGTCCCGGGCTCGATTTCGCCGGCTTGATGGACGAGACGGAGGCGCTGCTCCGCGCCACCCTGCCACCGCCGCTGTGGGAGGGAGGCTTTCAGCGCCTGACCGTCGCCGACGCCTTCAGGCAATGGGCCGGTGCCGACGTGCTCGGCACCGCTGGCGACCCGAGCGCGCTGGCGAAATCGGCCGGGGCGGACCTCCGCAACGGGGAGGATTGGGAAGACCTGTTCTTCCGTCTGTTTCTCGACCGAGTCGAACCCGAGCTGGGCCGCGCCGGCCCGACCTTCCTGACCGACTGGCCCGCCGCCCAGGCCGCCCTGGCCAAGCGCGACCCGGCCGACCCGCGCGTGGCCCTCCGGTTCGAACTGTTTCTTGGCGGCATCGAGCTCGCCAACGCCTTCGAGGAGCTGACCGATCCGGCCGAGCAAGCTGCCCGCTTCCGGGCCGACCGCGCCCGCCGCGAGGCGCTGTACGGGCCGTCATGGCCCACCGACGACGGCTTGCTCGCGGCCCTGCGCCACGGCATGCCGCCCGCCTCGGGCATCGCGCTCGGCTTCGACCGGCTGGCCATGCTGGCCTCTGGCGCCCAGCGGATCGAGCAGGTGCTCTGGCTCCCCAACGACGAGGGAACTCAGCCGGCACCGGAACATTAAGCTCCGTATGCGAACAATCGGACTCGTGCTGCTTGCGGCCGTCACCCTTGCCGGATGCGAAACGGGGCCGTCCCGCCAGCAATATCTCGCCTCCCTGGTCGGGCGGCCGGAGAGCGACGTGCTGCGGGCCATGGGGGCGCCCAACCACCTGATCGAGGCCAACGGGCACCGCTTCCTCGCCTACGAGAACACCGCCGTCGGCTACGCCTCGACCGTGCCCTTCGGCCCGTTCGGGTTCGGTTACTATTATTACCCGGTCGGCATCCCCGTCGCGCGGACATGCGAGACCACGATCGAGGTCGCGGACGGCAAAGTCGTCTCCTGGACGCTGCGCGGCAACGCGTGCGCCTGAGCTGGCGCGGGATGTTCGCCTGAGGTCTTAGCCGTTACGGTGCCTGCAGTTGAGGAGCACTCGATGCAAGCACCGGTACGACTGCCTACCCCGCCGAGCTGGGTCTCGGAGTTCAAGGCATTTCTCCTGCGCGGCAACGTGGTCGACTTGGCGGTCGGCATCGTCATCGGCGCCGCCTTCACCGGCGTGGTCAGCAGCCTCGTCAAGGACGTCTTCACCCCCGTCCTCGGGCTGATCGCCGGCGGGGTCGACTTCAGCAATCTCTTCATCACGCTGAAGGGCGAGCACGCGGCGACGTTGGAGGCCGCGCAGCGGGCCGGCGCCGTCACGATCAACATCGGGCTGTTCCTAAACGCGGTGCTGTCCTTCCTGATCATCAGCTTCGTGATCTTCTGGGTCGTCAAGCTGATGAACCGGTTCAAGGCCAAGGAGGCCGAGGTCCCGGCCGCGCTCAGCAAGACCGAACACACTCTCATCGAGATTCGCGACCTGCTCGCCCAAGGTTCGTCGATACCGGGGCAGACGCCGGGCCAGTAACGAGTAATGATGCTGCCTGCCCCACCACGAGGCCGACATGCGCTGGTTCCTGCTGTTTCTGCTGTTCGCGACCGGCGTGGCGCATGCCGACGAGTTCGAGCCGCCGGGTCTGGCCGCCGATAGCGAGGCCTACCAGCGCACGCTGACCCGGTCCAACCCGGCCGGCCTTTCGGCCCCCCTGCAGCGCCAGGCCGAACAGCGCGCCGCCGCCGCGTCCGCGCGCAACGACTGGGCAGCGGCCGCGACCGCCCTCGAAACCCGCCTCTCCGCCGGCAACGGCACGAGCGACCTCTGGCTCGACCTCGCCCGCGCCCAGCTCCAGCGCACGCCCCCCAACGCCGCCCGGGCCGCGCAAGCCGCCTGGCTCGCTTTCGGCCTGGCCGATGCGGGGAAGCCCCAAATCCCGCCGCTGCTGGTGCTGGTCTCTGCGCTGATCGCGCTCGACCGTCCAGGCCAAGCCCTCGGCGCCCTCGAGGCCATCGTGGAACGCGCGCCCGACGAGCCGCGCTACCGCCAGCGGCTGGACGAGCTGCGGCAAACGGTCGGGCTGCTCGTCCGCAGCATCCGCACCGAGCCGGAAAGCGACCCGCCGCTCGCCTGCATCAGCTTCACCAGCCCGCCATCCCGCCGCGCCGACCTCGTGCCCGCCGATTGGGTCCGCCTCGACCCCGCCGTGCCCGACGCCGCCGTGACCCGGCAGGGCGACGCCTACTGCATCGCCGGGCTCCCGCTCGGGGCGACGACCCGGGTCACGCTGCGCGCCGGCCTGCCTGGCGAGAGCGGCCTCACCCTGAAGCAGGAGGCGACGCTCTCGGTGGCGATGGCCAACCGCGAACCGCGCCTGGTGTTCGACCAGCGGCTGTTTCTCCTGCCGCGCAACCAGGCGCCGCGCCTCTCGCTCACCAGCGTCAACCTCTCCGCAGTCAAGCTGAAGCTCCTGCGCCTGACCGAGCGCAACCTCGTCCCGTGGCTGCGCGACAACGCGCTCGGCCAACCCATCGAGCGCTCCACCTTCGACACCGAGGTCGACCACGGCACCACCGTGTGGGAAGGCAGCGCCGCCATCCCGAACTGGCAGCCCAACCTGCTGGCCCACACCGTGCTCCCGCTACCGGACGTGTTCGACCGGGCCGGCGCCTACCTGCTGCTCGCCACCCCCGGCGACGGCACGCCCGACACCGGCGCCAGCGCCGTCCAGGCGCTGGTCCGCACCGATCTGGCGCCAACAATCTGGCGCGGTTCGGACGGCCTGACCGTGCAGGTCCGCAGCTTCGCCGACGCCCAACCCCGGCCCGGCGTCGCCCTGACCCTGCTGGCCCACGACAACGACATCCTCGCCGATGCGGTGACGGATGCGGACGGGGTCGCGAGGTTCCCCGCCCCGCTGCTCCGTGGCACCGGCCCGCAAGCGCCGCAGAGCCTGCACGGCCAGCTCGGCGACGACCTCGTCACTCTCGACCTCACCACCGCCGCGTTCGACCTCTCCGACCGTGGCGTGGAGGGCCTGCCCGACCCGGGCCCGCTCGACGCCTTCGCCTGGACCGACCGCGGCATCTACCGCCCCGGCGAGACGGTCCACCTCTCGGCGCTCCTGCGCGACGCGGCCGGCCATCCGGTCGAGCTGCCGGCCCACCTCGTGATCAAGCGCCCGAACGGCCAGGTCTTCCTCGACCGCGTGCCCGAGCGCGGCCCTGACGGCTCCCTCACGCTCCCGGTGATCCTGCCGCTCTCCGCCCCCGCCGGCATGTGGTCCGCCGACATCCTCGCCGACCCGAAACGCCCGCCGATCGGCCACGCCGACTTGAAGGTCGACGCGTTCGTGCCCGACCGCATGGCCGTCGAGGCCATGCCCGCCGGCCCGATCATCCCCGACCAGCGCTACTCGCTGCCCGTCACTGCCCGCTTCCTCTACGGCGCCCCCGCCATCGACCTTTCCGGCTCGGCCACCCTCCGCCTTGCCCGCGACCCGGCGCCACCCCCCGCGCTCGCCGGCTACCGCGTCGGTCTCGACGAGGAGGAGTTCGCGCCCCAAGCGCTCCAGATCCCGCTGCCCACCACGGACAAGCAGGGCCGCTCCACCCTGTCGGTCCTGCTCAAGACAGCGCCCGACAGCACCGCGCCGGTCCGCGCCGACATCGATGTCGCCGTCGACGACCCCTCCGGCCGCGCCAGCCACACGCAGGTCAGCATCCCCGTGCGCCCCGTCGCCGGCTTCATCGGCATCAAGCCGACCTTCGATGGCGCGATCGACGCGGGCGCCGAGGCCGGGTTCGAGATCGCCGCGGTCGACCGCGACGGCCAGCGCGTCGCCATGCCGGCCCGGCTCCGCCTCGTGCGCGAGCGGCCCGATTGGCGCCTCGTCATGCGCGGCTCGCTCGCCCGCTACGAGACCGTCTACCGCGACGAGCCCGTCACCGGCCAGGACGTCGCGATCCCGCCGGACGGCGCGCTGCACTTCGCCCAACGGCTCGACTTCGGCCGTTACCGTCTGGAAATCGCGCAGAAGGGCGGCCTCGCTGCCAGCTCCATCCATTTCCGCGCCGGCTGGACCGCTTCGAGCCAACCCGACACCCCGGACAAGGTCGACGTGGCCACCGACAAGCGCACCTACGCGCCCGGCGAGATCATCAAGCTCCATATCGCCGCCCCGTTCGCCGGCCGCGCGACGCTGCTGGCGCTGACCAACCGCGTGGAGAGCCTCCGCACGCTCGACGTGACGGAAGTCGGCACCACCGTCGAACTCCCGGCCGATGCCGCCTGGGGTCCGGGCGCCTACCTGGCGCTGCACGTGTTCCGCGGCGGCGACGCGGCCAAGCCCGCGCGCGCGATCGGCCTGGCCTGGGCGCAGATCGACCCCGGCCTGCGCACCCTGCCGCTCGCGATCGCCGATCCCGGCGTGCTCCGCCCGCGCACCGCCGTCACAGTCGCGATCAAGACCGAGCCCGGCGCCTGGCTCAGCCTGGCCGCCGTCGATGAAGGCATCCTGCGGCTGACCGGCTTCCCGACCCCGGACCCGGCCGCCCACTTTCTCGGCCGCCGCCGCCTCGGCATCGACATCCGCGACGATTGGGGCCGCCTCATCCCCGTGCCCGACGGCCTTCTGACCACCCTCCGCCAGGGCGGCGACGATGGCGGCAGCGCTCTCCCGGAGATCCCGCAGAAGACCGTCGCCCTGTTCGTCCCGCCGGTGCAGGCCGGCCCCGACGGCACGGTCGCCATCCCTCTCGACTTGCCGGATTTCAATGGGCAAGTGCGCCTCATGGCCGTCGCCTGGCATGGCGACAAGATCGGCGCCGCCGCCCGCCCCGTCACGGTGCGTGACCCCGTCATCGCCGAGCCGCTCCTGCCCCGCTTTCTCGCCCCCGGCGACGAGGCCCGCCTCGGCATCCTGCTGCAGAACGTCGAGCAGCCCGCCGGTGAGGCGAGCGTCGTGCTCTCCGTGGACGGCCCCCTCGCGATCGCCGGCGACGCCCGGATGGCAGCCCAGCTCGACCCGGGCGCGCAAGTCGTGCGCACGACGACGCTCCGCGCCACCGGCGTCGGCCGCGGCGTCATCCATATGGCCGTCACGGCGCCCGGCGGGCTCCAGATCCAGCGTGACACGGCCATCCTCATCCGCTCGGCCCGGCCGCCGCTCACGCTGGTCAGCGGCGGCGAACTCGCCCCCGGCGCCGAAACCCGCGCCAGCCCGGCGCTCGACCGCATGCTGCCCGGCACCGCCCTCGCATCGCTCTCCGCGGGCGGCGCCGTCCGTTACGACGTGGGCGCGCTGGTCCAGGCGCTCGTCGACTACCCACTCCTGTGTCTCGAGCAGGCGAGCAGCAAGGGCCTCCCCCTCGCGCTCCTGACTCCCACCCCCGACCGTGCCGCGCGCCTGCAGGCGGACGCGGCGAGCGTGCTCGACAAGCAGCGGTTCGACGGCGGGTTCGGCCTCTGGTCGGCGCAGAGCGAGGCGGAAACCTGGCTCTCCGCCTACGCCGCCGAGTTCCTGCTTCGGGCTCGCCGCGCCGGGGCGCCCGTCCCGGACACTGCCATCGCCGACGCGCTCCGCTTCCTGAGCGACGGCCTGGAGAACCTGCCCAGCTCCCCCGCGGGCATCAGTGCCCGGGCCTATTATCTCTACGCGCTCGCCCTGGGCGGCCAACCCCGCGCCGGCGCCAACCGGGTGCTCGCCGAACGGCTCGATACCTTGCCCACGCCGCTCGCCAAGGCCCAGCTGGGCGCTGCCCTGGCGCTGTCCAACGACCGCCCCCGCGCCGAAGCCGCCTTCGCCGCCGCTCTGGCATCTCCCGCCCGCCGCGACTGGGACGCCGACCGCGGCAGCGCGCTCCGCGACCAACTCGCCACCGCAACACTGCTGCGGGAGAGCGGCCTGCTTCCCGAGAAACTCGGCGCGCTGATCGGCCGTCTCCCCGGCGCGGATCTGAAGCCGGACGCGCTGAACACGCAGGAGGAGGCATGGGGCGCGGCCGCCGGCATCGTGCTCGGCCGTGACACCCGCCCGACCCAGATCGCGCTCGACGGCCGGGCGCTCGCCCCGTCCCCCATGGTCACGGTCCCGCTCACCGGCCCCATCTCGCTCCGCAACGGCGGCGAGCGCCCGATCTGGCAGACCGTGTCGACGACCGGCGTCCCGATCGAACCGGCGCCGGCCTCCCGCGACGGCATGCGCGTCTCGCGCCGGTTCCTCACCCTGTCCGGTGACCCGGTCGACCTCGACAACCTCCGGCAGAACACCGTTTTCGTGCTGCTGGTGGAGGGCGCGGCCACCGACGGCCAGGACCACCGCGCCCTTCTGCTGCAAGGTCTTCCCGCCGGATGGGAGATCGCCGGCCGTCTTGAGGCCGGCAAGACGGCCGGGCTGCCCTGGCTCAGCGAACTCACCGCGACAGAGGCGGAGCCCGCCTCCGACGACCGCTTCGCCGCCACCCTTATGCTGAGCGCCACCGCCCCCAGCTTCCGCGTCGCCGTCCGTATCCGCGCCGTGACCCCGGGCAGCTTCGAGCTCCCGGGCGCCCAGCTGTCGGACATGTATCGCCCCGCCATCTTCGCTCGCCAGGCGACCAACACCATCAAAGTCCTGGCGGCGGAATGATCCGCGCCGCCTGCGCCGCCCTCGCCCTCGCCATCGCCGTCCTGGCGTTTGCCGTCGGCCTCGACCGCCTCTACCCGCCAAACCTTTCGCGCCTCGACCACACCGCCACCACCGTGCTCGACCGCCATGGCGCCACCCTCGCCATGCTGCCTGCGCCGGGTGGGGTCTGGCGCTTCCGCACCACGCCTGACCAGGTTGCCCCCGACTTCCTCGACTTGCTCGTCCACACGGAGGATCGCCGGTTCTGGCGCCATCCCGGCATCGATCCAGTGGCGCTGCTGCGGGCCTTCGGCCAGATGCTGCGCGCCGGCCGGGTCGTCTCGGGCGGCTCGACGCTGGCCATGCAGGCAGCCCGGCTCCTCGAACCGCGCCCCCGCACGCTGCGCAGCAAGCTGCTGGAAGCCGCCCGCGCGCTGCAACTCGAGTGGCATTACGGCCGAGAGGGCGTGCTCGGCATCTGGCTGACGCTCGCGCCGTATGGCGGCAATCTGGAAGGTGTTCAGGCCGGCGCCCGCGCCTGGTTCGGCACCTCCGCCGCGCTGCTCGACCCGGCCCAGGCCGCCTTCCTCGTCGCCCTCCCGCGCCGCCCCGAGGCGCTCCGCCCGGACCGCCACCCCGCCCGCGCCGAAGCCCTCCGCGACCTGATCCTCGGCAGCGCCGCCGGCTCGCCGATCCCCACCGCGCGCCACGCCTTCCCGCGCCACGCCGCCCAGCTGGTCGCCCGGCTCGAAGGACCCACGCTGCGCACGTCGCTCGACCTCCCGCTGCAGGACGGCCTCGAACGCATGGTCGCCGCCCACCTGCAGACGCTGTCCGAGCCCGTCGCGATGGCGGTCCTGGTCGCTGATGCGCGCACCCGCGAGATCAGGGCCGCGATCTCAAGCACCGGGTCGCTGGACCTCACGCGGGCGGTGCGCTCGCCGGGCTCCGCGCTCAAGCCGTTCCTCTACGCGCTCGCGTTCCAAGCCGGCCTGGCCCGGCCCGAGACGCCGCTGCTCGACTTGCCGCGCCATTTCGGCGGCTATGCGCCGGAGAACTACACCGGGAGGCATGCCGGCCAGATCTCGGCCGCCGAAGCGCTGCGCCGCTCGCTCAACCTGCCCGCCGTCGCCCTGCTCGATCAGCTGGGTCCGCTCCGCTTCGCCGAATGGCTGCGCCAGTCCGGCGCCCGTCCCCGCTTGCCGCGCGGGGCCGACCCGTCGCTCCCGTTGGCGCTCGGCGGCGCCGGGCTGACCATGCGCGAGATGGCGGGCCTCTACGCCGACCTCGTCTCGCCGGCCGCCACGCCGCTCTCGCTGTTCCCCACTCCGCCGCAAGCGACCGCCGAGCCCGGCGAAGCGTTCCGGCTCGTCGCCAGCATCCTCACGCAACCCTTCCCCGGCCGCGGCCCGCCCGGCATCGCCTGGAAGACCGGCACGAGCTGGGGCGGGCGCGATTCCTGGGCGTTCGGCGTGGACCAGCGCCATGTCGTCGGCGTCTGGGTCGGCCGCCCGGACGGGACCGCAGTGCCCGGCGCGACCGGCCGCGGCCTGGCCGTGCCGGTCCTCGCGCAGATCTTCGCCGTCCTCCCCCCGAACCCGCGTCCCCTCCCGCCGTCGATCGCGATCGCCGCTGCCGCGCCGCCCGACTCCGACCTCCGCCTCCTGTTCCCGCCCCCCGGCGCCGTCATCGCCGCCAACGCGCCCGTTACCGTGCGGGCCATGGGCGGCCGCCGTCCGCTAACCTTCCTCGTCGACGGCGCCCCGCTCGACGCCGAACCCGCGCGGCGGCAGGCGGCGTGGCACCCCGCCGGCCCCGGCTTCTACACGCTCACGGTCCTCGATGCGGACGGCGCCGCCGTCCGCGCCCCGGTGCGTATCCGATGAAACACGTCCAGACCTCCGTGCTCGACATCGCCTACGAGGAGCACGGCCCGGCCGATGGGCCCCCAGCCGTGCTGCTCCATGGCTTCCCCTATGCCCCGCGCGCCTACGACGCGGTGGCGCCCGCGCTGGCAGGGCAGGGCTGGCGCGTGATCGTGCCCTATCTGCGCGGCTATGGCCCGACCCGGTTCCTCAGCAGCCACACCCCCCGCTCCGGCCAGCAAGCAGCCCTCGGCGCCGACCTCCGCGACCTGATCGACGCGCTGGGCCTCGATCGCCCGGTCGTCGCCGGCTACGATTGGGGCGGCCGCGCCGCCTGCATCGTCGCCGCGCTCTGGCCCGCCCGCGTGCGCGGCCTCGTCAGCGTCACCGGCTACAACATCCAGAACATCCCCGCCTCGACCCGGCCCGCCCGTGCCGAAGCCGAGCATCGCCTCTGGTATCAATATTACCTCCACACCCCCCGCGGCGTCGCCGGCCTCACCAGAAACCGCCGCGGCCTCGCCCGCCTGCTCTGGCGCCTGTGGTCCCCGGGTTGGGCCTTCGACGATGCCACCTTCGATGCCAGCGCCGCCGCTTGGGACAACCCCGACTTCGTCGATGTCGTCGTCCAATCCTACCGCCACCGCTTCGGCTACGCCCCCGGCGACCCCCACCTCGAAACCCTCGAGGCCGCACTCGCGCCCCAACCCCCGATCGCCGTCCCAACCGTCGTGCTGCACGGCGCCGATGACGGCGTCGACCCGCCCAAGCCGGTCGCCGACCTCTCCCGCTTCATCGGACCGTGCCGCCGCGAGATCGTCCTCGGCGCCGGCCACAACCTCCCGCAAGAGACGCCCGACCCCTTCATCCGCGCCGTGCTCGAGCTTGGAACTTAAGGAAAGAGGCCGCGCGTCCGCTTGGCGTCGCGCACGCGTTCCACGCCGATCGCCATCGCCGCCGTGCGCTCATAGACCTTGTCGCGCGCCGCCCGCGTCGTGACCCGGTCATAGGCCCGGTCCAGCACGCTCCTCAGCTTCTGGTTCACCTCGTCCTCTTCCCAGAAGAACTGCTGCAAATCCTGCACCCACTCGAAGTAGCTGACGATCACCCCGCCCGCGTTGCACAGGATGTCCGGCACCACCACGATGTCGCGCTGCTCCAGAACCGCGTCCGCGTCCGGCGTCGTCGGCCCGTTCGCCCCTTCGGCCAGAACCCGGCATTGCAGCCGCTCTGCCATCGCCCCGTCGATCACCCGCTCCAGCGCGGCCGGAACCAGGATGTCGCATTGGCGGCTCAACAGCGTCGCGGGATCCGCCGCCGCCTCGGTCGAATACCCTGCCAGCCCCCGGTTCGCCGCCGCATGCGCCACGAGCGCCCCCACGTCGAGCCCGCGCTCGTCGAAATAACAGGCCGTGTGGTCGCTGACCCCGATCACCTTGACCCCGCGCAACGCCAGCTCCTGCGCCGCGACCGAGCCCACGTTGCCGAAGCCTTGCACGATCGCCGTCGCCCCCGACTCCGGCACCCCCGCGCGCTCCGCTGCCCGCATCGCCAGATGCACCACCCCGCGCCCGGTCGCCTCCCGCCGCCCGACCGTGCCGCCCGACGCGACCGGCTTGCCGGTGACGATCTCCGTCACCGTGTGGCCCTGATACATCGAGTAGGTGTCCATGAACCACGCCATCACCTGCTCGTTCGTGCCCATGTCGGGCGCCATGACGTCCGTGTGGGGGCCGACGAACGGGATCATCTCCTGCATGTAGCGGCGGGAAAGCCCCTCGAGCTCGTGCGCGCTCAACGAAGCCGGGTCGACCGTGATGCCGCCCTTCGCGCCCCCGTAAGGCAGCCCGGCCAGCGCGCATTTCCAGCTCATCCATATCGCCAGCGCACCGATCTCGCCGAGATCGACGCTCGCCGCGAACCGCGTCCCGCCCTTGGTCGGCCCGAGCGTCAAGTGATGCTGCACCCGGTATCCGTGATAGACCGCAATGCTGCCGTCGTCGCGATGGATCGGGCAGGCGACCGTCACCGCCCGTTTCGGATAGAGCAGCCGCGCCCGCTCGTCGGTCGGGATGTGCAGGTGGTCGGCAATGGTCTCGAATTGCCGCGCCGCCATCTCGAACACCGGCCCGCCGTAAACGCTCATTCGTTCCACTCCCGCCCCGTTGGCGGCAGCCTGGCAGCCTTGCCGATCCACCGCCAGCGCTTACAGCGTGATCGTACCTGTCACGCAGGTCGCCACCGCCCCGCCGATCCAGAAATCGCCGCCCTCCTGGCGCACATGCACCCGCCCGGCGCGGCCCAGCGCCGTTCCCTGGCTGGCGACATAGGACGCCGGCGCCACCCCATCGCCGATCAGCCACTGCGCCAGGCTTGCGTTGAGGCTGCCCGTCACCGGATCCTCGTAACCGCCCGGGATGAACGCGCGGACCTCGAACTGCGCTTCCGCACCGTCCGCCGCACTCCAGGGCCCCACGATCCCGACCGGCCCGTCCAGCCCCGTATAGTCCGGCCGGACCGCCAACACCGCTTCCCGCGACGCCAGACGCAGCCCCAGCCAGCCCGGCCCGTTATCGATCCAGTGCGACGCCACCACGTCGTCGGCCGCCAGCCCCAGCGCCCGCCGCGCCCGCTCCAGCACCGCCGGTTCCAACGGCCCCGTCCGCACCAGCTTCGGCGCCGCGAAAGACAGCAACTCGCCATCCTGCCGGATTCGCACCAGCCCGGCCTGGCACTCCTGGACGACCGCCTCGCCCCGCTTCACCCCGCCCGCCCGAAGCCAGGCATGACAGCTCCCCAGGGTCGGATGCCCCGCAAACGGCAGCTCCCGCTGCGGCGTGAAGATCCGCACGCGATAGTCCGCCTCCGGATGTTGCGGCCGCAACAGGAACGTCGTCTCGCTCAGGTTCGTCCACGCCGCCAGCGCGGCCATCTGCCGGTCCGCCAACCCGTCCGCGCCCATCACCACCGCGAGCGGATTGCCCCGCAACGGCTCCGCCCCGAAAACGTCGACCTGATAGAACCGGTACTCCTGTCTCAAGGCAGCCATTTCGCCAGCAGCGCCGCCCGCGCGCCGGTCTCCTGCTCGATGACCAGGAACTGATCCACGAATTGCTGCAGCGCCGTGTCCTGCGGCATCATGAAAGCCAGTTCGGATTTGTCGAACGGCTGATCCGGATGCACCGCGCAGAGCTCCGGGTGCAGCTTCTGCTGCAGCCGGGTCTCCACCGCGTCCGTCATCATGACGTCCGCATGCCCGGCGACGATCTCCTCGAAGATCGTCGCGTTGTTCGGGAACATGATCAGCTCGGCCTGATGCAGGTGCGCCTTGGCGAACCGCTCGTTGGTCCCGCCCGGGTTCACGATCACCTTCACCCCCGGCTGGTCGATCTGCTCGAGCGTGTCGAACTTGCCCTTGTCGGCGCAGCGCGCGATCGGCGTCTTGCCGCTGCGCATGACGGGGCTTGAGAAATACGCCGTCTTCGCCCGATCGAGCGTGACGGTGATGCCCCCCATCGCCACGTCGTATTTGTGCGCCAGCAAGTC
>JAVVHH010000049.1:0-24946 GCA_032249615.1 Acetobacteraceae bacterium
CCGGGCAGCGGAGCTGAGATTGGCGGGAGGGCGCCTGCAGCACCCTTCCTTCCCGATTGATCCGCGTGCTGGCGGAGGGCTCGCTTTGCGGCTTGGCTCAGTCCAGCAGCCCCTCGCTCCTGTGCCCGGTAAGCCAGCGCGCGCAGGAGCAGATCTCGAGTGAGATCCGGGAGCGGGTCATGGCCGAACTCGCGATGCCACTCCGTCCGCAACTGCCGGGTCGACATCGCGGCAAGCTGCTCCAGCCGCGCGCTGACCGTGGCCAAGTCAGCTGACCTCGACGAGCCGGTATCGGCTGTCTCCGTCGATCTTGTCGTGATCGATCGTGCAGCCGGCCTTGCAGAACCCCGTCATTGCCGCCCGCAGGCTGTGCTTCTGCCAGCCGGTCGCTGCAATCAGTTCCGCGACGGTGCAGCCGTCAGCCCGGCGAAGCATCGTTTCGATCAGGCGCTTCTTGTTGACCGGCTGAGGCGGTGCGACAGCGACGACTGGCTTTGCCACCACCGCTGCGCGCTTCGCTCTACGCTGCGTGGTCTTGTGCGCCGGCGCCGCGATCCGCCGCGACTTCGTCGGGGTAAGAGCGGCTTTTGTCTGAACTTTAGATTGGTGTAACGTCTTCATGGTGGAGCTATCCAGTATCGGCAGGCCCCATGCCTGCCACCACCGCGAGCCCCGCGGGCTAATCCGCCGGGCTTGTACCGACGCTCCGTTGAGCCGCCAGGACGACGACATGCATGCTTGCCGCGCCCTGGAACTCCACTCCTTTACCGGCACGCCAGGCAATCTGTGGGCTAACCCCTACCGTGGGTTCGAATCCCACCCTCTCCGCCAGTCTACGGATCGCCAGCGCTCGAATTCGTTCGCTAAACCGCTCCAGACATGAAATAATTCAGTTTCTTTGACAGCCTGTGGCTCGTCTACGTTCGCCAACATTCGCCCTTATTCGCGCGTCTGATGAGGTGACAGATCGGGGGACAATTTATCTAGAGCACGAGCTGAACGCACCGATTCGATGTGTCTTCCCCCGACGCGGTGCGATGTGATTCACCGTGGATGCTGGTCGGAGGCCAGCATCCATGACCCGATCGTTATCACAGGATCTCCGCTCTCGACTGATCGCCGTGGTGGCCGACGGCCTGTCCTGCAATGCAGCGGCCAAGCGTTTCGGCGTCGCGGTTGCGACTGCCGTTCGTTGGGTCCGCGCCTGGCGCGTCGAAGGTCGGATGACGGCCTTGCCACAAGGTGGCGACCTGCGCTCGCATGACATTGAGGCCCATCGCGGCGCCATTCTCGCTGCGATCGAGGCCGAGGTGGACATCATGCTCGTCGAGCTTGCCGAATTGCTCCGCCGTCAGCACGGCGCCTCGTTCGCGCCCAGCACAGTCTGGCGCTTCCTTGATCGCCATGATCTCACCTTCAAAAAAAACAGCGCACGCCAGCGAGCAGGAGCGGCCCGACGTTGCCGCCCGGCGGCAGGCCTGGTTCGACGCGCAGCCTGACCTCGACCCCGAGGACCTGGTGTTCATCGATGAAACCGGAGCGTCGACGAAGTTGGCCCGGCTTCGGGGACGGGCGCCACGCGGGCAGCGTTGCCGGGCACCGATCCTGCATGGCCATGTGTGGACGCCCGTTTCGATGCAAGAGGTTTGAGGGTCGGTTCGCCACGTAGTCGGTTGCTGCCATGTGTCCGGCCTCTAGTGCGGCATGTAATCGGCCGCGGGCCCGTATGGGAGTACGAGGATCAGATCCACATCACTGGAACGCGCTCGAAGCGCTGCCCGTGCGGCTGGTTCTTCCGATCCCGTCTCACCGACGTTGCGCCATACCTGTCCTTTGCCCCTCCTACGTCGCCGACGGCCTCGCGATCCTTGCCGCTGTTAAGCGGCGAGGATCGGAGCTCGGTATCTCTCTCCCTTGGTGATCAGCGCCCACGCGACACGGGCGGTCTTGTTGGCCAGCGCCACGATCACCAGCATGGGCGGCTTGCGCGCGAGCATTCCAGCCAACCACGAACCTGGCGGAACGCCCTTACGCTTGGCCCAGCGCACCACCCCGCTTGCCCCGATGATCAGCAGCCGACGCAATGTCCGCTCGCCCATGCGCGACGTTCGCCCGAGCCGCGTTTTGCCGCCGGTCGATTTCTGCACTGGGGTCAGGCCAACCCATGCCGCAAAGTCGCGCCCCGAGCGGAATGTGCCCGCTGGCGGCGACAAAGCCTGAATCGCGGTGGCGATCATCGGTCCGATGCCCGGGATGGACATCAGCTGTTGCGCGCCTTCATCCTGCTTGGCCCGAGCGGAAATCTCGGCATCCAGGCGATCAACGCGCTCGTGCAAGGCGCGCAAAGTATCCACCAGCAGCATCAGGCATGTTCGCGCTGCTTCGGGGACGGTAGACTCTGGGCTCTGGAGCTCGGCGATTAGCCGTTCGACGTGTGAGGGCCCTTGCGGGGCGATAATGCCGTATTCGCCAAGGTGGCCGCGAAGCGCGTTGATCAGTTGGGTGCGCTGCCCCACCAGGAGATCGCGCGTGCGAAACACCGCCGCCAGCGCCTGCTTGGCCTCGCTCTTGACGGCGACGAACCGCATCGTCGGGCGCTGTGCGGCCTCGCAGATCGCTTCCGCATCGCTCGCGTCGTTCTTCTGCCGCTTGACGAACGGCTTCACGTAGGCGGGCGCGATCAGCCGCACCTCATGGCCCAGTTGCTCGAGCTCGCGCGCCCAATAGTGGCACTCGCACACGCCTCCATCGCCACCAGGCAGCGCGGTTGAGCCGCAAAGAACGGCATCATCCGGTCGCGCCGAAGCTTTTTGCGGAACACGACGGACCCGGTCGCATCCGCTCCGTGCGCTTGAAACACGCTCTTGGCTAAATCCAAGCCGATCGTTGTAACTTCCGTCACGGACGCCTCCTTGAGTGCTGACACCAAACCCACTCTGGCACGATGATGCCGTCGGGGGCGTCCACCCCATCACTGGAACACGGTGACCTTCATCGCCGCACTCAGGCTTTGCGGCCTGACCGCACCCATGGTGCTCGACGGCCCGATGAACGGCCCCGCTTTCCTGGCCTATGTCGAGCAAGTGCTCGTCCCAACCCTGCGAAAGGGCCAGATCGTCGTGATGGACAATCTGCCCGCCCACAAGGTCGCCGGCATCCGTGCAGCCATTCAGGCGACAGGGGCGCGGCTCTGGCTGCTGCCGCCCTACTCGCCCGACCTCAACCCCATCGAGAACGCGTTCGCCAAGCTGAAAGCGATCCTGCGCGAGGCCGCCGCACGCACCATCCCAACGCTCTGGGATGCAATCCGCGATGCCCTGCCGCAATTCACCCCGGACGAATGCGCCAACATGTTCAAAGCCGCTGGCTATGAGCCGGAGTGATCGGATTCTGCTCCAGCAGGCCGGTGCGATCCAGTGCTGCAAGACGCTCTGGGTCGCTGACAGGGTCAGTTCCGTCTGACATTCATCCTCCGAGAAGACCGGTTCTGGACCAGCGCGACCGCCGCAGGGAACCGGGCACCGCAGGCCTCTAGACCGCGGGAGCAAACCACGCGGATGCGTTAAAATGTATGTCGTAAAACGAGACGGACATCAAACTCCCGTCCTTAGCTCAGGCATCGGCGCACCGTCCCGCTTGGGGCTGCTCTGGATGCAAAAGATGCCGCAGCGAGCCGACCAGCGTCGATGAGCGCAGGGTTGCGGCGATCTCAATACCCGGGATGTGGCGGGCAGCGCCGCACATGTGCAGTACGAGCAAAACGGCCTCGGCGAACACGCTGGCCACGGCGGCGACGGCCGAGACCGCGATCGCTACGTTCGCCGACAAGTATGCCGCCAAATACGAGAAGGCGGTGACCTGCCTGGTCAAGGATCGCGACGCGCTGCTGACCTTCTATGACTTCCCGGCCGAGCACTGGGAACACCTGCGCACGTCCAACCCGATCGAGAGCGTGTTCGCCACTGTCCGACACCGAACGGTTCGGACCAGGGGCGCGCTATCGCAGGACACCGCCCGGTTGATGGTGTTCAAGCTGGTCATGGCCGCCGCGAAAACCTGGCGCCGGCTGAAGGGCGAAAACCAGTTGCGCAAAGTCGTCCAGGGCGTCACGTTCAACAACGGGGTCGAGGTCACCAGCACGCCAGTACAGAGCGCCGCCTGATCACCGCGTCACCCAAATTCCCGCATAGCTCCGTGGCAACAACCCGCCGGGGACGCTGCGACTGTCCAACGACGGCAGCGGCGGCACGGCGATCACCGCTGTCGGCGCGCTGACGGGTAACATCAGCGTCGATGCCGGACAGCTATCTCACGCGCCCAATGCGGCCACGACGAGCGCCTCCATCGTCGCCGCGATGACGCAGGCGCTGGCCGACTGGGGTGAGTACATCCTCGCGGACAGATCGCTGCAGATCCAGATCAACATTGGGACAACGGCCTATCCGACGGAGCTGGCCGACGACGTCGTCTCGTTCGTGCCCTTGCCGGCCGGGTTTAAGGTCGACCTTGGCACACAGCAGCAAGGCGCAACGGTCTCAAGGGCCGTGGCCGGCATTGCGAGCGGAGAAGCATTCCCGTCCCCCGATATCACCATCACCCTCAACCAGGCTGATCTCAACTCGATCTATTTCCCTTCCAATCCATCGAGCTCGTATCAGGTCCCCGCGGGCAAGGTCGATCTTGTCTCCCTGTTTGAACACGAGATCGGCCACGCTATCGGCTTCGACGGACTTCGAAACCAATCCGGCGTCCTCGCAAATGCCGAAAGCGTCTTTGACACCTGGGTGAATGTCTCGGGCAGCTCGGCCTCGCTCGTCAGTCCCGCCGAGCAAAACCAGTATCGCGGGCAGCCAGTGCCGCTGACGACCGGCGCTTCGAACGGAGCCAACAACTACACCCTTGCCAGTGGCAGCTTGTCTTCGCTCTCCGACGATTTGATGAATCAGAGCTTGAAACCGGGGCAGCGCTATCAGATTTCTGGCCTTGATCTTGCGGCCGTCGAGACCGCCGGGGTTCCTGCAGGACTGGGCTACTATTCCCCTGTGGGCGTCAACCAGGTCCTCGCCCCTGTTCACTTCGACTCCGAACCGGCGACCTTCACTGTCACGCCCCAGTCAGACCCCAAGCTTGATGACGTCGTCACTTGGAAACTACCGGGTATCACGAATCCAACGCCCAGTTCGGTTTATCAAATCCAGAGGGAAATCTGGCTGACAACGTCAGCGTATGCCCCGAACTCCCAGGGTTTCCTCTTCTATTCGAAAGTCGACCCCTATGTTGACACCGCTGCCTCAGGGGTGAGTGGAAGCGGACCGTCGTTGCTCCCCGCATCCGGGACATACTACGTAACATACGTTCTCTCAGAGCAGGACGGTGCCGGCCGGTATGTGCAGGAGCAGGCGATCCCCGGTGGGACCATTACATTCCAGAGTCCGCCGTCCGCCGCGCTGACCAACTATACACCTTCTCAACCCGACGAGGGCTCCGACAGTGGCGGTCAAGGGGATGACGGCAGTTCAGGCGAAAATGGCGTCGGATCGTCGAACGACGGCAGCAATGGAGATCAGGGCTTCAGCGCGTCGGGGGCCGCCGCCCTGCCGATCTTTCGCTTCTACGACACGGTCGCAGGCACCCATCTTTTCACGCAAAGCCGGAGCGAAGCGGTAGACATTCTTTCCTTTCGGCCTGATCTGAAAGAGGAGGTCAACAATTTCGGCGCAGTCCCGGACTCGAGCCCAGCTGCCGTGCCAGTCTACCGCTTCTTCGAGACCGGGAACGGCACGCACTTCTTCACCGCCGACACTGCCGAGTTCCTCGGCCTGACAACCCCCGGCAGTGCCAGCTACCGGCCCGACCTCACCTACGAGTCCAGCAGCAACCTTTACGTCGATACCATCCAGGAAACCGGCGATGTCGCCGTCTATCGCCTGTTCGACAACGCGCAAGGCACACAATTCTTGACCGGCAGCCAAGCGGAATATCAAGGCCTCACGACACCAGGTTCCAGCGGCTACCGATCGGACCTATCTCCCGAAGGCATCGCATTCTACGCCCCAGCAGGCTCTTCCCTCACATGAAGCAGAAAAGCCATGGCGGCCGCAGCTGGCCCTGACCCGCACATCCGCAGCTCAGGCGGAAAACTCGGTCGTTTTCGGCGGCTTACAGCCCTGGCACACTGGTTCGCTTGTGTTCTCGGCTTGGACTTGGGTCAAACAGGACATCGTAAAAGCCTTCTGAAGAGGTTGTGACACCCATCAGAGGCGGCCGTTTGAATTTCGCGCCAACCGCCTCTTTCAGGGCAATCGCGCCAGAGACTGTCGGCTTGGTTCCCGCACCAAGCTCGCGTCCTCCGGAGCGACTGCACCGTCAGAAGCAAGCGGCTTGGTTCCCGCGCCAACAGCGCCCTGAGAGCAACTGCGCGCGGAGAAAGCGGTTAGCCTGGTTGCGGGCGCTACCTGTCAAGCAGGTTTGGCGAATGAACTCTCCGGGCTACGTCTGGCCCACGGCAGCCACGGGTTTGCCGGCCCGGCGTGGGGTCCCTGCCCACTCCTAAGCAGCGTAAGTTGTTCCCTGTTCGGGGCTTTCGGCTTACCTGTTAGCCAAGCGTGCAATCAAGTAGGTATAACTGAACAGTTTCCGTGTTTGCTGGTGTTTAGGCGCCCCTTAGCGATCCCAACGAACCGGGTTTCCCTGTTTTTTCCCTGTTCACCAGGGTAAATGAGGAGAGACGGGTTCGCCACAGACTCTCCGCACAGCCAATCGGCTCCTACGCCGGACCCCGGCTGATCACCTTTTATGGAAGATCGACGCAGGGATGGACTCCACGCAGCGGAGTCACCTGCGTAAAGATTGTAGCCGATCATGGGGAGAACGAGCCAATGATGCGCATCGCCGCCTTTGTCGTCCTGCTGGCCGCCCCGCTTCCGTCCGTGGCCGCCACCTACGTCTGTACGGGCCAGCAATCCCAGGTCTGTAGCCTGGTTGACGGCCAATGCCGGGTCGCCAATGCCCCAGGCACCGCCATCGAGGTCGACTCGAGCGCTCGTCGCATGCGCTACACGCAGACTGGCCGCGAGTGGGACTTGGTCCATGTCGAAGCGGGTCGCGGCGCAGAGCTGTTTGCTCTGACGGCCCAGGGCAACATCTTCGTCATCGGCCCGGCGGCTGGGGGCGCGTCGGCAGGGGCGGGCTACGCCGGCACGTTCAGTTCCGTCACCTTCCCGAATGCCAGCATCGGCCTGATCACGTGCACCAAGAAATGAGCGTCGTCGCCCGTCCGGCTCAGTGCAGCGAGGCGGGGGCGACCTCGCCGTCTTGCTTGTGGGAGGCGAATCTCTCGACCATCGTCGCGCTGGCCTGGTTCAGGCCCACGACCTCCACCTGATGTCCGTGGCGGCGCCCTTTGAGCACCACGCGATCAAGCGCGCCCACGCCGGAGATGTCCCAGAAATGGGCGTTGCTGACGTCGATCACGATCTGGTCGACCGGCTCCAACAGGTCGATCGCGTCGAAGAACGTGCCGGCCGAGGCGAAGAATACCTGGCCCTCTACCCGGTAAGTCCGCACGCGGCCATCGGGGGAAAGTTCCGATCGGACGCGACTCAGTTGCGAGACCTTGCCGGCAAAGAAGACGCCGGACAGGAGTACGCCGATCAGCACACCCTTGGATAGGTCGCCGGTGGCGACCACGGTGACGACCGTCGCGAGCATCACGACCGATGATGGAAGCGGGTTGGTGCGAAGGCGCGCGATCGATCCCCAGAAGAAGGTGTTGATCGAGACCATGATCATCACGGCCGTGAGCGCAGCAACTGGCACGATCGCGAGCAAGCCCTGCAGCACGACGAGAAGGATCAGGAGGAAGACGCCAGCCGTGAGCGTGGAGAGCCGGCCCCGGCCGCCGGACGATACGTTGATGACCGACTGGCCGATCATGGCGCAGCCGCCCATGCCGCCGAACACGGCGGATGCCATGTTGGCGATGCCCTGGCCGACGCATTCGCGGCTCTTGCCACTCGGAGTGTCGGTCATGTCGTCCACGATCTGCGCCGTCAGCATGGACTCGAGCAGCCCGACGGCAGCCAGTGTCAGCGAGATCGGGACCAGGATACGCAGCGTATCCAGCGTGAACGGGACATCCGGTAGGCCGAAGCTCGGCAAGGTGGACGGCAGTTGTCCGAGATCTGCCACTGTCCGTACCTTGAGGTGGAAGATGACGGTAACGGCGGTCAGGACCGCGATTGCGACCAGCGGCGAAGGGACGGCCCGAGTCAACCGCGGAAACAGGTAGATGATCGCCAGACCGAGGGCGATCAGGCCGTAAGTGGTGGGAGGCACCCCGATCAGCTGGGGCATCTGGGCCAGGAAGATTAGGATGGCGAGCGCGTTGACGAAGCCGGTCATCACCGATTGCGACACGAAGCGCATCAGGCGGCCGAGCTTGAAGGCACCTGCAATGACCTGGAACACGCCCATCAGGATGGTTGCGGCAAACAGGTATTGGACGCCGTGGTCATGCACCAGACCGGTCATCAGCACGGCCGTGGCGGCAGTGGCGGCGGAGATCATGGCGGGACGACCGCCGGCGAATGCGATCACGCAGGCGATGACGACGGAGGCGTAGAGCCCGACCTTCGGATCCACCCCGGCGATGACGGAGAACCCGATCGCTTCAGGGATCAGAGCGAGCGCAACGACGAGCCCTGACAGGATGTCGGTCCGGGGATTGGAGACCCATTCGCGAAAGAAGGTGTGTGCTGATGTCATCGGCAGCGATCCGCATAGACGCACAGCCCCGCCTCATGAGGGTAGGCATGTCTGCTGTGTCGTGTGCGTTATCCAGCGGATTGGCGGCTGGAAGAGCCACCCGGGGTTCCACCGGGTCCGAGCGAATGCACAAACCTTAGAGCGTGCCATGCTGCGATGCAATACGACCCGCCGGCCTCATTCCATGACCTGATGGTTGCGACCCCGTTCTTGCTGGCGTGCGTGAAGCCGCTTACGGTCATGGCATGCGAAGGCCTCGGCTGATGCGACGTTTGACGGACAGCCTGCCCGGCATGCTGGTGGCAGCGCTCGTCCTGTTCGCTCGTCTCGTCGCACCCGCGATGGCGATGCCGAACGATTTCGGCGGCCCTGCGATACCGATTTGCCATGCGGCTGCATCCGGCAAGGCGCCAGGCTCGACGGATCATCCCGGCCAGCACGAGTGCCTGCTTTGCCCCGCGTGCCACCTCGTCGCGCACGCGGCGTTGCCGATGCCGGCGTCCCCGGGCGTGCCGGTGCCGACGCTGGCGGCGATCGGCATCGCCGCGCCGCTGCCGCCCGCAACCGGGCCGCCGAGCGCGATCCGGGCGACTGCACAACCGACCGGACCTCCTTCCCTCTCCGCCTGAGCGCCCGTCCGCGGCCCTGCCCACGCAAGGCCGCGGTTGCCGTTTCAACGTTCGGAGAACCTCGCGCGTCCAGCCGTCGCCCCATTGCGGGCTGGCTCGGCCGCCCGAGCCATGTCACCCCAGAAGGAGTCGGTATGAACGTCTTCCAGACTGCGTTTCTAGTCGCCGCGATGGCCGCTGGGCCGATCGTTGCCATCGCTCAGGCCCCTGCGCCGCAGGTTCAGGCCTCGAACGCGTGGTCCCGCGCCACACCCGGCGGCGCGTCGACCGGTGCCGTCTACCTCACCCTCTCGAGCCCGGCCGGCGACACCCTGACCGGCGTCAGCTCTCCCTTGGCCAAAAGCGCCTCGGTGCATGAGATGAGCATGGACGGGAATGTCATGCGGATGCGCCCCGTCACCGGCGGCCTGCCGCTGCCCGCCGGCCAACCTGTGATGCTGCGACCGGGCGGCGACCACATCATGCTGGAAGGCCTGAAAGCCCCCTTGAAGCAAGGCCAAAGCGTGCCGCTCCATCTCACCTTCGCCAAATCCGCGCCCGTCGATGCGACGGCAACCGTCGCGGCGATCGGGGCAAGCGCTCCGGGGTCCGCGGCCGGCGGATCCGGCATGAAGATGCCCTGATCCAGACCTGCACCCACACAAGGAGAACCCGATGTCTTCCGCAACGCGCCTTTCCGCCATCACGCTCTGCGCCGCCTTCGCCGCCGGTCCGGCCTTCGCCCACGCGCACCTGCGCAGCGCGGTTCCCGCCGTCGACAGCACGGTCACGACGTCGCCGACCTCGGTCGCGATCACCTTCAGCGAAGGCGTCGAACCCAAGTTCAGCACCATCGAAGTGGACGACCCGACCGGCAAGCGAGTGGACAAGCAGGACACGCACACGGCGCCCGACGACAACAAGGTGCTGTCCGTCAGCGTGCCCAACTTGCCGGCCGGCACCTACAAGGTGATATGGCACGCCACCGCGGTGGACACGCACAAGACCGAGGGCACCTTCACCTTTACGGTAAAGTAACACCCAGTGCTGCCGATCGATCCAGAGGGAGGCTGGGCGCTCGCGCTCGCTCGCGGTCTTTCGGTGGCTGCCCTGCTCTCGGCGTTCGGCGCCCTCGTGTTCCGGGGCCTGGTTTTGCCGAAGCTGGCCGGCAAGTTCGCGACCGAGGCCGCAGCCGGGCGCGTTGCCCGGCTGGCGATGGCGGGCCTCGTCGCCGCCGTGCCGCTGCTGCTCACATGGGCCGGGCTGCAGACGGCCAATCTCGTGCAATCGGGTCGCGACATGCGGGATTTGGTAGTCGGCCTGCCAGCGGTCATCGGCGCCACCTCGTTCGGTCATGTCTGGCTCGCCCAACTTGCGACCGTAATCGCTGCCGCCGCGGTTCTCCGCTGGAGGCCGGGCTGGGCGATCCTGCCGTGTAGTGCCGCCGTGATCCTCCAGGCAGGGCACAGCCACGCGCTCTCGATGTATGGCGGCCCGAGTTTCTTGCTCCTGTCGGACGTCGTGCACCTGCTGGCGGCCGGGGCCTGGCTCGGCGGGTTGCTGCCGTTGCTCCTGGCCGTGCGATTGCTGCCGCCACACGGTGCCGCACTGGCCGCGCGCTGGTTCTCTCCGCTGGGCAAGGTCTGCGTGATCGCCATGACGATCACCGCGGCCTATCAGGGCTGGCAACTGATCGGCGATGTCCCCGGCTGGGTCGGCACCCCTTACGGAGAGATGGCCGTCGTCAAGCTGGGTCTTCTCGGCGCCCTGTTCGCCTTCGCCGTCGTCAACCGCTACACGTTCGCGCCCGCCCTGCTCGGGAGCGACCCGGCCGTCGCCCGGCGCACGCTCATCCGCAGCATCGCCGTCCAGACCGGGTTCGGCGTCGCCGTCGTGCTCGCTGCAGCGCTGCTCAGCAATCTGCCGCCCGCCCTGCACGAGCAGCCGCTTTGGCCATTCGATCGGCAATTCAGCCTGGTCACGGTCGAGGAGGATCCCGAGATCAAGCAGATCGTCGGCGTCGCGCTGCTCCAGTTGGGAGTGGCTGCGCTGGTTCTGGCGGTTGCATTGTCGACGCGCCGCTTGCGCGTGGTCGCCGCTGCCATCGCAGCCGCCGTCGCGTGGTGGGCCGCGCCGGATCTGCGCCTCCTGTTCGTGCCGGCCTACCCGACCAGTTTCTATCGCTCGCCGACCGGGTTCGCCGCCACCTCCATCACACGTGGCGCGGCGCTCTATTCAGCGAATTGCGCCGCCTGCCACGGAGCAGGCGGGCATGGAGATGGGCCGCTCGCCGCGAGCCTGCCCGTCCCGCCCGCCGATCTCACGGCCCCGCACCTCTGGGCGCATCCGGACGGCGAGTTGTTCTGGTGGCTGGCGAACGGGATCGAGGCCCCGGATGGGCGACCGGCCATGCCGGGCTTCGCGGACACGCTCTCACCCGATGATCGGTGGGCGTTGATCGACTATGTGCGGGCCAACAACGCGGGCGTTGCCAGGCGCGCCACCGGGCAGTGGCCGGTTCCGGTCGCCGCACCGGCCCTGACGGCGACCTGTGCCGACGCAAGCTCCGTGACCTTGGCGGACCTGCGCGGCAACGCGGTGAGGCTGATCTTCGCTGGCGACGGTCAAGTCACGACGACGGCGATGGCCCCCAAGCTTGCGACGCTCACGATCGGCCCGCCCGGTCCGGGCTGCACCAATAGCGACCCGGCCGTTCCCGCAGCATACGCCATCGCGCTCGGGACCACGCCCTCGGCGCTGGCCGGGTCGGAGCTGCTCATCGATCCCAATGGCTGGATGCGGTCGGCGCAGAGCGAAACCATGACGCAAGCCGCGCTGGCCGATCTGGTCCGCGCGATCTGCACGTCTCCGCTCGCCCTCGCTTCAGCAGGTCACCACCATGCCGAATAGATCCCGCGTTTATTTGGGCCGATCGGCTGCTGATCAGTCGAACGCGGCTTCCGGGATCTTGATGGGCGGCTTCTTGGATCGAGCCGCCGTATAGACCTGGGCGAGGATCAGCAGCACGCACAGGCCGAGGAAGACGGCACTGATCGGGCGGTCGATGAACGTCGACAGGCTGCCGCGCGAGAGAAGGACCGAGCGGCGGAAGTTCTCCTCGAGCCGCGGGCCGAGCACGAAGCCGAGCAGGATCGGCGCCGGTTCGAACCCGAGTTGCAGCAGCAGGTAGCCGAACGCGCCAAAGACGAGCGTGGCCCCGACGTCGAACATCTCGTTGCGGGCCGCGAAGACGCCGATGCAGACGAAGAACAGCGCCGTCGGATACAGGTAGCGATAGGGCACGCTGAGCAGCTTGACCCATATCCCGATCATCGGGACGTTGAGGAACACCAGGATCAGGTTGCCGATCCAGAACGAGGCGATCAGCCCCCAGAAGATGTCGGGCTGCTCGACGATCAACCGCGGGCCGGGCTGGATTCCGTGGATCATCAGCGCGCCGAGCAGCAGCGCCATCACCGCGTCGCCCGGGATCCCCAGGCTCATGGTCGGGATGAAGTCGCCTTGAACGGCCGAGTGCGTCGATGCCTCCGGGGCCGCCACACCTTCGATTGCGCCGTGACCGAAGCGGCCCGGCGTTTTGCTGATCTTCTTCTCCATCGCGTAGGCGATGAAGGACGCGATGGTCGGCCCCGTCCCCGGTATCAGCGAACACAGGCTGCCGATCACCGTCCCGCGCAGCACCGGCGGCAGCGCCTGCCGCAAGTCGCTGCGGCTCGGCCGCAGGTCGCGGAACCCCAGCCTGACCGAGGTGGTCCCCTCCGGCTTGACCGCGTTCACGCTCTTGAGGAATTCGGCGATCCCGAACAACCCGAGCGACACCGTCACCAGTTCGAGCCCGTCCGAGAGCTCGAGCTGGCCGAAGGTGAACCGCTCGTTGCCGGTGTTCACGTCCGTGCCCACCAGGCTCAGCAGGATGCCGAGCAGCGTCATCGCGATGCCCTTGATCGGCGAACCCTTCGCCAGCGTCGCGCCCGCCAGCAGCCCCAGCAGCATCAGCGAGCAGATTTCCTGCGGTCCGAAGCTGAACGCGATCCGCGCGATGTACGGCGCCATGAAGATCATCTGCACGATGCCGAACGCCGCCCCGATCACCGCGGCCAACATCGTGATCCCCAGCGCCACGCCGCCCCGCCCCTGCTTGGTCATGGGGAAGCCGTCCAGGCAGGTCACCGCGTGCGGCGGGTGACACGGCAGGTTCAGCAGGATCGAGCAGATCGCGCCGCCATATTGCGCCCCGTAATAGATGCCCGACAGCATCAGCAGCGCCGCGACCGGATGCATCGAGAACGTCAGCGGCAACAGGATCGAGATGGTCGACAGCACGCCCATCCCGGGCAGCACGCCCACCATGTTGCCGACGAACACGCCGAAGAAGCACCACATGAGGTTGTGCGGCTCGAGCGCTACCGAGAAGCCGTGCACCAGGCCGAGGAAGCCGGTTTCGATCACTGCAGAACCCCGCGCAGGATGGGGAACTGCACCTGCAGCCCGTACCGGAACAGCACGATCGCGAACACCGTCACCACCGCGCCCAGCATCGCGGCTTCCGCGAGACGCGTTTCCCGCGTCCCGAGCGCGCCCACGAACACGCAAGCAAACGTCGCCGGCGCCAGCCCGGCCCGGTTCGCCAGCACTACGAACAGCGCCACCGCCGCCACGATCGCCGCGGCACCCCGCCAGTTCGGCGCCTGAGTGCCGTGCCCCGGTCCGGCCGGTCGCATCAGCGCCATGATCGCCCCCATCAGGATCATCCCCGCCCCGAGCATCACCGGGAAGAAGCCCGACCCCATCTCCGTCAGGCTGCCGATCCCATACTGCGCGCCCTCGTAGATCGCCGAACCCCCGATCGCGGCGACCAGCAACCCGGCGAAATGCTCGCGATGCCGTTCGAACCTGGTCATGCCGCCAACTCCCGCATGAGCGCGAACAGCCCGGGCTGCCGCTCGAAGCCGATGCCCGGGCAATCGGGCAGCGGCAGAATCCCATCGCTCACGTGCATGCCCTCGGCGAAGCCGCCGAACGCGCCGAACACGCCCGGATACGCCTCGCACCCGCCCAACTCCAACCCCGCCGCCACCGCGAACGACATCATGTTGCCGCCATGCGGATAGATGCAGGACCGGTCGCCCCCCAGTTCCTCCACCCGCGTCACCATCGCCGCATACGCCGCGATCCCGAACGCCTGCGGCGGATCGACCTGCAGCACGTCATGACCCGGCCTGAAACCACCGAACCGCAACAGGTTCTCCACGTCGGTCAGGCTGAAAAGGTTCTCCCCCGTCGCCAACGGCGGCGCATATCGTTCCGCAAGCGCCGCGAAATCGGCAAGCGCCAGCGGACCGCACGGCTCCTCGAACCAGCGCAGCCCGTAGGACCCGAGCCGGTCGGCGTAGGCCATGCCCCGCTCTGGCGAGAGCGCCGCGTTCGCGTCCACCGCCAGCCTGTCCGCCGCGCCCAGGATCTCCAGCACCGCGTCGAGCCGCCGGCAATCGTCGTCGAGCGCGACCCCGCCCGTCTTGATCTTCAGCGCGGTGTAGCCGGAGTCGAGATGCCGCCGCACCTCGTCCCGCAGCGCCGCCAGATCGTCGCCCGGCTGATACCATCCGCCGCCGACATAGACCGGCACACTGTCTGGCCCGGTCCCGTCTCTGTAACGCTCCCGCAGCAGGTCCCAGAGCGGCCGCCGCCCCGCCTTGGCCACCGCATCCCAGATCGCGACCTCGATGGTGCCGATCGGCACCGACCGTTCCGCCTCGCCCCCGGGCTTCTCCCGCAGCGCCATCCGCGCCACGCACGCGCCCGGGTCGAGCATGCCATCCGCGCCGGTCAGCGTCTCCGGCGGCGCGGCGAGCAGCCGTGGGATGAACCGTTCCCGCATCGCCGCGCCGCAGGCGTAGCGCCCGGTCGAATTGAACGCGTATCCGACGACTGGCCGCCCCTCCGCCACCGCGTCGGTCAGCACGGCGACAACGGACGTCGTCATCTCCGAGAAGTCGAACGCGGCATTGCGCATGGCCGATTGTACGGGCACCGCGCGCTCGCGAATGTCGAGAATGCGCAAGCTCAGACCTGTGGGATCTTCGCGTCGCGGATGATGTCCCGCCATTTCGGCACGTCGGCGGCGATGCGCTTGACGAACGCTTCCGGCGTGCTCGCCACCACCTCCAGCCCGGCGCCGTGCAGCTGCTCGGCGACCGCCTTGTCATGCAGGATGTCGAGCGACGTCTTGGCCAGCAGCGCCACGATCTCCGGCGGGGTCTTGGCCGGCGCCAGAAACGCCTGGAACGTGTCGGCCACGAACTCGGGATAGCCCAGTTCCACCATCGTCGGCACGTCCGGCAGGTCGAACCAGCGCGCCGAGCCCGTAACCGCCAGCGCCCGGAGCGAATTGGACGCGATCAGCGGACGCGCCGGCGGCAGCGCCACGCACGCAACCGGCGTCGTGCCGCCCAGCACGGCCTGCACCGCGGGCCCAGCACCCCCGAACGGCACCGAGGTCATGCTGATCCCCGCCTTCAGCTTCAGCAGCTCGCCAGACAGTTGCGGGGTCGTCCCGATCCCCGGGTTGGCATAGGAGATCGCGGTCGGATCCGCCTTGCACTTGGCGATCAGGTCTCCAATCGAGGCGATGCCGGTCTGCGGACCCGCGACGAACACGTTCGGCGACGTGCCGAGCTCACTGATCGGCGCGAAATCGGTGAACGCGTCATACGGACACCGCTTGTACAGGCTCGGATTGACCACGAACGCGCTCGAATCGATCAGCAGCGTGTAGCCATCGGGCTCGGCCCGCGCCACGAACGCCGTCCCGATGTTCCCGCCCGCGCCCGGCCGGTTGTCGACGATGAACGACCCGTTCAGCCGGCTCCCCAGGTAATTGGTCAGAATACGCGCCATGATGTCCGTCGGCCCGGCCGGCGCGAACGGGACGATTACTCGCACGGGCCGGGTCGGATATTCCGCCGCGCGGGCCTGCGGGGCCGCGAGCGCCGCGGCCAGCGTCAGCAAACTACGGCGCTTGAGATTGGTGGTCATGCCGGAAGCCTCCCTTGGCGTGCGGTCTGTCGCCGCATCGCCGGTTGAGCTTAGCGTATCGCGATGGGGTTGAGCGGTGAACCGACCGCCCCGGTGATCGGCAGCGCGGGTGCGACGAAGAAGAAGTCGTAGGTGCCGTCCGCCGCGCAGGCCTTGGCCAGTTCGTCGAGCTTGAAGATCTCGCCCATCGTCAGGCCCATGATCGGGATGCAGATCCAATGCCACGGCTGGTTGATGCCGTCCGTGTTGTTCGGCCGCACCTCCACGCCCCACGTGTCGGTCGCCACCGCCGCGACCTGCTTGGCCTGCAGCCAGTCCAGCGTCTCGAAATCCAAGCCCGGCGCGTCGCCGCCCGGATAGCCGTCCCACGACCCGGCGGCCAAACACTGCTCCATCTGCCCGGTCCGGATCAGCAGGTGATCGCCGCGCCCAACCTCCACGCCCTGCGCCGCGCAGCACGCGTCGAGCAGCTCGTTCTTGATGGCGAACCCGTCCGGCAACCACTCCATCCCCAGATGCCGCGGGATGTCGAGCAGCACGCCGCGCCCGACCATCTTCTCCTTCGTGAAATGGATCCCCGCCTTGGCCGCACCGAACGACGAAACCTCCCGGCAGTCGTAGCCGTTCCACATGTGCCCATCGAAGAAGATATGGCCGAGACCATCCCAGTGCGTGCCCGCCTGCAGCGGGAACAGCACCATGTCGTCCGCCGAGCGTATCCCGCGCTTGTCCAGCGTGCCGGCATAGGCGTCCGAACCGCTCCGCAGCATGGTGTGCACCGGGTTGAAGCGCCCAACGGGCGGGAACTTGGTCTTGCCGCCCTGCGGCCCGTCCTTGTCGTAGTTCAGCGCCAGCGAGATCACCTGCCCCTTGCGGATCAGCCCCGCCGCCCGGACGATGTCCTCCGGCGTCGTGTAGTTCAGGGTGCCGATCTGATCGTCGGGCCCCCACTTCCCCCAGTTCCGCAGCCGGTCGGCCGTTGCGTCGAGTTCGCTGCGGGTCACGCGGGTCGGGGTCGGGACGTCGATGTCCATGCTGGTCCTCCTCTTTATTGTTTCGTTCTACGGCGGGGGCGGCGCACCGGCGCGGCCCGGAACCCGGCAGCCGCAAACGGCACCAGATGCGCCAGCGCCAATTCCGTGTCGCCCGGGTCGCACGCTCCGCCGGTCAGCGATTGGATCCGCCCGGGGTTGGCCATCGTGTAGGACATCGCCCCGAGCAGAAAATGGAACCGCCAGGCCAGGTCGGCCGCCGGCAAGCCCGGCAGAACGGCCTGCAGCGCCTTGATGAACGCCCCGCTCGACTGATCGAACGCGCGGGCCAGAATGCGCCGGCTGAACGCCTCCGGCTCGGTCGCCAGCCGCGCCCGCAACTTCACAAACGGGGCGCCGCCGAACTGCTTGTCGACGGTCAGCGCCGGGCGGAGGAACGCCTGGATGATCGCCTCCAGCGTCGGCGCGCCCTTCGCCTCGATCTTGCCGAGCAATCGCATCCGTTCGGCCGCGATCGGCGCCGCCCGCGCCGCGAAGATCTCCGCGAGCAGGTTCTCCTTCTCGCCGAAATGGTAGTTGAGCGCCGACAGCGTCACGTCGGCTTCCGCGGCCAGGGTGCGGATGCTAACCCCGTTCCAGCCGTGGGCGGCAAACAGCCGTTCGCCCGCGTCCAGCAACCGCTGCCGAACCGGCCGTTCATCCTCCGCTGCCAATCGATCCATCGCGCCTTGACTGATACGAACGTTCGTATAGCGTCTTCGCCACCGGGTCGGTTGTCAAGCGACCCCAAAGACAACGACACGGTATGGGAACGTAATGAACAAGACGATTGTGAGCTGCGCCGTCACCGGCAACCAGACGACGCTGGCCCAGCACCCCGGCCTGCCCGTAACACCGCAGCAGATCGCCGACGCCTGCATCGGCGCCGCCAAAGCTGGCGCCGCCATCACCCATATCCACGTCCGCTATCCGGACGGGCGCCCCTCGATGGAGCTGGAACACTACCGCGAAGTGGTCGACCGCATCGGCAGCAGCGGCACCGACGTCATCATCAATCTCACCACCGGCCCCGGCCAGCGCTTCATCCCCAGCAAGGACGACCCCAGCGTCGCCGCCCCCGGAACCACGCTGATGCTGCCGATGCGCCGGGTCGAGCACGTGATCGCGCTGAAGCCCGAGATCTGCACGCTCGACCTCAACACCATGTGGTCCGGGACCTCGGCCGTCATCAACGCGCCCGAGAGCATCGCCACCATGGCGCGCGCCATGCGCGAAGCCGGCAGCAAGCCCGAACTCGAAGTGTTCGACAGCGGCGACATCCAGCTCGCCAAGCAGCTCATCAAGGACGGCGTCCTCGACAGCCCTGCCCTGTTCCAGATCGTCACCGGTATCCGCTACGGCTTCGAGATGACACCGCAGACCATGGCCTACGCGCGCTCCATGCTGCCGCCCGACGCCGTCTGGGCGGGCTTCGGCATCGGCCGCATGGCATTCCCGATGGTCGCCCAAGCCTTCCTGCTCGGCGGCCACGTGCGCGTCGGCCTCGAAGACGCCGTCAACCTCAGCCGCGGCGTGCTCGCCCCCGACAACGCCGCCATGGTCGCCAAGGCGGTCCATATCGTCGAGCAACTAGGGGGCGAGATCGCCACCGTGGCCGAGGCAAGGACCATCCTCGGCCTCAAGCCCCGCTGAGAACTGGGAGAAACGACCATGCCATCACGGAGAGGCTTGCTGGGCGCTGGCCTGGCATTCTGCAGCTGCTGCCTGCTCGACCGCGCCCGCGCCCAACCCGCCCATCAACAGGCGCCGGCCCGCCGCCCCGTCAGCATCGGCGGGCAGCGCGTCAAGACGGTCGACGTTCATAGCCACTGCATCTTCCAAGACGCGTTGTCGCTGATGGGGGCCGCCGGCCAGAACATCGTCCCGCCCACGAAGGGTGTCGCCGAGCACTTCCTCGCCAATGGCGTGGACGACCGCCTGCGATCGATGGACGACATGGGCGTCGACATGGAGATCCTGTCGATCAATCCCTTTTGGTACCGGACCGACCGCGACACCGGAAGCCGTATCGTCGCCCTGCAGAATGATCATCTGGCCGAGCTCTGCGCCGCCAACCCGGACCGTTTCGGCGCCTTCGCCTCGTTGACCATGCAGTTTCCCGACCTCGCCGTGAAACAGCTCGAGGACGCCATGCGCAAGCCCGGCATCCGCGGCGCGGCGATCGGCGGCAGCGTGCTGGGCGAGAGTTTCGCCGAACCCCGCTTCCGCCCCTTGCTCGCCAAGGCGGAGGAGCTCGGCGCCGTCCTGTTCATCCACCCGCAAGCGTTGCCGGAGATGGCACCCCGCTTCGTTGGCAACGGCTGGATCGCCAACACTGTCGGCAACCCGCTCGAGACCACGATCGCGCTCGAGCACCTCATCTTCGAAGGGGCGCTGGACCGCTTTCCTAAACTGAAGATCCTGGCCGCGCACGGGGGCGGCTTCCTGCCCTCCTACGCCCCGCGGATCGACGTCAGCTGCTCGGTTTCCCCGCAGAACTGCAATCCGGGTATCGTCCTGAAGAAGAAGCCGACCGAATACCTCAACCAGATGTTCTACGACGCCCTGGTGTTCACCCCGGAGGCGCTGCGCCACCTCGCTGCCCAAGTCGGCACCAGCCAGATCGTGCTCGGGACCGATTTCCCAATCCCCTGGGAGCTCCACCCGGTCGACCTCGTCCTGGCAACGCCATCGCTGAGCGATCCGGAGCGGGTGGCGATCCTCGGCGGCAACGCGGCCAGGCTGTTCGGCTTGCCGGCATGATCCGCTGGCTGCTCCTGCTGCTCCTGGTCGCGGGCCCCGCCTCGGCGCAGGACTACCCTTCGCGGCCCATCCGCATCCTCGAGCCGCTCGCCGCGGGCAGCGCCGTCGACGTCGTCACCCGCATCGTCGCCGACCGTATGGGCCGCATCCTCGGCGGCAGTCTGTTCGTCGAGAACCAGCCCGGCGCCGCCGGACTGCTCGGCATGCGCGCGGGCTCCCGCGCCGCGCCAGACGGCTACACGGTCCTGGCCGTCAACGACAGCGTCGTCACGGTGCTCCCGAACATCCGCTCCGACGCCGGCTACGATCCGCGCACCGCGTTCGCACCGGTGGTGCAACTCGTGCGCATCCACTGGGCGCTGGTAGCCAGCCCGTCGTTGAAAGCCGACACGCTGGCCGGGTTCATCGCCGCAGCCAAGGCCAAGCCCGGCGTCATCGACTTTGCCTCCGGCGGCCAGGGCAGCCCGCAGCACATCGCCATGGAGCTGTTCGAGCGCGCCGCCGGCATCAAGCTGCAGCACGTCCCTTTCCGGGGCGCCACGCCCGCGCTGAACGAAGTGGTCGCCGACCATATCCCCGTGATGTTCACCGCGCTACCGACGCCGCTGCCGTTTCTGGACGACAAGCGGCTCGTCATCCTCGGCATCGCCGACCCGGCACGCCTCCCGACGCTGCCGAACGTACCGACGCTGGCCGAGGCCGGGCTGCCGGGCTTCGCGTTCTCCGCCTGGGGCGCGTTGCTGGTGCCGGCGGGCACACCGCCCGCGATCATCGACAAGCTGAATGCCGCCGCCAACCAGGCGCTGGCGGACCCGGAGGTCAAGAAGCAGCTGACCGATCTGGGCTACGAGGTCGTGGGCGGGCCGCCATCCGCCCTCAAGACGCTGATCGACGAGGACTTCAAGGCGAAGGGGGACATCCTGCGTGCCGCCAACATCCATGCGGATTGACGTGCAGGGCGTGGTGATCCGCCCGGCCGAGCAGCCCGTCGCCGATCGCGGCGGCGGCAACCGCACCATCCCGCTCGTCATGCCGCGCTCCGGCGCCAAGCAATTGATCAACGGCATCACCGCCATCGCGCCAGGCAGCACGATCGGCGAGCACTATCATGATTGCGAGGAGAGCGTGATCGTGCTCGAGGGCCATGGCGTCGCCGTGATCGACGGCGCCGAACATCCGGTCGGACCTGGCGACACGAGCTGGATCCCGCCGGGCCTGCCGCACTTTTTCCGCAACGTGTCGGCGACCGAGCCCCTGCGGATCTTCTGGACCTACGCCTCGGTCACCGCCACCCGCACCTTGGTCGCCACCGGCGAGACCCGGCCGGTGGCGGCCGAGCACGCCGCCGACCGTCTGCTGACGCCGTGACCAAGCGGGTCCCCGCGCCCGCCCTGGCCGACTTCATGGCGCGCGCTTTCGTCGCCGCCGGGCTGCCCGGGGCGGATGCGGCGATCGTCGCGGGCCTGATGGCGGAGGCCGACCTGGTGGGCGCCGACGCGCACGGCGTGTTCCGCCTGCCGCAATATGTCCGCCGGCTCGAGGGCGGCGCGGTGAACCGGACGCCTGCCATCACCGTGGACCGCACCGCCCCCGCGACGGCGCTCGTCGACGGTGACAACGGGATGGGTCATCTCGTGATGCGCCGCGCCGCCGAGGTCGCGGCCGAGTTGGCGCGCGGGGCGGGCGTCGGCTGGGTGGGCGTGCGCCGCTCCAATCATGCCGGCCCCGCCTCGCTCTACGCCACGATGCCGCTCGCCCACGGCATGATCGGCATCTACTCCGCCGTCGCCAGCGCCAACCACATGGCGCCCTGGGGCGGCACCGACCTCCTGCTCGGCACCAACCCGCTCGCCATTGCCCTCCCGGCCGGCGATGCGCCTCCCGTCGTGCTGGACATCGCGACCACGGTGGTCTCCTACGGCACGGTCAAGAACTACGTCCTGCAGGGCAAGACGATGCCGGAGGGCTGGATGATCGACCGCAGCACCGGCGGCCCCGTTACCGACCCGGCCAAGAGCGGCGACGGCGTCCTGCTGCCCATCGGCGGCTACAAAGGCGCCGGGCTCGCGCTCATCCTCGGCCTGCTCGCCGGCACGCTGAACGGCGCCGGCGTCGGCCGCGCCGTCGTGGATTTCAACGCCGACGATCGCACCGAGTCCAACACCGGCCATTTCATCCTCGCCCTCGACGTCCGCCGCTTCATCGATCCGGCCCTGTTCGCCGCCGCCGTCGTCGCCCATCTCGACGAACTCCGCGACTCCGCCCGCCTGCCGGGCGTCGACGCGATCCGCTTCCCCGGCGAGGAACGCGCCCGCCGCCGTGCCGAACGGGAGCGGGATGGCGTGCCGATCCCGCCCGCCCTGGGCAAGGTTCTCGACGAGCTGGGCGACCGGCTTGGCATCGGATCGCTCGCCTAAAGCGACCGCCCGCCATCGACCACGAGCGTGGTCCCGGTCGCAAAGCGCAGCGAGGTGGCGCACGCCAGCACCGCTTCGGCGACATCGTCCGCCGTCGCGACCCGCTGGAGCGGCGTGGCTTGCGCCGTCTTCTGGTTGAACGCCGCGTCCCGCCCCGGCACGAACTTCGTGTCCACCACGCCGGGCGCGACCCCCATCACCCGCACCGCCGGCGCGAGCACCCGGGCGAGCGACTTGGTCATCACGTCGATCCCCGCCTTGGCCGCGCAATACGCGATCGACGACCCCGTCCCGGTCTGCCCGGCCACCGACGAGATGCTCACGATCAACCCGTTGCCCGAGGCGGTCAGCAGCGGCGCGAACACCCGGATCGCCGCGAACTGGCCGCGCCAGTTGACCGCGAACATTCGGTCGATCAGCGCGTCGTCCAGCGCCTCGAGATCGCCATGCGGGATCGGCTTGGTGAAGCCCGCGCTGTTGACCAGGATGTTCAGCGTCCCGCCCGACCAAGCCTCGATCCGTTCGCGCAGCGCCTCGAGCGAACGCGTCTCCGCCACGTCCGCCGGCAGGCTGACATGCCCGCCTCCCGGCAGCCTCTCCACGATCTGCGCCGCCCTCTCGGCCGATCGCAGCGTGTGGGTGATGGCGACCCGCGCCCCCTCCTCGGCCAACATCCGCGCCGTGGCTGCGCCAATCCCGCCGGCGCCGCCGATGACGAGCGCAACCTGTTCCTGCAACCGCATGCCATGCCTCCCTGAGGCCTCCAAAACGCGGACGAACGTTCGTCTCTGTCAAGGGCATTGGACGCTTGTGCGGCGGCGACGGAAGTGGTTCGCTCTGCCTTAACGTTCGTCGAACCTAATAAGCAATGAGGACGTCCATGCCGCTTCGCCGCCTCGTCGCCGCCATCCCCTTGCTGGCGCTCTGCGTCGCCGCTTATGCCCAACCCAAGATCGGCGATCCGCCCGAAGCGTCCAACATGCGCCTCGTCGGCGCCGATGGCCTGCAGGCCCGCAGCGCCTACCAGCCCACCATCCACCACCAGGGCGACCGCTGGATCGCCTACATCGGTCATCACGGCGGCAGCGACGACATCCCCAACCCCGTCAACTCCCTGACCGGCCGAGCCGAACCGAACGGCACCTCCATCGTCGACGTCACCGACCCTGCCCATCCGCGCTACCTGCGCCACATCCCCGGCCAGCCCGGCACCTACGAAGCCGGCGGCGCCCAGATGGTCCGCGTCTGCGACGGATCGAAGCTCCCCAAAGGCGACAAATCCGCCGTCTACATGCTACGCACGTTCGGCAGCGAAGCCCACGAGATCTGGAACGTCGCCGACCCGGCCAACCCCGTGCTGATCACCCGCATCGCCGGGCTCAAAGACACCCATAAGAGCTGGTGGGAATGCGATACCGGCATCGCCTACCTCGTCTCCGGCGCGCCCGACTGGCGCATCCGCCGCATGACGCAGGTCTACGACCTCAGCGACCCCGCCCACCCCGTCAAGATCCGCGATTTCGGCCTGCCCGGCCAGGAGCCGGGCGCGACCGGCGCAGTGCCGACCGAGCTGCACGGCATGATCTCCACCGGGCCGCGGGGCAACCGCATCTTCTTCGGCTACGGCACCGACAAGGGCGGCATGCTGCAGGTCGTCGACCGCGACAAGCTCCTGCACGGGCCGCCGGAGCCCACCGCCGAAAACCTCCGCTACCCCGAAGTCTCGCGCCTCACCATGTCCGCGCTGAACGGCGCGCACACGACCTTTCCCATGCTCGACATGCCCATCGCCGAGTTCGCGCACGACAAGGAGGGCAGCCACCGCGACATCGTCATGTTCGTCGACGAGGCGATCCAAAACGAGTGCGGCGAGGCTCGCCAGATGGTCTGGTTCGCCGATATCAGCATCGAGAGCCGCCCGATGATGATCTCCAACTACACCGTACCCGAAGCCAGCGGAAACTTCTGCGAGCGCGGGGGCCGCTTCGGCTCGCACTCCTCCAACGAGAGCATGGACCCGGTCTTCTACAAGAAGATGGCCTTCATCAGCTTCTTCAATGCCGGCGTGCGCGCGCTAGACGTCCGCGACCCCTATCACCCGAAGGAGGTCGGCTACTTCATCCCGTCAATCACCGAGGCCACCGACAAGCGCTGCGTTCCCGTCGACGGTAAGCCCCGCTGCAAGGTCGCGATCCAGACCAACAACGTCGAGACCGACAGCCGCGGCTACATCTACATCGTCGACCGCGCCAACACCGGCCTGCACATCCTCGAACTCACGGGCCCGGCGCGCGCGGTGGCCGGG